>CACZQM010000206.1 GCA_902783285.1 uncultured Desulfovibrio sp. | reverse complement strand
CATCAAGGAAGCCGAAGCCTACGACGGCCCGTCCCTGATCATCGCCTACGCCCCGTGTATCAACCACGGCCTGAAGGCGGGCATGGGCCTGAGCCAGAAGGAGGAGAAGCTCGCCGTCGAGTGCGGCTACTGGCACCTCTACCGCTACAACCCGGCCCTCGAGGAGCAGGGCAAGAACCCGTTCACGCTCGACAGCAAGGAGCCTGACTGGAGCAAGTTCCAGGACTTCCTCAAGGGTGAGGTCCGCTTCGCTTCCCTGTACAAGCTCTTCCCGGAGAGCGCGGGCGAGCTGCTCGCCAAGACCGAGGAGTTTGCGAAGGTCCGTCTGGGCACTTACAAGCGCCTCGCGGGCAAAGAATAAAATTTTCGCAAAATTCAATAAAGAATTATTGTTTTTCAGTAAAACTTGATTATCTTTGCATCCGAAAGAGTAATCAAATGCAAACGATGAAAAAGATCTTCTTCCTTGCAGCAGCGCTCTTCAGCGCTGCTGCTTTGGGAAACGCGCAGCAGCTGCAGCAGCTTCCCAACGACCCTGAGACCCGTGTCGGCAAACTCGACAACGGCCTCACCTATTATATCCGTCACAACGAAAAGCCGGCCCAGCGCGCGGAGTTCTACCTCGCCACGGACGTCGGCGCCATCCAGGAGCTGCCCGACCAGGACGGCCTGGCGCACTTCCTCGAGCACATGTGCTTCAACGGCACGAAGAACTTCCCCGGCAAGGGGATCCTCAACTGGCTCGAGAGCATCGGCGCCTCCTTCGGCGGCAACGTCAACGCCTCCACGGGCGTGGAGCAGACCATCTACCTGCTCAACAACATCCCGCTGATCCGTCCGACCGTCGTGGACACCTGCATCCTCATCATGCACGACTACTCCCACTTCGTGACCTGCGACCCGGAGGAGATCGACAAGGAGCGCGGCGTGATCCTCGAGGAGAAGCGTTCCCGCAACAACGCCCAGTGGCGCTTACGCGAAGCCAGCGGCCCGTACCTCTATAATAATACGAAGTACGCCACCACGAGCATCATCGGCACCGAGGAGAACCTCAAGAACTTCAAGCCCGAGAGCCTCACGAACTTCTACCACACCTGGTACCGTCCGGACATGCAGGCCCTGATCGTCGTGGGCGACATCGACGTGGACTACGTGGAGAACTGCATCAAGCGGACCTTCGCGGACATCCCCGCCCCGGTCAACCCCAGGCAGAAGGACGTCATCGCCATCCCGGACAACGCTGAGCCCGCCATCGGCATCCTCACCGACCCGGAGATGAGCAACACCGCCGTCGTGACCTACTGGCGCTCCGAGGCCACGCCCGAGGAGCTCAACAACACGCCTGTCCGCCTGATGACCGACCTCGTGCTGGACATCGTTTCCAATGCGATGAACGAGCGCCTCGAGGAGATCGCCGCGAAGCCGGATGCCCCCTTCATCATGGGTGGTTTCGGCTACGGCAACCTCTGCGAGACGGCCGACGTGGTGATGACCCAGGTAGCCAGCAAGGACGGCGCCGCCCTGCCCGCCTTCGCGGCAGGCCTGCTGGAGGCGGAGAAGCTCCGCCGCTTCGGCCTGACCGACGGCGAGATCGAGCGCGCCAAGACCGAGATCCTCTCGCAGTATGAGACGGCCGCCAAGCAGGCCGACACCCGCAAGAACTCCGAGTTCGTGATGCCGATGATCAACCACTTCTTCGACAACCAGGCTTTCATGGACCCGCAGATGGAGTACCAGGTCGTCCAGGCCGTCTTGCAGCAGCTTTCCGCTCCGGTCATCAACCAGTTGGCCCAGCAGATCATCACGCGCGAAAACATGGTCGTGATCTACCAGGCTCCTGAGAAGGAGGGTCTGACGCACCCCACCGCCGAGCAGATCAAAGCCATCATCGACCAGGTCGAGAACGCCCAGCTCGAGCAGGCCGCCGGCGAGGACATCCCCGCGGCGCTCCTCAACCCTGCGACGCTCAAGGGCAGCAAGGCCTCCAAGGCAAAGCCCTACGCCCACGGCGCCCAGACCTTCAAGCTCCGCAACGGAGTCAACGTCTACCTGCTCCCGACCGACTACGAGAAGGACCGCATCACCTTCAGCCTCTTCAAGGACGGCGGACGCAGCCTGCTCTCCGACGAGGAACTCTATTCCTTCGATTCCAATGTCTGGTCGCTGTACCAGCAGAACACCGGTGTGGCCGGATTCCCTGCCACGACCGTCCGCAAGATGCTCGCCGGCAAGCAGCTCTCCGTCGCTCCGTTCATCAACGCGTACGTCCACGGCATCAACGGCAGCACCACGCCCAAGGACCTCGAGACCGCCCTGCAGCTTGCATACCTCTACTTCACGGAGCCCCGCTTCGACGAAGCCGAATACAAGCAGGGCATGAGCCAGATCGAGACCGTCCTGCCGAACCTCGTGAGCCAGTCCAACTACAAGTTCAACAAGGCCTTGTACGACTATCTCTATGACAGCCCGCGCCGCTTCATGATCAGCCCCGAGTCCTTCGCCAAGGCGGACCTCGCCACCCTGGAGAGCGGCTACAAGCGCCTGTTCAACGACGCGGCCGGAGCCAGCCTCATGATTGTCGGTGACTTCGACCCCGCCGAGGTGACGGCCCTGGTCAGCAAGTATGCCGGTTCCTTGCCGAAGGGCAAGAAAGCCCCTGTCGCTACCTACCGCGGCGACGGCATCACGAGCGCCAACCGCGAGTTCGACTTCAAGGCCCAGATGGCCACGCCGATGGTCACCGTGCTGCAGGTCTACAACGCGAACAAGCCTTACTCCGTAGAAGCCGACGCCAGCATGGATGCCCTCTCCTACATCCTCGACATGATCTACACCGAGACCCTCCGCGAGGACGAAGGCGGCACCTATGGCGCCAGCAGCTCCGCCGGTGTCTCCAACAAACCTGACGAGCACCATACGATGCAGGTGGTCTTCCAGACCAATGTCGAATCCGCCGACAAGCTCCGCGATCTGGCCAAGTCCGGCTTCAAGGGCCTGGCCGAGAACGGCCCGACCGCCGACCAGTTCGACAAGACTGTGAAGAATCTCCAGAAGACCATCCCGGAGAACCGTCAGCGCAACAACTACTGGAACAGCGTCATCCGCCAGTACATCCGCTTCGGCATCGACTTCGACAAGGACTACGAGGCCGCGGTGAACGCCCTGACGCCTGCCCAGATCCAGGCCGCCGCCCAGGAGTACCTGAACGGTAACCTCGT
>CACZQM010000205.1 GCA_902783285.1 uncultured Desulfovibrio sp. | reverse complement strand
GCGGTATTCGTTGCTCTTGAAGTCGGTGGTGCGGTAGACGATGTCCTTGCCGTAGAAGGACATGGCGAACAGCGCCAGGTTGCGGCCCAGCGTGCGGATGTAGTGGTCGCGTCCGCTCACGTGGCCGCTGGACGTGATGAGCTGCTCCAGCTTTTCGGGGATGCTGCGCACCTCCTCGATCTCCTTGCTGAGGTGCGTGCGTGCGACGACGATGTTGCGCACCTGGCCGATGTGCGAGAGCACTTCCTGCACGAGCGGCTTGCTGGCCGCCTTGGCCATGACTTCCTGCACCTGCTCTTCCGTCACGGTCGAACCGGGCTCGTCGGCGCCCATGACAACGCGGACGTGGGTGCGCAGGTCATTGGAGGTCTGGAGCACTTCCTCGTTCATCTGGGCGCGCTGCATATACTCGCCCATGAGGGCTTCGGCACGGGGCACGCTGGAGGCGTTGGCGTACAGGGAAGCCATGTCCATGAGCTGCACCACGTACGGGGCCAGCTGCACGTCGGCCAGGGGCGAACGCACCTGCCCGATGGCGATCTGCTCGGCCACGCGGCGGCTCACCTGGGATTCCAGCTCGTTGAGGCGGCGCTCGACGAATTCCTCAAGCGTGCCGTTGTCGTAAGCCTCCAGGGCCGCGGGATGCGCCCCGATGCTGCCCAGCATGAACTCCGCGCGCAGCAGGCCGACCTCGAAGTCGGGCACGTTGCGCAGGCGCGAAAGGAACATGGCCTGGTTGATGTCGGCAAGGATGATGCCGACGCGGGTGCGCGTGGGGGGCATCTTGGCGATGTCCATCTCGCCGCCCACTTCTTCCAGGGGCAGGAGCCCGCGGTACACGAGGCCGCGCGTGCCGTCCACGGTGACAGGCTGCCCGTCCATGGCGCGCATGGCAAGCGGGTTCTGCACGCCGATGACCGCGGCGATGCCCAGCTCACGGGAGCTGATGGCGGCATGGCTCGTGTCGCCGCCCACGTTGGCGATGATGGCCGAGGCCACGCGCATGCCCGGCACCATGTCCGGGTCGGTGCGGTCGGCGGCCAGGATGTCGCCGGGATGGACGCGGTTCAGTTCCAGGGCGGAACGCAGGAAGCGCACCGTGCCCTGGCCGGCCCCGCGCGAGGCTCCGTTGCCCGAAAGCAGGACCTCGGCCTTGGCGGCCGCGCCCTTGGCCACTTCCTTGCGGCGCATGAAGATGGTGGTCGGATGCTCATCGAGCTCCGCGTTCCAGCGGGTCTCCGGACGGGCCTGCACGAACCACAGGCGCGCCTTGTCATCGATGCAGAACTCGGTGTCCATGATGATGCCGCCATAGGCCTTGCTGATGGCGCGCACGCCGCGGGCGACCTCGATGGGCTGGTTCTCGCCCAGCGCCCACTGGTTCACTTCGTCGGCGGGCACTTCCTCGATGTGCGTGCCGCCGCCGCTCTCGTTGTAGACCATGCGCACGGCCTTGCGCCCCATGAAGCGGAGGACGACATCGGTGCCGTCGTCGCGCTGGAACACATAGAACTTATCAGGCGTCACCATGCCGCCCACGATGGATTCACCGAGGCCATAGCTGGAATCGATGCTCACCAAGTCGTTGCGCGAGGTGCCGCGGCAGCCCGTGGCCGTATCGGCCGAAAAGGCCGTGCCCGCGACGACAGGACGGATCATGCGCATGATGCAGACCGAAAGGGCCGTGTTCTCGATGGCCCATTCCTTGCGCGCGGCGTCGGCCAGCTCCGGCTTGCCTTCCTTCTCGGCCGCGGCGATGGCATCGAGGATGGCCTCGCGGCGGTAGGTCATGGAACGCAGGTTGTAGGCCGAGGCGCAGTCCCACAGGTAGGCTTCGGCCACGGCGTCTTCGCCCGTGATGTTCAGGAAGGTGTCCTGCAAGCCGGCAAAGGCCTTCTTGCGGGAGTCCTCGCCAGCCGCGGACGAACGCACCGCCACAGGGAATTCGCCTTCGCCGGCCTCTTCGCACATGTCACGGTAGGCCTTGCGCACGGCGGCGTCGACTGCGGCTGGCAATGTGGAAGAAAGGATGGCCGCCTGCACCAGCATGGAACGGCGGCGCAGCCTGTCGATGTTCTCGCGTGATTCCGCAAAGCCATGCACGACCTGGTTGATGAAGTCGCGCAGGCAGGTGCTGGCGCTGGTCCCCGCGCTGCGCTCGCGCACTTCTGCAGCGGCCTTGCGCACGAAATTCCCGAAGAATCCGTGATCAGAGGCGACCGCCGGAGAAGTCCAATCGACCTGCGCCATGGCCGTGTCCACCACGTTGTAGACCAGGGAGGCGTTGACCCTGCACTCATCCAGCACCACATGGAAGGCCGTCGCCGGGATGGCGCGGAACTGCGGGGTCCGGATGCCTTCAACGCGGCTGATGAGAGCGGTGTTGTAGTTTTTCCCGCCGACCAGCATTTCCGCCGGTTCGCCCATGCGGACGATATCCGCGCCGGTCATGATGAAGGGGGATCCCGTTTCGTACATGTTGTCGCTTGCCATGATGCTCCTCTTCAGGAATGGTAGGTATGGTTTGCGTTGATGAGGAGTGGGGAGCCGGGGCTCCCCGTTTCTCCGAGTGACTGGGCCACCGGGCCTGCTACGCCAGGGCGACGTGGCGGATGAGGCGCGCCAGCTGGTGCGTGAATCCGGATTCGTTGTCGTACCAGATGACGGTCTTGAGCATGGTCTTGTTCATGACGGACGTGAAGGAGGCGTCCACCGTGCCGCCGTGGGTGTCGCCCACGTAGTCGATGGAGACCAGCGGCTCGTCGCAGTAGCCCAGGGCATCCTTCAGCCAGGTGTCGCAGGCATACTTGAGGGCGGCGTTGACTTCCTGCACGGTCACTTCCGTCTTCAGTTCGCAGGTGAAATCCACCAGGGAGACGTCAGGCGTGGGCACGCGCAGGGCGCCGCCGTTGATCAGTCCGTTCAGTTCGGGGATCACCAGGCCGACGGCAGCGGCTGCGCCGGTGGTCGTGGGGATGATGGAAAGGCAGGCGGCGCGGCCGCGGCGCAGGTCCTTCTGCGAGCCGTCAAGGATGCGCTGGCTCATGGTGTAGGAGTGGATGGTGGTCATCAGGCCGTGCTTGATGCCGAATTCGTTGTGCAGGACCTTGACCGCAGGGGCCAGGCAGTTCGTGGTGCAGGAAGCGGCAGAGATGACGTCGTGCTTGGCGGCGTCGTACACGTCCTGGTTCACGCCCATGACGATGGTGGTGTCAGCGTCCTTGCAGGGGGCGGAGATGATGACCTTCTTGGCTCCGCAGGCGATGTGCCCGGCAAGCTGCTCGCGCTTCTTCAGCGTGCCCGTGGTCTCCACCACGATGTCGATGCCGTAGTCCTTCCACTGCCAGGCGTCCTTGTCGCAACGGGTGACGGGGATCTCCTTCCCGTTGACGACGAGGCCCTTTTCAGAGGCTTCGACAGTGCCGGGGAAGCGCCCGTGCACGGAATCATACTTGAGCAGGTACGCCATGTCGGCGTTGCTGGCGCGGTGGCCGTTGATCACGGCGATCTCGCATTCCGGGAAAAGATCCATGACGCGGAGCAGATACCTTCCGATGCGGCCGAATCCGTTGATGCCGATCTTGACCATAAGAAAAACCTCTCTGTTTTTTGGCGGTCCCCGCGCCGCGCGCAGGACAAAGCGCCTGTGAATGAAAAAGACCAGGAAGATGGCGGCGCAGCGGCAAAACTCAAGCGCCGCCTTCATGCTCAAAAGTGTTTTTAGGATAGGTCAAAAGCTCCCGCCATGTCAACGATTCTCAGCGTTTCCCGGGGTTCATCGCCCAAGAAAAAAACTCTGCCGCAGCGCTTGCGGGCAGAGCTTGATAATGGGCGCATTTTAATTTGACAGCGCGGACAAAAACACCTATCTTGTTGCGCGTGCCAACTTAGCTCAGCTTGTAGAGCAGCTGATTCGTAATCAGCAGGTCGTCAGTTCAAGTCTGACAGTTGGCTCCATGGATCATAAAAGGCTTATGGCGGTCGCCATAAGCCTTTTTTCATAAGGGTCATGCTGTGCTTCGGCACGACCGGGACGGGAGCACATGGAAGCTGCCGCCGCAGAAGCCTGCCGCCCCTACCCTATCAGCGACTTCTGCTTTTTGCTCACCGGCTCGCAGGTCAGGTCCACGCCCAGCTTCTTGAAGATCTTGCGGTCCACTTCCGAGAGCATGACCGTGGTATGCACCTGGCAGCCGCGCAGGTTGGGGAGCTGCTCCAGGGCAAGGCGGCAGTTGTCATCGCTCCTGGAGAACATGGCCAGGGCGACGAGCACCTCATCGGTGTGCAGGCGCGGATTGTTCCCGCTCAGGTAGTTCACCTTCAGCTTCTGGATGGGCTCGATCATCTCCTTGGGGATGAGCTTGACCTCGTGCCCGATGCCGGCCAGGTACTTGGTGGCATTGAGGAGGAGTGCGGCCGACGTCCCCAGGAGGTCGGAAGTCTTGGAGGTGATGATGGTGCCGTCGGCAAGCTCGATGGCCGCGCTCGGGACCTTGGCGCGCGCGGCGCGCTCCTTGGCCGCCACCGTCACGGCACGGTCGTCGGAGGTGATCTTGGCCTGCTGCATGAGCAGCTTGATCTTGCTCACTTCCTCTTCGCCGGCATCGCCTTCCACAAAGCGGTTCAGGGAGTTGTAGTAGCGGCGGATGATCTCCTGGCGGCTGGCTCCGCAGCAGACCTCATCGTCGTATATGCAGAAGCCGGCCATGTTGACGCCCATGTCCGTGGGCGACTTATAGGGGTTCTCGCCGTAGATGCCCTTGAAGATGGCGTCGAGGACAGGGAAGATCTCGATGTCGCGGTTGTAGTTGACCGTGGTCTTGCCGTAGGCTTCCAGATGCCACGGGTCGATCATGTTCACGTCGTTCAGATCGGCGGTGGCGGCCTCGTAGGCAAGGTTCACGGGATGCTTCAGGGGCAGGTTCCAGATGGGGAAGGTCTCGAATTTGGCGTAGCCGGCCTTCACGCCTTTCTTGTATTCCTGGTACAGCTGGCTCAGGCAGACGGCCATCTTGCCGCTCCCCGGTCCGGGGGCCGTGACCACGACGAGGGGGCGGGTCGTCTCCACATAGTCGTTCCTGCCATACCCCTCGTCGCTGTCGATGAGCGCCACGTTGGAGGGATAGCCGGGGATGGTGTAGTGGTAGTAGGCCTTGACGCCCATTTTCTTGAGCTTGGCGCGGAAGGATTTGACAGCCTCCTGGCCGGTGTAATGCGTGATGACCACGCTTCCGACCATCAGCCCCCGGCTCTGGAACTCGTCCCGCAGGCGCAGGACGTCCTTGTCGTAAGTGATGCCCAGGTCGCCGCGGATCTTGTTCTTTTCGATGTCCACGGCGCTGATGACGATGACGATCTCCGCCATGTCGGCCAGCTGCATGAGCATGCGCAGCTTGCTGTCCGGCTGGAACCCGGGGAGCACGCGTGAAGCATGGTAGTCATCGAAGAGCTTGCCGCCGAATTCCAGGTAAAGCTTGTCGCCGAAATGGGCGATGCGCTCCTTGATGCGCTCCGACTGTATCCTGAGGTACTTTTCGTTGTCGAATCCGTTTTTCATAACGGAATCGTAATCTACTTGGATTCTCGTTTTTTTTCAATGCGCGGACCGGTAAAAATCCGATTTTTTGCAGGAAACGCAGCAGCGGCTTGTCTTTGCCGCAGGGCTTGGCTATGCTTGCGCAAGGCGCCGCATCCCTGCCGTGGGCGTTCCGCGGCGCCTGGGGAACGAACAGGGACGGAGGCCGGCCGATGGCGGAAACGGGAACGGAAGCAGGCGCCGGGGAAGTGCTGGCCCGGCATTTTCCCGAATTGTCCGGGGAAGAACTGCGCGTTTTGTCAGCGGCAGCACGCCTGCGCAGCTATGCCAAAGGGGAATGGATCTTTGCAGAGGGAGCGCCGGCAGCGCACGCGCACTGGCTGGAATCCGGCCGCGCCGAGCTGCTCAAGGGGGCCCATTCCGGCAAAAGCACCATCCTGCATGTGATGGGGCCGGGGCATTTCATCGACCATTGCTTCCTGGTGGCCCGCGGCGACGCATTTTTTTCCGCCCTCGCGCTGGAACCGTGCCGGATCATCGAGATCAGCGCAAAGGCGCTGCTTGCCGTGCTGGGCGCGAACGCGCCTTTCGCGCTCCGGCTGATGCGCGGCATGGCGGCGCGGCAGCGCATGTTCATCAACAAGATCGCCGCTTCACAGGGCAAGATATCCGTGCGCCGGCGCGTGGCCGGCTGGCTCCTGCACAAGGTCAGGGTGGAAAACACCCCGGAGCTGGAGGACGGCATCACGCGCGAAGTCCTGGCCGGACTGCTGGGGCTCTCCCGCGAGAGCCTTTGCCGCCAGCTGGGCCAGTTTTCCCGCGAAGGCGTGATCAGGCTGGAACGCAGGCGCATCACCGTCCTTGACCTGCAGGCGCTGCGGCGCAGCCTTGAGGGATAAGCCGTCCTGCCCGCCATCTCCTGCGTTGGCACCCCGGCAGGCGCAAAATGCATTAAAAGCCCTGTAATGTGATCAAAATCACAGTTTGCCCGTAAAAAATCGCTTATCCTGCCCATAGTCCATTTTGTCCCCAGACTTTTGAGGAGGAGAGCGATGGAGAAATCAAAGGTCAGACCATGGAAGCTGCTGACCGCAGGCGCTGTGCTCGGAGCGGCGCTCATCCTGGCGGCCATTGCCGGGATGCGCTTCTCTGATTCGCGGCCATTCTGCTCTTCCATCTGCCATGTGATGGAACAGGCCGCGGTCACGCACGTCAATTCACCGCATGCCGATCTTGCCTGCAACGAGTGCCACGCCCCGCACGATATCGTGGCGAAGCTGCCCTTCAAGGCGAAGGAAGGGCTGCGGGACTTCGCCGACAACATCCGCGGGATCGATGTGCCGCTCCGCGCCGGACTGGAGACGCGCACCGTCGTCAACAACAACTGCATCTCCTGCCACAGGAACACCGTGCAGAACGTGATGATGGCCAAGGAATATTGCTTTGACTGCCACCGCAGCGTGGCGCACCAGAAGAAAACACCGGTCAGCTTCAGGGAGGCGGCGGATGAATAGCACACGTTTGACAATGCTGGGCGCAGCGCTTGCCTGCGCCATGATGAGCGCCGGCTGCGACGATACCCATGTGGTGAAGACGCCCGTTTTCCAAACCGGGCTGGCGGCTTTCACCAACCAGGCATCCCCTTTCGAAAAGGCCTTCCCCAGGCAGTACGCCTCGTACAGGCAGAATGACGAAAGCACGGTGATGACCGAGTACAATGGCTCGCGCAACTACCAGAAGCACAACGATTTCAATGACAAAGGCTGGAAACATGCCCAGCCGTACCTGAAGAACCTGTGGCTGGGCTACGCCTTCGCCTACGAATACAATGCCGCGCGCGGGCACACCCATGCCGTGGAAGACATCCTCGAGATCGACCGCATCAACCGCTTCAATCCGCAGGGCAAGGGCAACCAGCCCGCCAGCTGCTGGAACTGCAAGACGCCCAACATGGTGCAATGGGTGCAGAAGGACGGCGACAAGTTCTGGTCGCGCGACTTCAATGAGCTGCGCGAGAACTTCAACGTGACCGAAGAAAGCATCAGCTGCTCCACCTGCCATGACACCACCAACATGGAGATGAAGCTCTACTCCATCCCGCTGCAGGACTACCTCAAGCGCACCGGCCAGGACTTCGACAAGATGTCCCGCAACGAGAAGCGCGCCCTGATGTGCGGGCAGTGCCATGTGGAATACTACTTTGCCAAGGCGCCCGGCACCGTGCCCAACAAGGTGACCTTCCCCTGGGACAACGGCTTCGACGTGGAGCAGGTCTACGAATACTACAAGGACAAGGGCGCGGACAACGGCCCGTTCGTGGACTTCGTCCATGCGGTCTCCGGCGTGAAGGTCCTCAAGGCGCAGCATCCGGAATACGAGACATGGAAGACAGGCCCGCATGGAACGGCCGGCGTGACCTGCGCCGACTGCCACATGCCCTACCAGCGCGAGGACGGCAAGAAGTTCTCCAGCCACTGGTGGACCTCTCCCCTCAAGGACGCCGAACTGCGCGCCTGCCGCAAGTGCCATGCCGACAAGACGCCGGAATACCTGCGCGGCCGCGTGCTCGACACGCAGAAGAAGACCTTCGCCCAGCTGCTCAAGGCCCAGGAAGCCAGCGTGCGCGCGCATGAGGCCGTGCGCCTGGCCAACGAGTTCACGGGCGAAAAGAACATGGATTACGACAAGCTGATGGCCGAAGCCCGCGAAATGACCCGCAAGGGCCAGTTCTTCTGGGACATGGTCTCGGCCGAGAACGGCATCGGCTTCCACAACCCGACGCGCGGGCTTGAGACCTTGATGCGCTCCATGGAATACAGCCAGAAGGCCGTGGAACTGTGCCTTGCCGCCACCAACGGCGCCATCATCGAAGGCGTTGCCGGCGACATCTACAAGCTGGTGCCGCCCATCAGGGAGTTCAGCCGCGAGATGCAGATGGATCCCGAAGCGCTCAAGAGCCATAAGTGGCTCTCCTACATGAAGCCCGTGCCCAAGACGGAAAAGGTGTGGGACCTGAACAAGCGCATCAAATAGCCTTTGCGCGGCGGGATGAACGATGACCCATGGCCGCCCGGGGACCCGGGCGGCCATTTTCCATGCCGGGGCTGCCGCGGCTCCCGAAAGGGCGCGGCAGGATGCAGGCGCGCAGGATCCCCGCATGCCCCCGGCGCGTGCACACGGTCAAAAAGCAGGCAGCGAAAGCCGGGATGCCCCGGCTTTCGCTGTCATGCCGCAGCAAGGCTCTGCTACAGAAGGCTCGTTCCTCCTCCCATGACGGGGATGTCGACGGCGGTCGCCCCCTCCAGGTGGAAAGCCATCAGCCTGTTGCCGGTCTGCTCATTATAGATGGAGCGCAGGCGCGGCAGGGCTTCCAGCAGGGCTTCGGCATACCGGGGATCCGTCTCGAAGACGGCGGTGCCGGAATAGCGCAGCCAGTGCCCGTCCTTTTTGCAGGCGGCGATCTCCACATGGGGATTGGCGAGCATCTGCCTGTACACGTCCTTGAAGTCGCCGACGCCGAAGATGACTTTGCCGTCCACCTCGAGGTGCGCCCCGAGCGGGCGCAGCCTTGGCCTGTCCCCGTCCACGGTCGCCATGAAAAACATGCCTGTCTCGTTCAAATAATCGTTGATCCTGCCCATGCATCGCTCCTTCTGGATCGAAATTTTCTTTATGAACACCTGTGCATGGCCTCATCATACACCCTTGCACGTCCTGGCGGCAAGGGGGGGGATGCCGGCCGTTGCAGCATGCCATCCCTCCCTGTTGAAGCCCCTGGCTCTCCCGCTCCTGCCCTGAAAATTATGGACGCGTTTATATTAACAAGCATCGCATCCTCTGGCATATTGCTTTCATAGGGGACGGAAACAGCAGAAGGCGCCGGACCTGGCAGGTCCCATCGCGGCGGCGCCGTCGAAGACCATCAAAAACGCGGACCGGCCATCCGTAAAGGGGGAAGCGGTCCATGGAACGGGGATCGATATGAATGCCACCATGATTTTTTCCTGCGCATGGCTCCTTGCCTTGGCCGCGGTCCTGTTCCTGTACGTCAAGACAGGGAGCAATACGAAATGGAACAACTGCGCCGCCATCCTTGCGCCGCTGCTCCCGGCCGTGGTGTTCATGCCTTTTGCCGCGGCCGTGCATGTCCAGGGGAAGGAGCCCAGTGCAGCCTTCTGCGCCCTTTCCCTGTGCGCAGCCTTGTTCCCGTTCCTGCTCTTTTTCCTGGTCAACAGGCACATCGAAAGAAAAGGCGAAGGGAGGCTTTCCCCGCTCTGCCTCCCCGTCATCGCCCTGCTTGTCCCCCTGTGCATGGGCATGGCCTATGTGATCGCCTTACAGATCTTCCCTGGGAAATGACCCCTTAAAAACCTAAGCCCCACAAGGCTTTTGATACCTTATGGGGCCTTATGAAACTCTTGTTTGGTGCCGGAAGAGAGACTCGAACTCTCAAGCCCTTGCGGGCGGCGGATTTTGAGTCCGCTGCGTCTACCAATTCCACCATTCCGGCACGAAAGCCTTTCTACAATGTTCCCGCGCCACGGTCAACTCCTGAACCGCGGCGGGCAAAGGTCAATTTTTCTGGCTCAGCAGCACGCCGGCAAACACCAGCGCCGACGCCAGCCACTGGACCGGCCCCATGCGCTCTCCAAGGATGACCATGCTGAAAAGGACGGCGAACACAGGGATGAGGTTCATGAACATGGTCGCCCTGGAAGCTCCAAGGACGCTCATGCCGTAGCCGTAAAGCGAGAGCGCGCAGCACGAAACGCCGATGCCGAGGAAGAGCACGCATGCCCAGGAGAACACCGCGGCCCCTTGCGGCACTCCCATGCCGGGCAAAAAAAGCGCCGGAGCAAAAAACAGGGCGCCTGCAAGGCACTGGACCGTGACGATGAACATGGCGGAATAGCGCAGGGAAAGCTTGCGGAAGCATACGGCGTACAGGGCGGCCACCACCATGCCTGCCGCCATGAGGACATTGCCCAGCAGGGGGTTGGGCGCACCTTCTGCTGAAACGGCTGCAAGGCTCAGCCACACGGCCCCCGCTATGGTCAGCCCGCACCCTGCCCATGCCAGGCGGCTCAGCCGCTCACGCAGCATGAAATAGCCGAAAACACCCGTGAAAACAGGCAGCGTGGCATTGATCATGCCTGCCTGCGAAGCGGTCGTCAGCGTCAGCGCCACGGATTCGCAGATCTCATAAAGGCAGGGCTCGCATGACACCAGCGCCAAAAAAAGGAGCCAGTCGCCCTTCTGCCATCGCGCCCCGCGCAGCGTGACGGGCAAAAACAGCACCAGTGCGGAAAAGGCAGACGCCATGCGGAAAAAATTCATCGTCATCGGATGGAAATCGGCCAGGGCGAATTTCATCGCCACATACGAAAGCCCCCAGAGCACCGCAGAGGCGAATGCCGCGGCAGCACCGGCGTGTTCAGGTCGTATCATGGGCATGGTATGCTCCCCCGGGATCTGCAAAGCTGGAAAGGGCATACAGCACAGCTGCGGATGCCTGCAAGAAAAAAATAGGGCTGCGGCCCGCCATGGCCATGTGCAACACGCCGAAAGATAAACGCCGCCGGAAGAAACATTTTGAAAGATGACATTTCCCGCCCAATGGCTATATATGTTTTGTGCAAAGCACTCCTCCTAAGAGCGAAAAGCTCACAGACTCCTCCCTCCCCCAGGCCCGCGCTTCCCTCTGCAAGCGCGGGCCTTCCTTTTTCAAGCATATCGCCTTGTTAAAAACAGATCCAACCATGTTTGCCGGCGTTGACGCTTGACTTCACCG
>CACZQM010000204.1 GCA_902783285.1 uncultured Desulfovibrio sp. | reverse complement strand
CGTGAAGCCCGTGGCAAAGGCCGCCAGGCAGTGCTGGCGGATGATCTTGACGCCCTCTTCCGCCTTGCCGGCAATGTCCCGGTTGGCGGCCGCGACGAAGGCAAGGCGCACGGATTCGGGCAGCGCCTTCTTGGTCCAGGCAAAGAGCGCGTCGAGGCCGTCGTCGAGCCCGCGCATGAGCTCCTCGTCGGTGCTGGACAGGAAGATGGCGGGAGATGCGAGCCTCTTTTTCAGTTCGGACTTGACGGCTTCGCACTGCTCGAAGGTGGCGTCGTCGGCCTGGGTCAGCACGCAGGCCGCGGGGATGCCCCGGGCCTTGACCTCCCTGATGAAGTCGATGTCCACGTCCAGCACGCGCGCCGACGGCGCGCTGATGCAGTGCCAGACGGCGTTGACGGCCGTTGCGGGGTCGGCGCCCCTCTCGTCCAGAAAGCCGAAGACGAGGCGCGCGAAGGCCTCCTGGTTCTGGCCGCCTGTCTCGTAGCCTTCCGTGTCGTAGACGATGCACTGCTCGTTCTGGTATTCGGCAATGCCCCGGGTGACGGGCCGGCCGCTGCCGGCGGGCGCGATTTCCCGCTGAAAGAGGAGGTTGACGAGCGTCGACTTGCCGGCGCCCGTGCCGCCGGACACGAGGATGCGCGGCTTGGCGAGGCTTTTGCCGAGCTCTTCGAAATCCCGGGCATATCTGCCCGCAAAGCTGCCTTCGTACTGCGAGATGTCCATGTGCGTGCTCCCCGAAAGGTTCCTGGAAAGGTGTCCCGGAAGAAGTCAATGGTGCTGTCTGGCCTAAGCGCAGGGCCGCAGGACCGAAGGCTCAGCAGCCGCCTCCCCCGCCGCCTCCGCCGCCGGAACCGGAGCCTCCTCCTCCCCGGCTGAAGGAGGAGACGCTCCCGCTGGAGCTGGTCGAGCGGACGCTTCTGGGAGAGTCGTCGCCCCCGCCGCCGCGCAGGGGGAGGGGGGTGTCGCCCTTGACGAGGCATTCCGCAAGGCTCTTCCGCCAGAGCTGGCCGTCAGTTGCGGCAAGGCTCCAGTCGTCCGTGCCGTCCAGCAGGGAAAGCTGGCTGGCGAAGCGCCGGCCCCAGGCATCTTCGCAGTGGAGGGCGACGGCGTAGGGAAGGTAGCGGGTATAGAGGTTGAGATCTTCCAGGGGCGGGTTGACGAGGTTGAGGCTGTCGGTCTCGGCCGCCCGCAGATACATGGCAAAGCCCTTGAGCTGGAGCAGGAGGCTGGCCAGCTCGGGGGTCGGCCTGCCCATGAAGGGGGCGAAGAGGAGAGGGACGGCAAGTATGCCGAAGGCGCAGGCCTGCTGAAGCGGAGAGGACCAGGGAAGGCTGGAGGCAAGCCCCAGGACGCCCAGTCCCAGCAGCGGCGCCATGACGTATTTTGTCTTGAGATCGTCCCAGCCCACGGGGGCGAGGAGCGCGGCTCCGAAGGCCAGCGCCGGCGGAACGGCCGCGCACGCCAGCGCCTTGCCGGCCGCGGACAGGGTCAGGGCCTTCCAGTCGAAGGCCCAGGCGGCAAGCTCGTGCCAGAAGCCGAGGAGGAGGAAGCACCACCAGGACAGGGAGAGGCTGGCGGCAATCTCCCTCAGGCAGGGCTCGTACATCTTCGGGAAGTCGTCAAAGAGGCTTTTTCTGGCGTCCCGCTTCATGGCGAGGACGATCCTGGCGTCGTCCTCGATCTGCAGGCAGAGCTCAGACATCGAGAACCTGCGCATGACTGCCTCCTCCTCCGGGCTTAGCGGCTCGAAGTCGCGGGGCCTTCCGCCTGGCCGCGCCAGCGAGTAGCCGTCTATGGCGTTGCCCCTGACGGCGATCTTTCCCTTGGCCTGGAGCTGGAGCAGGAGGGCCGCAAAGCCGGTGTTCCCGAAGCCCAGGTCGTTGCTCTCGCCTTTGGAGAGGAAGTTGGAGGCCGCGGCCGAGAGGAACCTGTTCTTCCTGCCGTCTCCTGCCTGGCGCTTGGGCACCCGCGGAGGGTAGAAGAGCGGCGCCACGGGGCCGGTCCTGGGATCCCTGCCGTGGAAGTGCCAGAACAGGAAAGCCGTCAGGGCCGACGCGGCGAGGCAGAGCAGGGCCGCCAGCGTGAAGGGCAGGTCTTCCTCGGGACGGTAGGGTGAGGGCTGGGCAACGAAGCCCTTGGGGATGGACACGGCGACCGTGAAGTCGGAACCTCCCCGGACGGGCCCCTTCGTTTTGTAGAGAACGGCGTCGAGGCCCTCCTTCGTCCG
>CACZQM010000203.1 GCA_902783285.1 uncultured Desulfovibrio sp. | reverse complement strand
TCATGCTCCTTTCTTCCCTGGAAGACTGCGTGCGCATCCAGGGGCGTGAATACCCCCTCTCCTGCCGCCTTCACCCCGGAACGGCATGGCCGGAAGGCTGGAAGCTGGAAAGCAGGCTGACATGCTCCATGGACGAAGTCTCCCGGGTGTTCCGCCTGCCGCTGCCCGGCGGCGGATGCGTGTTCCTGCGCCGTTCCATAAAGCTCTGCGCAGGCGAATGCCGCCTGCTCGTCCGTTATGAGCTCCTGGACACGCCCGGCGCTTCCTCCTGCGGGAACGCAGAACTTTTTGCGAGGCCGCTGGTCAGCTGCCGGCCTGCCGATCACCTGCACCATGCCGATCCATCCTTTGCAGGATCGCTCCACCCCCTGGCGCAGGGGGATCCCCATCCCGGATTTTCCCTCCGCCCCCATGCTTCCATCCCGCCGCTCGTCATGGAGATGTCCGGCACAGGGATGCACGGGCCTTCCTTCGAGCCGGCTCCGGACTGGTACTACCATATCCTCTACCCCGTCGAACGCGAACGCGGCTACGACTGGGAGGATGACCTGTTCATGCCTGGCGTTTTTGCCTGCAGCCTTGGCGTTGGCAGCCCCGCATGGATCTCTGCGGGCACCGCGCCCCTTGCAGACGCTCCGGGATCTCTCTGGAAGGAAGTCCAGGCAGGATCCCCCTTGTATGAGGAACCTGTCCTTGAGCACCTGCGCCGTGAATGCTCGCGCTTCCTCATCGAAAACGGCGGGGAAGCGCTTGTCCCTGCCGGCTACCACTGGTTCGGCCCCTGGGGGAGGGATACCTTCATCGCGCTCCCCGGGCTCACGTTCCTTTCGGGCAGGATCGAGCAGGGAAAAAAGATCCTTGCCCAGGTCGGAAAGCAGGTGCGCGGCGGGCTCGTGCCGAATCTCATGGGCAATGGAAACGGCGGAGCGTCCTATAACTCGGCAGACGCCTCCCTGTGGTACATCCTGGCCGTCCAGCGCATGGCTGAAGGATGCCCCGGAGAGGCGGACTTCGTCCGCCAGGAGTGCTGGCCCGTCGTCAAGGATATCCTCGCCCATTTTGCGCGGGGGACCATGGCGGACGGACAGGGGGGGATGCTCGTCAGGACCGATCCACGCGGGCTGCTCCACGTGGGAAATGCGCAGACCCAGCTCACATGGATGGACGCATCCATCGAAGGCGTCCCCGTGACGCCTCGCCATGGCTGCGCCGTAGAGATGAACGCGCTGTGGTTCAACGCCCTGGAGTTCGCCCGCACCTTCGCCCAAAAATGCGGGGAGGTCCCGCCTTCCGAAACGGACATCATCCCGGTGCTGCGCAAGGAATTCCGCCGCGTTTTCATCCCGCCGGCAAAGGACCGCGCGGCGATGGGAGGCGGACTGTACGACACATGGTCGCCCGAAAGCGGTCCTTCGCTCCACATCCGTCCCAACCAGGTCATTGCCGCGGCGCTGCCGTTTTCCCCGCTTTCCCCCAGGGAACGGACTGCCGTCACAACGTGCGTCCGCAAGCACCTGCTCACCCCGTACGGGCTGCGCACGCTCTCCCCGGCGGATCCTTCCTACCGGCCACGCTGCAAGGGAGGTCAGAAGGAAAGGGACATGGCCTACCACCAGGGCACGGTATGGCCCTGGCTGCTGGGCTTTTACGCGGAAGCCCTGTGGCGCGGCGGCTACAGGGATCGGAAAGCCCGGGAACTTTTGCAGACCGTTTCCCCCCTGTTCGAAAAACACCTTGGGGAGGCTGGGCTGGGCAGCATTTCCGAGATATTCGACGGCGACGCCCCGCATGAGCCTGGCGGGTGCATTGCCCAGGCCTGGAGCGTGGCCGAAGCACTCCGCCTCCTCCTGCTCGTGCGCAGGGAATGGCCTGAGGCTTGGAAAAATTGGGCTGCCGATCTTCCCTGCGGCAGCGGTGCCACAGGTGGCGACACTACTGACACGGAGAATGCGATATGCGTGTTTTGATGCTGGGATGGGAGTTCCCGCCGCACATCAGCGGCGGTCTGGGCACAGCCTGCTACGGCATAACCAAGGGGCTGATGGACATGGGCACGGAGATCGTGTTCATCCTTCCCAGCCTCAAGGAGAAGGAAGCCGGGCAGGATACCTTCCTGCGGTCTGCTTCCGGCGTTTCCCTCACCCGGGGGCTGAAGCAGGCTGTGGAACGCATCCGCCGCGAATGGGAATACCGGGACCTCCCCGGCCTGGAAACGCGTCCTGTGGCGGCGAACCTCAATCCGTACGGCCAGGTCGATTTCGGCAGGCGCGGCATCGATCCGGAGCTGCTGGATGCCTCGCTGCAGAATGTCGAAGAGGTGAGCCATTTCCACGGCGGATACAAAAAAGACCTCATGGACGAAGTCGAACGCTTCAGCGCCGCGGCCACTGCCGTGGTGCTCGAGGAGCATAAAAAGCGCCCTGCGGACGTGATCCACGCCCACGACTGGATGACCTATCCTGCGGCCATCGCTGCCAGCCGTCTTTGCGGGCTGCCGCTGGTGCTGCACGTCCATGCCACGGAATACGACCGCTGCGGCGAGATCGGCTACGACAAGATCTACCGCATCGAGCAGGAGGGGCTGCACGCTGCTGACCACGTCATCGCCGTGAGCAAGCGTACCAGGCAGATCGCCATCGAGCGTTACGGCGTCCCGCCGGAAAAGATCTCCGTGGTGTACAACGGCGTGTTCCCGCTTGCACACCAGCCGGACTTCAAGGTCCCCGACCTGGTGCGCCACGAAAAACGCGTGCTGTTCATGGCGCGCGTCGCCATGCAGAAAGGCCCCGACTATTTCGTGGAAGCGGCGCGCCATGTCCTGGATGCGCTGCCGGATACGCGCTTCATCCTCGCGGGCAACGGCGACCTTTTACCGCGCATGATGCGCCGCGCAGGCGAACTGCGCATGGGCAGCCGTTTCCATTTTCCAGGATTCATGCGCGGGGAAGACGTGCGCCACATGTACTCCATCGCTTCGCTCTATGTCATGCCCAGCGTCTCCGAACCGTTTGGCATCGCACCGCTGGAAGCGCTGCAATGCGGCGCACCCGTGCTCATGTCCAAGCAGTCAGGCAGCGCTGAAGTGCTGCCCAGCGCCTTCACCGTGGATTTCTGGAACGTGCGCGAGATGGCGGACCTCATCATCAACATCCTGCGCTATCCTGAAATGGCTTCAGCGAGCCTCCGCCTTTGCCAGGAAGAACTTAAACTGCTCACCTGGGAGCGCGCAGCGAACGGCATCCTTGATGCCTATGCACGCGTCTGCCCCAACGCCAGGAGCTAGCCATGCCATCCGTATGCTTTTATTTTGAAGTGCACCAGCCGTGCCGCCTGCGCCCCTACACCTTCTTCGACATCGGAGCCAGCGACCGCTACAACGACGCCGAGCTGGACGAACTCGTCATGCGCAAGGTCGCCGATAAGTGCTACCTGCCCATGAACGCTCTCCTCCTGGAACTGATCCGGGAGCACCAGGGAAGGTTCCGCTGCACGTTCTCGCTTACAGGGACCTTCATCGACCAGGCGCAGGCTTACGCGCCCGAAGTGATCACCAGCTTCCAGGAACTCGCTTCCACGGGATGCGTCGAGTTCCTGGATGAGACCGACAGCCACTGCCTTGCGGCGCTCTTCTCGGAAGATGAGTTCCGCGACCAGGTAGCCGCCCACCGGCAGCGCATGCGCGACCTTTTCGGCGTTGAGCCGACGTCTTTCCGCAATACCGAGCTGATCTACTGCGACCGGCTGGCCAAACTTGTGGAGAGCATGGGCTACACCGCCGTCCTTACGGAAGGAGCGGACCGCGTCCTCGACTGGCGCAGCCCGCGCTTCGCGTACCGTCCGGAAGGATGCCAGAACATCAAGCTCCTGCTCAAAAGCTATTCCCTTTCCGACGACATCGCCTTCCGCTTTTCCAACCGCGGCTGGCCGTCATGGCCGCTGATGGCGGACACCTATGCCGGATGGCTCTCGCAGGTGAAGGGGTGCGGCGAGATCATCGGCCTCTTCATGGACTACGAGACCTTTGGCGAACATCAGTGGAAGGATACCGGGATCTTTGAATTCATGCGCGCCCTTCCCGGAAAGGTGCTGGCCGACCCGGAGATGGACTTCCTCACTGTCTCGGAAGCCGCTGCACGCTATGAGGCACGCGGCAGCCTTTCCATCCCCGAATGGATCTCCTGGGCGGACGCCGAGCGCGATCTTTCCGCATGGCTGGGCAACGAGATGCAGAAGGACGCCCTGGAATCGCTCTATGCCTGCAGGCCGATGGTGCTCAGCCTGGACGACGAGAACGTGAAGCAGACATGGCGGCGTCTGCAGACCTCTGACCATTTCTACTACATGAGCACGAAATGCGCGTCCGACGGCGACGTGCACCAGTATTTCACGCCGTACGGCTCCCCGTTCGAAGCCTACGCAAACTTTATGAACATCCTCGCCGACTTCCGCCTCCGCCTGGAGGCCGCTTTGCGGAAGTAAGTCCGGCTTTCTGCCATGCCCCGCGGCCGGCTTCCCAGCCGGCTTGCGGTGGCATGCCGTTTTAATGGAGAATCTATGGAAAAGCACATACATCAGCACCTGTTTGAAGTAAGCTGGGAAGTCTGCAACAAGGTCGGCGGGATCTATGAGGTCGTTGCCAGCAAGGCTCAGCATGCCATGCGCGCCTTTGACGGCGAATATTTCCTCCTGGGGCCGGACACGCGGCACAACATGGAATTCACCGAGACCGACGAACCCTTCTGGGACGCGATCCGCTACCCCCTGCGCGACAAGGACCTGCGCTGCCGTTTCGGCCGCTGGGAGATCCCCGGCAGGCCGCGCGTCATCCTCGTGGATTTCAACGGCCGCTACGATGCAAACCAGCTGCTGCGCCAGCTCTGGGAGCACTATGGCGTGGATTCCCTGTCGGGAGGCTGGGATTATATCGAACCGGTGCTGTTCAGCTACGCCTGCGGCGAGGTGATCTCCGTCATCCACCAGGTCCTGGCCGCACGCGATAAAAGCCACGGAGTCGCGCAGTTCCACGAATGGATGTGCGGCGCGGGCATCCTTGCGCTGAAGCATCTGGCCCCGACCATAGGGACCGTTTTCACCACCCATGCCACCGTGCTGGGCCGGTCCATGGCCGGGAGCGGCGTCGACATATACGCCCGCATGGACGAGATCTCCCCTGCCCAGGAGGCTGTGCGCTACAACGTCACGGCCAAGTGCTCCATGGAGACCGTGAGCGCCCGCGAAGCCGACGTCTTCACCACGGTGAGCGGCATAACCGCCGAGGAAGCCCGGATCTTCCTGGGGCGGGCTCCCGACGTCATCACCGACAACGGGCTCGACCTTTCCGCCATCCGCGACTTCAGCAAGGACCGCGCGGCCGCACGTGAAAACCGGGACCGCATGCTTGAACCCGTCCAGCGGCTGCTGCGCTGCGAACTTGCCCCTGAAACAAGGGTCATCGTGATCTCGGGGCGCTATGAATACCACAACAAAGGCGTGGACCTCTTCCTTGACGCCGTGGCCCGCACACGTGACGCCATCAAGGACTCCGGCAGGAAACTGCTCGTCCTCTTGCTCATGATGGGCGGACATATGGGCGTGGACGCCCGCGCCGCCGACGGTGACCCCAGCGAGATCGCCGACGGATCCCGGCCCGGGACCGGATTCCTCACCAGCCATCATGTGTACAACCCGGGGGAAGATCCCATCCTCTGCGCCTGCAGGCGCCTCGGACTCGAAAACCGTCCCGGCGACAGCGTCCATGTGCTGTTCGTGCCCGCTCTTCTGGACGGACGCGACGGATTTTTCAACATGGATTACTTTGACGTGCTTTCAGGCTGCGATCTCGGCGTGTTCCCCTCGTGGTACGAGCCCTGGGGATACACGCCGCATGAATGCGCGGCCTATGGCGTGCCCACGGTGACGACGGACCTGTCTGGTTTCGGGCTCTGGGTGCGGCAGTTCGAGGCGACCACGGGCAAACACCTCAGCATCGGCGTCGTTGCCAGGCGCAACGTCGATTACAGCAAGTCCGTGGAAGAACTGACGGGCCTCCTCACCTATTATGCCTCCTGCCCCGCCAAGGAACTTGACCGGCAGCGCATCGCCGTGCGCAAAGCGGCAGGGCACGCCTCCTGGGACGAATTTTTCGCCCTGTACCAGAAGGCCTATGAACTTGCGAACATCAAGGCCCACGCACGGCGCCATGCCACCGGCGAAGGCGACAACGCCCGCATGAACAAGAAGCTCGCCCTGAGGCCTTCCTCCATACCTTTCCTGCGCACCCTCAACGCCACGGCCAGCCTGCCTGGCCGCATCGGCCGGCTGCGCGACCTGGCATCGAATATGTGGTGGTGCTGGCAGCCCGAAGCTGAAGCCCTTTTTTCCGCCATGGATGCGGACCTCTGGGAAGCCAGCGGGCACAACCCCAGCTTCATGGTGGAGAACACGCCTTACGCGCGGCTTGAGGAACTCGCCCGGGATGAAGGATTCCTCGCCTGCCTCGACAGCCTTGCGAAAAAGCTCGACGACTACATGGCAGAGCCCCTGCTTTCCATGCCGGAAGACGATGAACCGGTCCTTTCCCACGACCGTCCCGTGGCCTATTTTTCCACGGAGTACGGCTTGCATGAAAGCCTGCAGCTCTATTCCGGCGGCCTTGGCGTGCTTTCCGGCGACCATCTCAAATCCGCCAGTGATGAGCGCATACCCCTTGTCGGCGTCGGACTGTTCTACCTGAACGGCTACTTCCAGCAGATGCTGGATAAAAACGGGCATCAGACGGCTGTCTATCCGGAAAACATGCCCGCGGCCCTGCCTCTGGAGGTGGTGCCTGATGCCAAGGGCACTCCCATGCTCATCTCCGTCCCCCTGGGCGGACACAAGCTGTACGCCCGCATCTGGAAGCTCCAGGTCGGGCGGGTGCCCCTGTATCTCATGGACACGAATGTCCCCGAAAACAGCGAAGATGACCGCCGCGTGACGGCTCGGCTTTACGAAGCCGACCGTGACATCCGCCTCCGCCAGGAGATGCTGCTCGGCATGGGCGGCGTGCGCATGCTGTTTTCGCTGGGTATCACGCCTTCCGTCTGGCACATGAACGAAGGGCATTCCGCCTT
>CACZQM010000202.1 GCA_902783285.1 uncultured Desulfovibrio sp. | reverse complement strand
CCGGGACCGAGGATTATTTCTGCGGCTCCTACGACTTTGAGGACCCGGTGACCCACGACCATTACGTGCCGTTCTCCACGCCCTATTCGGGACTCAGCCAGGTCATCGAGCCGGACCGCCTCTACCGCTCCCAGATGCGTTTCGGGCTCTACCGCTGGCACGTCACCGACCCGGTGTATTTCGAAAAGGACATCCGCGTCACGATCCAGGGCCTCGGCTGGCGCAGCAACGGGCGTTTCCTGCCGCTGCAGGACGACATCAGCTGCGCGGCGTATTTCTACCTGGACAGGCCCTGCTGCCGGCTCCCGAAGCTGGGAAGCTTCGACGACCTGGAGCTGTGCTGACGCAGCCTGCGTTTCCGGCGGCCCCGCGCAGGCGGGGCCGTTTTTTTCGGTCCGCCGCCGGCCGGACGCTTGCGCGGAACGCCGGCATCGTTTATCATAAGTACAAAACACGACAGACGCCGCGAAGCTTCCGAACGCGGCAAAGGGAGGATCCGCATGATCTACCGCACCTTTCAGGACAAGCAGCTCTCCAACCTGGGCCTCGGCGCCATGCGCCTGCCCGTGACCGGCGACAGCGACGCGCAGATCGACGAGCCCCAGGTCTTCCGCATGGTCGACGAGGCGATGGCCGCCGGCGTCAACTATTACGACACGGCCTGGGGCTACCACAGCGGGCAGTCGGAGGTCGTCATGGGAAAGGCCCTCTCCCGCTACCCGCGGGACTCCTACTACCTGGCCGACAAGTTCCCCGGCTACGACCTGAGCAACATGGGCAAGGTCGAGGAGATCTTCGAGGAGCAGCTGCGCCGCTGCCGGACGGACCATTTCGATTTTTACCTGTTCCACAACGTCTGCGAGCTGAACATCGAACACTACCTCGACGACGCGAAATACCGGACGTACAGCTACCTGATGAAGCAGAAGGAAGCCGGCCGCATCCGCACGCTGGGCTTCTCGGCCCACGGAAGCGCGGAGGTGATCCGGCGGTTCCTCGACGCCTACGGAAAGGACATGGAGTTCTGCCAGCTGCAGGTCAACTGGCTCGACTGGGATTTCCAGGACGCGAAGGCGAAGGTCGCCCTGCTGCGCGAGTGGAACATCCCGGTCTGGGTCATGGAGCCCCTGCGCGGCGGCTCCCTGGTGAAGCTGTCCGCCGCGGACGCCGAAAGGCTGCGCGCGCTGCGGCCCGACGAGACCCCCGTCGGCTGGGCGTTCCGCTTCCTGCAGGGCATCCCGGACGTCAAGGTGATCCTCTCCGGAATGTCCAACGAGGCGCAGATGAAAGAGAACCTGCGCATCTTCGAGACCGACGCGCCGCTGAACGCGGAGGAGACCGAAGCGCTGCTGCGGCTGGCCGGCGAGATGACCGCCCGCACCGCCCTGCCCTGCACGGGCTGCCGCTACTGCGTGTCCCACTGCCCGATGGAGCTGAACATCCCCTGGCTGCTGGAGCTGTACAACGAGCACGTCTACAGCGGCGGCGGCTTCCTGGCGCCGATGGCGCTGGACTCCCTGCCGGACGACAAAAAGCCGTCCGCCTGCGTGGGCTGCCGCAGCTGCGAGCAGGTCTGTCCGCAGCAGATCCGCATCAGCGAGGCGATGCGGGACTTCACCGCGCGCCTGACGCCCGGCGCCTGAGCCGGAACGACAATACGTCATGGCGGAGCCGGATGAGGGGGACGGGGACACCTCATCCGGCTTCGCTTCGCTCAGCCACCGTCTTGCGCCTTCGGCGCTTCGGTCAGGTTACTCTGTATGGGTGCCGTGCCCAGCGCTCACTGCGCCTTCGGCTTGTGATCGCTGACGGCACCGCATCGCAATGGTCGCAGGACGGCGCTTTCGCTTGTCCTGCTTCCTTGCTCACCACACTTTCGCCTCGCTTTTGCCTTCGGCAAATGCCCCACTGGGGCACCGCTGCGGCTTCGGGCCCCTCAAGGGGAAGGCTTAGTCCTCAGGGGGAAGGCCTGGCGTGGATGATAATGCCAAACAAAAAGGAAGCCCTCTTCCCCCCGTGTTCACCATCCGCGTCCTGCTCCGTTTTCCGCCCTGCACGGTCCCTGCATCAGCCTTCCCCTTGAGGGGAAGGTGGTCCGAAGGACCGGATGAGGTGTTATCATCTTGGTAATCCGCAGCATTTTCTTCCACGTT
>CACZQM010000201.1 GCA_902783285.1 uncultured Desulfovibrio sp. | reverse complement strand
TGCGTCCGTAGCTCAGTTGGATAGAGCGTTTGCCTCCGGAGCAAAAGGCCGTGAGTTCGAATCTCGCCGGACGCACCAGAAATTTCGGCGCTTTGCGGTCTTTGACGCAGGCGCTTTTTTTTGGGGCTGTCCGTTTTCGTGGGGGGTGGCCCGCCCTTCAGCCGTCCTGTCTGCTCCAGACTGTCCAGGATCTTGGGGAGACTCCCCGTCTTTGCCATGAAAAAACCGCTTAACATCCTGAAATCAAACAAATCAATGAAGGTTTCATGGTTGGGGGCGGAAGTCGGCTTCCATGGCAGTCTGGAAGTTTCTACCGGCCCTCTGCTATCCCGCCTGCTCCAGACTGTCCAGGATCTTGGCGAGCGTCTCCTCGTCTTCGCCCTGCAGGGCCATAAAGAGCCACTTGCCGTCCTCCACCGAGGAAGTGGCGATGGTGCGCATCCCGTCGGTCTTCCCGGAGAGGAAGCAGGTGCCGTCCTCGTCCTGGCTCGAGAAGCGCAGGCCCGTATTGCGGGCAGCGTCTCTGGCGAGCTGGCCGGCGGTCTTTCCGCCGGCATGGAGAATGGCCGCCGTCAGCGCGGAACGTCCGTTGCCTGCGGTAATGCGAACGCCGCCGCTGATCGCCTCGGCGTGCCAGCCTTGGGGAATGCTGATCCTGAAGCGGCTGCCGTCGGGGCCGTAAACCCTTCTTGGAGCTTCGGCAAGCAGGTCCGGCCTCTGGGCAGGCTCAGGCGCCCTGTCGAGGGTGGCCTGCGGGGCGCCGTCCTCCCAGCCGCTGAGAATCTGCATGTTGCTGAGGATGAGGCTGTCTATCTCGGCAAGGGGATCGGCGGGGGCTGGCGCCGGCGTGCAGAGCAGAGAAGCGGAAAGGAGCAGGGCTGCTGTCTTGTGCATGTCATGTCGGCGCTTTTTCTGCCGCAGGGCAGGAATGGCGCCGCCTCCTGTGGCTGGCATGGGTGTCGGGGCTAGTGGCTGGCAGGTTCGCCGGTGGAGTCCGTTTCTGTCTGGGCGCCGGCATCGGCAGGAGCGCCCATGCTTTCCGCCGGCGCCTTTTCGGCAGGCGCCGCGGAAAGGGGCATCGCAGATTCCTGAGCCTTGGCCGGAAGGGGCGCATCGGGCTGCTTCTCCCTCAGCGTGTCGAGAATTTTGGCGACCGCATCCATGTCCTTGCCGGACATGATGCAGGTAGCGTAGCGCTCGTCCTCCACGAAGAGCACGAGGGTCTGGCGCAGGCCGGCGTCCGTTTCGCCGTGCATGGCAAACAGTCCGGGTCCCTTCTTGACAACGTTGCTGAATCCCCCTTTTTTCCCAAACTTGTTGGCTAGGGCAAGCGTGTTGGCTATCTGCTCAGGAGTTCTGCCCCTGGCGCTGCCGACGGAAATGGAGAGGAAGGTGCCCTTTTCCCCGTCGGCGAGATCAACGCCTGTCGGCGAGGCGGCCGCTTCCCATCCGGCGGGGACGTCGATGGTGAAGCGGGCGGTGTCGGGGCCGAACTCCTGAACTCCGGCAAAGGCCGGGCCTGCGAAGCCAATGCTGAGCATGCAGAGCAGAGTCGCTGAAATATTATTCATTTTCAGTATATTGTGTTGATGGTTGGCTGGCTTGCGGAAGATGCCGGGACATGGCCCCAAGCAGGCTCACTTATACTGAACCTGAAGGCCCGGCTGCAATAGGGGGCGCAAAGCTGCGGCCGCAAGCCTTGCCGGCTTTGGCGGCGGGCAGAAAAGCCGCCCCGCGGGCGCCGGCAGAGGCGTCCGGAAGGCGCCTGGCACGGCGCGGCCTGCGGCAAGAGCCTACTTGGCGCCGGCGGTGCGGAAGGAGTCGATGATGCGGCAGAGCGCGTCCGCATCGTTGCCGGCCATGGTGAACATGACGAAGATCCTGCCGGCAACGGTGATCGTGACGCCGACCTTGACGCCGTCCTTGACGCCGGTGACGAAGTAGTTGCTGTCGTTCTTGCGCCTGATTTCCTTGAGGCCCGTCTTCTGGGCGACGCCCTTGGCGATCTGCTCGGCCGTGAGCCCCCTGTTGTGGTCGATGACGGCCGCAATGCTGTCCTGGCGGCTGGCGGAAACCATCTGCACGCCGTTTTTCAGGGCCTGGGCCGTCCATCCCTCAGGCACGTCGATGGTGAAGCGGGAGAACTGGGGACCGAATTCACGGACGGCCGCCTGTGCGCCGCCTGCCGGCAGCAGGCAGGCGGCGCACAGCAGCGATGCAAGCAGCGCTTTCATGCCAAAGCCTTCCTTGATGCGTCCGCGCACGGGCGCGGGCGCTACTTGAGAGTGTCGAGAGGCCCGCTGGCCTTGCCGATGTCGCC
>CACZQM010000200.1 GCA_902783285.1 uncultured Desulfovibrio sp. | reverse complement strand
TCCAGCAGAAATTGCTGCGCACGATCGCGGAATTCACTGCCCGGCATCCGCAGGTGACTTTTTCGATCACGGAAGGACACAGCGGCACAGACCTGTGCCACTCCCTCCTCATGGAGGAGCTGGATTGCGTCATCGTGTTCCGCAAGCATGTTCCGCAGCTGCTAAAAAAAACCTTGCTTTTTGATTCGCCGCTCGTGCTTGCCGTTCACCGTTCGCTTGTTGAGATCTATGGCGATCATCCTTCCTGGGCACAGCTGGCCGCACTGCCCTTGATCAATATTTCGGCGAATGACAAGGCATTTGAATCAAATCCCCTCACAGAGCTAAGGCTGACCGGAGCAGCCAGGTTGCAGGTCGACAGCCCTGTCACGGCCATGGACGCGATCAGGAACAGGCTTGGGGCCGCCGTCATTTGCGAGCATGCCGTCACGGAGTGCGCAGATGATGACGTCGTAACGTTCCCCCTGCCCAAAACGTATCTGCGCCATATCACCTTGGCAAGGCACCCAGAGACCCGGCTCGCGCCAGCACATGAAACCTTCCTCCGGTTTCTTGAAGCGTCCTGGCATGCTTCATGAGCGGCTCATTTCCCTGCCGCACAGTTCCTTGCGCCCTGGGATCCTCAGCCGGGTGTTCAGCAAATGTGAACGCATATTCAATTTTAAGCGTTTTACACTCAAGATGCATTTTGCAATATTGACAAGGACCATCGTACCCATGCACCACCTTTCCGCAGATGCTGCGGATAAAGGCATGTGCGAATCGATGGCGGCAGGACACATAAAACCAACGGAGAAAGTATGTTCAGGAAAACGACGGGCATCATGGCGGGTCTCATTCTAGGAGCAAGTCTGGTCATGGGTCCAGCCGCTCAAGCGGCTGGCTTCAACAACCTTTCTTTCAGCGGCGAATACATGCCCAAGCATCCCACGGTCGTCAGGGTCTGGCGTCCTTTCTTTAAGGCTGCACAGGAAAAATTTCCGGGGAAGCAGGGGCTCAGCTTCGACTTCTTTTCCAATGGCGGGCTCTTCCCTGAAGCAGAAGGCTTCGCTGCGCTCAATGACGGCCGGGCGGACTTTGCGGTGCTCCGTCCCAATGTCTTCCCGGGAAAAATGAATCTTGTCGATGCCCCCGCCATACCCGGCATGTGCCCCAATTCCATAGTGGGCAGCCTTGTCACGGAAGAACTCATTGAAACTTTCCCCGAGATCAGGGCAGAGCTCCCGCAGAATTCCGTTCCGTTCACGGGGTGGGCATCGGCTTCCTTCCAGGTGCATACGCTGAAGCCCATCAAGAATGTCCAGGATCTCAAAGGCAAAAAGCTCATCGCGTGGGGCACCGTGGCCATGGACATAGCCAAGGCCCTTGGCGCCAACCCCATCCGTCTGCCATCACCGGACACCTATCTGGCCTTGTCCAAGGGCATGGCAGACGGCGTTCTCTGCCCCACGGCTCCACTGCGTTCTCTCAAGATCTCCGAATCTTCAAAATATCATATGATACTCGACATCGGAGTATCGACTTTTGCTATGAACGTACATAAGCCGTTGTGGGAGAGCATGCCGAAGGATATGCAGGATTGGCTCACGGCAGAGGGGCATAAGAAAATGGCGCTTGCCATCGGCAAAAGCCTCTACGACGGCGAGCTTGACGATATCGCCTGGATGGAAAAGCAGGGGCACGTGTTCTATCACTATACCCCGGAGGAGCGTGCCCAGGCCCTCAAGCCTATGGAAGTGTTCCTTGATGTCTGGAAAAAGCAATGCAGGGACGCCGGATATGGCGAAGACTTGATAGCGAAAGTCTTGGAATTCACGCGCGAACGCAGCAAGTTCCATGCCGATCAGATGGCTGCCGGGGCATATGGCGATTACAAGATGTGACCGCATCAGGATACGCCGTTGCAGGGCCCATCATGCGGCAAATGATACCATAAGGAGCGATCATGTCTCAGATCGTAAAAGTTTCCCTCGAACGGAAAGGGAAGGTTTTTGACCTTGATACTCAATGCCTGGCGCTGGGGAAGATCCATGTCGACCCGGATATGCTGCCGGAAAACGAGCGTTCAGGCACGGCGAAGAGGATGCTTGGAGCTTCCGTTCTCTACTGCTTCGTCGGTTCTTTTGCCGACGCCCTTCAGGCCCGTGGAGCCGCGTTTGAAAAAATCACCGGCGACGCCACGGTCACTGCCGGAGATGATGGCACCGGGCGAAATCGTATTTTAAGTATCTCACTGGATGTAAGCATCGTGATGGACGCGGCGTATAACTCCATTTATGAGCACGTCGCAAAGATCATGCAGAAAGGCTGCCTTGTTTCCGCCTCGCTGGAAAAAGCCTTTCCTGTCACCTATAACCTGACTCTCGTCAACTAGCCGATCAATTCCATCGTTGCTGCCTGTGACCTCACAGCCGCACTCAGGCATGTTGACATGATGACTTCACGGCCTGCCTGTGACTACGGGCAGGCCTTGACGTTGAGCGGATCCATCGT
>CACZQM010000199.1 GCA_902783285.1 uncultured Desulfovibrio sp. | reverse complement strand
CTTGCCGTGCCTGAGGCGTAATCGCCGCGTGCGTTGCTGAGCAGCCATTCGCTGGAAAGCCCGGCGTCCATGCCGGAGCCTGCGGAGAAATGAAAGGTATATTCCATAGGCAAACCTTGGTACCAATAGATTGCCGCCGATCGGTCAGATGGCGGGAAGAAGCCTGTTTTTTATTGATACTAGCTGTTTTACAGGCGGTTGGCAATCTTGCAAAAGGGGGTTTAAGCCCGCATCAGCATGTTTTTAACACTGTGGGAAAGGAGGCGCCGAGCCGTTCCATGGCCAGGGCAAGCAGTTCCCGCGGCGGGCGGCGCGCGTCGAGCACGGCAAAGCGCGAAGGCTCCATCTCTGCCAGTTTCAGAAATCCCGTGCGCACCCGTTCATGGAAGGCCAGTTCCTCGGCCTCGAACCGCCCTTCGCTCGCCTCGGTGCCTTCGGCCAGGTTCCTCAGCCTGGCCCGGCGCAGGCCTTCTTCCGCAGGCAGGTCGAGCAGGAAGGTCAGGCCTGGGGCAAGACCGTCCGCGGCAGCGCTGCTGGCGCTCTGCAGCATGGCTGGATCCATGCCGCGCCCATAGCCCTGGTAGGCGACCGTGGAATCCGCATAGCGGTCGCAGATGACCCATTCCCCGCGGGACAAAGCTGGCCGTATGACCTCGGCCACATGCTGGGCCCGGTCTGCCAGGAAAAGGAAGAGCTCGGCGCGGTCGTCCAGCCTGCGGGCGCTTTCCAGCAGGATGCGCCGCAGATCCGCGCCCAGCCCGCAGCCGCCCGGCTCCCGCGTGACCAGGCAGGGGAGGCCGCATTCCTGCAGCTTGCCCGCGAGCCCGGCGATGAGCGTGCTCTTGCCCGAGCCTTCTATGCCTTCAACGGTGATGAACATATCCTCCCCCTGATGCCGGTTCACAGCAGCGACCCCTGCTGGCCGCGGGGGTCTTGGCCTGGTTTTCCCATGGCCTCTGTTCCGGTCCCGGGCGTGTGCACCGGCTGGCAGAGAGAGTCTCCCCGTGCGGAGAATAGCTGTGCCTCAGCGCCGGGCGGGGGCAGCACGCCCGAGCAATGATCTATCCTGGCGTCAAGGTCATCAGCAAAGTGCAGCGCGAACGCCTCCGGAGTGCGGGGCTCCTTGACCGCGCCAAATTCCGCCTTTCCGTGATGGCTGGCGACAAGATGCCGGAAGTGATCCTTCAGTCCCGGTTCCAGCCCCGACCTTTCCAGAAAAGGCTCCAGCAGCAGCAATCCCTGCACGATGTGCCCCAGCAGGTTGCCATTGACGGTATATTCGGTGTCCAGCGGGCCTGTCATCTCGTCAAGCTTGCCGATGTCGTGCAGGAGCGCAGCGGCAAGCAGGGCCTGGCGGTCCAGGCCGGGGTAGTGGTCTGCCATGGCAAGGCACATGCGCGCCACGGACAGGGAATGCTCCAGAAGTCCTCCGGAGCGCGCATGGTGGATCGCCTTGGCTGCAGGAGCGGTGAGCAGCCGCGCTTTTATGCCTGGATGGGAAAGGACCGAACGCACGAATTTTTTCCATGGCTTATGCGTGAATTCTTCGGCGCAAAGCTTTTCCACGTCTTTGAGCATGTCTTCGCCGGAACGCGCGCTTGCGGCCACGAAGTCAGCCATGTCCAGCGTGCCAGCCTCTTCTTCAGACAGCACGAGAAGCTTGCGCACGGTCACCTGGAGCCCTCTGAACTCGCCTACGGACCCCTGCACCCTCGCCCATGCCGGGCTGGAGCGCCCGGCAAGCGTCCTGTCCATGCTTTCCCAGGCTGCCTGTTCTTCTCCGCAGCTGCTGTTCTGGACAGGGCTCCATACCATCGCGGCGATGCTGCCGGTGGCGTCGCCCAGCTGCAGGCGCCAGTATGCGTTCCCGCTCCGTGTCATCTCGCGGGACGCCTCGCGGATGAGATAGACGGAATCGACATGGTCATTGAGTTTTAATTCGCTGATCTTCTGATGCCCTGCCATGATGTGCCCCTGTCCATAGATCGATGAAGCGGCGGGCAATGCTCCCGCCCTGCCTTTTTATGGCAAAAAAAAACGGCGCAGGCAATGATCGCGTGCAGCTCCTGGCGGCGTTGGCGTTCGTGTTTTTCTTGCGGAAATCACGTCTTGCGGCTACAAGGGAAAAAAGAGGCGCCAAGCCTCCAAAAATCCGCCACGGAGGGAATCTGCCATGCCCATCACCACACCCAGGGAAATGTTTGCCCGCGCGTACAAGGAAGGCTATGCCATCGGTGCATTCAACGTCAACAACATGGAGATCGTCCAGGGCATCATGCAGGCCGGCGCAGAAGAGCGTTCGCCCCTGATCCTGCAGGTCTCCGCCGGCGCCCGGGCCTACGCCGGGCAGACCTATATCATGAAGCTCGTCGAAGCCGCCCTTTCGGAAGCCGACATCCCTGTCGTCGTGCATCTCGATCACGGAGCGGATTTCGACATCTGCAAGGCCTGCATCGACGGCGGATTCTCCTCCGTCATGTTCGACGGCTCGCATTTCCCCTTCGAGAAGAACATCGAGATCACCAGGCAGGTCGTGGAATATGCCCATGAGCGCGGTGTCTGGGTCGAAGCCGAGCTGGGCCAGCTGGCCGGCGTGGAAGACGACGTGCACGCAGAGCACAGCATCTACACCGACCCGGACCAGGCCGTGGAGTTCGTCCAGCGTTCCGGGTGCGATTCCCTGGCCATAGCCATCGGCACCAGCCATGGCGCCTACAAGTTCAAGGGCGAGGCCAAGCTGGATTTCGAGCGGCTCGACAAGATCTCCTCCATGCTGCCCGGATATCCGCTGGTCCTGCACGGCGCATCCAGCGTCCCGCAGGAATTCGTGGAGATGGCCAACCAGTACGGAGCCAAGCTGGGCGGAGCCAAGGGCGTGCCGGAAGAGATGCTGCGCAAGGCCGCCAAGTCCGGCGTATGCAAGATCAACATCGATTCCGACATCCGCCTGGCCATGACCGCAAACATCCGCAAATACTTTGCCGAGCATCCCGAAGCCTTCGACCCGCGCGCCTATCTCAAGCCTGCCCGCCAGGCCGTCAAGGAAATGGTGCAGCGCAAGATCCGCAATGTGCTGGGCAGCTCCCATAAGATCTAAGATCTGAAGCACTCCATCGGATGGATGCGGGGAGCGCCTTGGGCGCTCCCTCTTTCGTCATGGCTTTTTTCCTGCGACCCATAACGGTGGAAGGCTTCATGGACGGAAAGCGCCGGTCCTGCCCTGTTTCCCGTATGGTCAATTGTTCCTCCTGCGCAGGCATTGCTATGTGAAGAACGTTCATAACAATAATAACTTATTGAAATAAAAAATAAAATAATGAACAAAATCGAGAACATCACAGATGGCGATGCCTTGATGAAGATCTGCGCGCACAGCGGAGAGTCGATTTTGCTGGCTGGCATCCCATGAAATGTCCATAATGTTCATAACTCATTCAACTATAATAAATAATTGATAAAATAAAGAACATTCCATGGGTGTGCCCTTGGATGGGCACCGTTCTGGTTCCCACGGGGACTGCCTCAGGAAGGCCTCGGTGCGTTGACATGGGCTCCCAGGCTGTTATCTTGAGGCGACAGAGATCCAACGGCTGGAACGTAACCTGGCCATATGTCTTTTCCTGACGCTTATGCGCATACTTTTCTGCAACGACAGTTTCCCCGGGCATTTTGAATCCCTGGCCACGCATTTTGCGGCGGATCCGGCAAACGAGGTGCTTTTTGCCTCGCGTTATGAGAGGCGTGATTTCGCGCTTCCCTGCGTGCGCCGCGTGCAGTTCCGCGCCCCGCGCGACAGGAATTTGTCTGTCAGGGATCCGCTCGTCACGGAATGGACGCGCGCCGTGGACATAGGCAGGCAGGCCCTGGCCTCGTTCACCCAGATCAGGAGTGCCGGCTATGAGCCCGACATGGTGCTTTTTTCCGCTGGGAACGGCGTGAGCCTGTTTGTGGAACGCGCCTTTCCAGAGTCCTTCCGCGTTGCCTACCTGGACAGTTCCGCTGCGCAGCGCACAGAGGATGATGACAGCCGCGCGGCAGCGCTCATGGTGCAGGGGTACACCCTGTTTCAATGCCACAGGGCCTATGCCTTTTCGGCCCATCATCGCGATGCCTTCCCGCAGATCCTGCGTCCTTCCATCGGCATCATCCCTCTTTCCGTGGACACGGATTTTTTCCGGCGCGAAGCGTCCTCCCCCTTCTTTTCCGGGATCAGTCCCAAGGAGCTCGTCTCCATCGCCGTCAAGGACCCCGGCCTGCTTGCCGGCAGCGGGTTGATCCGGGTGGTCACGGCCCTTCTGCTGAGGCGTCCTTTCTGCCACGTGCTGCTGGTCTGCGGCTTTGGCCAGGGTGCGCCGCTGCTCAAGGTTTTTTCCGGTCTGGGGGAGGAATTTTCTTCCCGCCTGCACGCCTGCGAATTTTTGCGCCGCCCGGCGTACCGCGACATGCTCTGCTCCTCCACAGTGCATGTCTGCCTGCGGCGGCATGGCGGCATGCTCGTGGAAACGCTGGAGACCATGAGCTGCGGGACGCCGCTTTTGGCCCCCCTCCCGTGTTCCGGGCCGCTGGAGCCAGGCAGGAACATGCTCGCCTGGCCCGATACGCCCCAGGAGCAGTTCGAGATCCTGTGCCGAGTGCTCGACGATGCGGATGCCCGTGAAAAGGTGGGCGGCAATGCCAGGCAGACCGTGCTGCAGCAGTACAGCCAGAAGGACGCCCTGCCCCGGCACGCCGGTGAGCTGCTGGAGGCGTACATGGCATGGGATCAGGCAGGCCAGCCGGCGGCGCACAAGGCGGACAGGTAGGAAGCCCGCCGGAACGCGGCAGTACCGGCGCAGCATGGAAAAAGAAGCCTGAGCGCAAAGCCCGGGACATGCACAGCCGCAGGCGTACGGCACACGTCCGCTGCCGGACGTTGGCGGCGGAGCTGGAGCCCAGATCCGGGGATTAACGGTCTGCGGACCCGTGCATTTCGTGCAGTACGGGCTTCCAGCCGGCGGCACGTGTGGCGGCCATGTCGAGCACGCGCTGGTTGCGTGATCCGCGGAAGCGGAGCTCCAGGGACTTTTCGGCTTCCACGAAGGGACCGTCCACAAGCATGTCCAGGGCTTCCAGCAGCGGCCGGCATTCCGGCCGCGTGAGCAGGGCTTCCAGCGTATGCCCGCTGAAGGCCATGAGATGGTAGCCCCGTTCCCTGAGCGCCAGCGCCAGGGGCAGCAGCGCCTGCGCCTGCTCAAAGGGTTCTCCGCCGCTGAAGGTCACGCCATGGACGAGCGGATCCTGGAGGATCTTATCCAGCACTTTCCGGCAGGTTATCTCAGTGCCGCCCCTGGGATCCCAGGTCTGCGGATTCTGGCAGCCGGGGCAGTGTATGGGGCAGCCCTGCACAAAGAGCACGAAGCGCAGGCCCGGACCGTCAACGATGGATTCCTCGACCACGCCTGCAATGCGCAGTATGGACTGGTCAAGTTCAGCGCCGCGGTCCATGGCTAGTTCTTGTCCCCTTCCTGCCCTTCTTCCGGCTGGGGGGCAGGCTGTTCTTCGGGGTCGGCGATGCGCCCCTGCATCCAGAACACGATATCGACTTCGTCGTTTTCCGCGGGCACGTATTTTCCGCAGACGCGTTCCGGGGCGTAGATGATGGCGTAGGTCGGCTTTTTCGGATCGCCAAAGCCGATGCCGAAGCGGTAGATCTTCATCTGCCCCTGCTCCGGCCCGAACATGAAGCTGTCCACGTCGAAGATGACGGCGCGGCACTGGTATTCGCAGCAATGCTGGAAGAGGTCGATGATGGTCTGGCCTTTGAGGGGTATCTTGAGCGGAGGCACGTCCAGGCGTGTTTTGGAGGGGTTCTCCTTCATCCATTTGATGGCATGTTGCTCATACTGCGGGCCCTCGGTGATGGTCAGCTCGTCCAGCAGGGCGCGGCGTATGCCGTAGCACAGCCCGGAAAGGTAAAACGTTGCGGTCTCACCTTCTTTCAAGCTGGGGGCGTCGCGGAAAAAAAGCGGGTCGTAGAACCACAGCGGGTAGAAACCGTCGGGCTGGGCCAGGATCTCGCCGGCGTGCCCGTCTTTCCATGGATAGGATTCACGGAAGACCAGGTCGTTGGCAAAGCCTTCCATGAAGGGCGCCACGGCCACGGCGGGAAGCTCCCCCTCGGGCTTGCCGGCCACGATCACGGAGGTGCGCAGCAGGGACTCATTGGGCCAGGCCATGAGGATGCGTTCCCAGGATGCGCTTTTTGCCGACCATACCGGCCTTGTGCCGCCGTACTCCAGCGTCGTAGCGATCACGCCGGTGATGTCTTCGGGCTTCACGCCAAGGGCGAACCACTTGTCGCCCATGCTCTGCAGATGTTCCATGGCTGCCTTCCGTCCTGATGAAGATGTACCGCGCCGCAGGCGCGCGCGATTGAAACTAGCACAGCAGTCCTGCAGGCACAAGACCGGAGGATGCGCGTTAAAAGAAAAAAAGCCGGCGGGCGGCTGCCCACCGGCTTTTTCAACATCATCACATGCTTTTGCGACGGAGTTCCAGCGCCTTCTGCACGGCCCTGCGGCTGGCCATCTCGCTGTCCAGCGAAACAGGGACGTCTGTGTAGTAGATGGCGCCGGCCTCTATGTCGTACCTGTCCTGCTGTTCGCAGGAATGGCGCAGGATCGGCACGGATCTGTAAACCCAGGGAATGAGAATCCCCAGCACGAGCCATGCCACGGTCCCGCCCATGATGAGCCTGGCCCATTGCGCGCTCCTGCCGGAAGAAGAAAGGAAAGACATTTCGCAGTCTCCAAAGCCCGCGCCGCGCTGCGGCGCGGGCTTATGGAAGGTATGGTCAGATGGTTGCCGTGATCTCTGGGAAGACCTTGTAGAACATGATCCATGCCATGAGCAGGGTCAGGCAGAGGTTGAGCGACTGGCCGCACACATACAGGATGATGGGCTTGCCGCCCTTGAAGTAGCTGGCCAGCTCACGGAAGTTGCAGGCAAGGCCGATGCACACGAAGGCAAGGGCGAAGAACCAGCCGCGCAGGGGCACGGTCACCTTGTTGGTGCCGTTGGAGACCAGGGCGTTGCCCAGGTCGCTGCCCAGGGAGCCGGAGATCCAGGAGAGGAGGATGGAGACCGCCAGGAAGCCAAGCACGAACTTGGGGAAGCGGTTCCAGATCTCCATGGCGCCGACCTGGTGGCCGTCTTCATGCTTCTCCACCTTGGTGGCGAAGTAGATGGCGACGCAGAAGGCGCTCACGCCGATGAGGACGTTCTGGATCATCTTGATGGTAGCGGCGACCTGCAGGGCCTTGGGACCGATGAACGCGCCGGCTGCGGCCACGGAACCCGTGGCGTCGATGGTGCCGCCGATCCAGGCGCCGCCCAGGATCTCAGGCATGCCCACGGCCTTGATGAAGGCGGGCATGGCGACCATCATGATGGCGGTGAAGACCATGGAAAGGCCCACGGAACAGGTCAGCTCTTCCTTCTTGGCGCGGCAGGCTGCAGCCACGGCGATGGCAGCGGAAGTGCCGCACACCGACATGTCGGCGGAGATCGTGATGTTCAAGGTCTTGGAAGGCATCTTGACCACTTTCTGACCGAAGATGTAGGTGGAGATGAGCACGATGGGCGTGACCACCCAGGCCACGAAGATGCCCGGGGTGCCGATGGCGAGGATCTTGTTGAAGAGCACTTCGGCGCCGAGCAGCACGAGGCCGGTCTTGATGTAGTATTCCACCTGGACGGCAGGCTTGATCCACTTGGGCGTGCCAATGGTGTTGGCGATGAGCAGGCCGACCACGATGGACATGATCTCGGCGTTCAGTCCGTATTTGGATGTGGGGCCGTATTTGCCCAGGAAGGTGGCGAACACGCAGAGCGCGTACACGCCGAGGAAGCCGATGAAGAATTTGCCCACGGGCTGGCCCATGGCGGCCATGCCTACCGAGAGGATGACGCCCAGGGCAAGGCCGAGGAGGATCAGTCCGGGGATGATGTTCTTGTCGGAACCGACTTTGGCCTTGGCTTTGGCGGCGGCGTCATTGGCCTTCTGCCATTCTGCGATGGCGGATTCGGCGGCCTTGTTCAGCTCGGCGTTGCCAAAGCTGGCAGCGGCCGCAGCACCCTGGGCGGCCTTGGCGGTCTCGAGGGCGGCCTTGGCCTTGGCGGCTGCTTCTTCAGCAGCGGGCTTGGCGGCTTCGTTTGCCTTCTTCACGAAGGAATCGAGGGGGTTGTCCGTCCATTTGCCGGGAGTAGCCAGGTAGCTGATGAGCGTCTTGGCGGCGGGCAGCTTGTTGCCGGCCACGCCCTTCTTGGCGGCCTGGGCCTGGATGAGCTCGATGGTCTTGATGGGCTTGGCTTTCTCGGCCTGGATGATGCCATTGTACTTGGCAAGATCGGCCTCGATGCCTGAGCGGCCGTTGATCATGATCAGACCGGCGATGAGGATGATGAAGAAGCCTACCCAGATAGCCCAGTAGTCTTCTTTCAGCCACAGGTCGGACCATTTGGCTCGGCCATCGTCAACAACGATGTCTTTTTCGTTTGCCATGATTGAGCCTCTGCTTGACTGATGTTAAAAATGAAGGAAATGCCTCTCCTTTAGACTGGTAGCGCCTTTTATAACAAACTTGCCCGGTACTGGCAACACCCGCAGAAATGCCGGATTTTGTTCCATGATCGCCTGCGCAGCAAGCCTTTTTGCCGGCATGGATCGCTTTGCGTCCCGCACCTGCCGATGCGCTGCCAGGTCCATCGGGGACCGGGGACAGGGTCGGTCAAAGGCAAAGAGGCCGGCATCCCTGCAGGAGATGCCGGCCTCTTTGAGGCTCTTTCGTGCAAACCGGAACGATCACGCAGCAGGCATGCCGCTGGCTAGGCCGGCCAGCCTGCGCTCCTGAAGATCCTTCCGTCCTGCATCACAAGGAGGGCTTCCACGCCATGCAGGCGTCCGGCCGCCGCAAGCGACTGGGCGGGGGGCATGACGGAAAAGGCCGTGGCCAGGGCGTCGGCCTGCGCCCCGGTGGGGGCGAGCACGCTGGCGCTGGCGCAAAGCAGCCTGCGGGGGCTTGCGGGATCGATGAGGTGGCTGCCGTTGTCAGCGGAGAAAGGCTTTTCGTACATGCCGGAGGTGGCCAGGGCCCGGTCGGCGATCTTCAGCACGGCGGGGAAATGCCCCTGCTTCGCCGGATCCTCGATGGCGGCATGCCACGGCGCACCGTCCGGCGACATCCCGCGCGCGACGATGTCGCCGCCGGCATTGACAAGGTGGCTTGTGCAGCCTGCGCCGGACAGGGTGTCGCTCATGCGCTGCGCGATATAGCCCTTGGCGATGCCGTCGAGCGTGACGGAAATGCCGCCTTCGACGCGGAGCGCTCCGTCGCGGACGATCTTTTCAAAGCCGATCTTCGCGCGGATGCGCGCAAGTTCGTCTGCGGCTGCATGGTCCTCCAATGCTTCCAGGACGGGAAGGACCGTGGGGTCGAACGCCCCTCCGCTAAGCTTGTGGACCTCCCCGCTCATGCCCAGGAGGGCGGAGAGCTCGGCGGGCACGTCGCGCAGGCTGCCCTGGCTGTTCAGCACGCCAAGGGGGGAATCGGGACGGTGCCTGGTGAGCAGGCTTTCCAGGCGCATGCCTTCGGCAAAGGCAGCGGCGCAGGCTTCTTCCGCAAGAGGCATCGGGCAGGACGCGATGTCTATGCGCACGATGGTCCCCAGGAACAACGCGGTCTGCTGGTAATGCGGGGCGGCCGCTGCCGCCGGCATGGGATGCCAGAGCCCTGCGGCGCCCAGTGCGGCCATGCCGGCAAGGAACGCCCTCCTGGAGTAGATATGCGGTCTCTTACTGGGCATGGGCGGTCTCCTTCGCTTCATTGCTGGTTTCCTTTTCTGCGGCAGGAGCTTCCTGCACGGGGCCGGCTGCGAGGGCGATGGGGCGCAGTATTTTGCGCACGCAGGCCTTGACGCAGGCCTGGCCGCAATCCGGTCCGTATCCCAGGCATTGCTTCTGGTCGATCTCTACGCGTCCGTCAACGATGCTCAGGGCCTTTGCCGGGCACATCTTCACGCAGCGGCCGCACTTGATGCACCCTGCCTTGCATGCGTCCGTGACGGCCTTGCCCTTGTCGCGTGAATTGCACGGCACGCAGACCCTGGCGCGCAGCGGGATGAGCTGCAAGATGCCCCGGGGGCAGGCCTTGGTGCAGAGCCCGCATCCGGTGCAGCGCCTGATGTCCACGCATGCGACATCGTCCACGATCTTCATGGCGCCGAAGGGGCAGGCCTGGACGCAGTCGCCAAAGCCCAGGCAGGACCACGAGCAGGAATTCGTCCCGCCGCGGATGACCGAAGCGGCAGCGCAGGAGGGGATGCCGTGGTAGACATAGCGCTGGCCGACATGGCCGCCGTTCACGTCGCAGCGTCGCATGGAGATCAGGGGCTCGGCTTCGGCCACGGTCTTGCCGGTGAGCTCGCCGAGCGCGACGATGGATTCCTTGGGGCAGGCCACGCAGCGGTTGGCGGCCACGTTGGGGTCTGTCACCACGGCTTTGGCATAGCCTTCGCATCCGGCAAAGCCGCATCCGCCGCAGTTGGCGCCGGGGAGCAGCTCAAGGGCCGCGGTGACCATGGGATTTTCCTTGACATAAAAAATCTTCGATGCCGCGGCCAGGATGCCTGCGCAGACCAGGCCCAGCCCGAACATCGTCAATATCGAAACTGTTACCATCGCTCCACCTCGGTGTTATTGGGCCATGCCCTTGAAGGCCATGAAGGCGAGTGACATGAGTCCGGCCATGACCAGCGCGATGGGCGTGCCGGCCATCATTTTCGGGATGCGGCAGGTGTCGAGGCGCTCGCGGACGCCGGCCATGAGCAGCAGCGCCAGCAGGAAGCCCAGGCTGTAGCCGCAGGCGTACAGCAGCGACGTGACGAGGCTGTAGCCTTTGCGTTCCACCAGGATGGCCACGCCCATGACAGCGCAGTTGGTGGTGATGAGCGGCAGGTAGATGCCCAGGGCGGAATACAGCGACGGCATCATTTTCTTGAGGAACATTTCCACGAACTGCACGAGCCCTGCGATGACCACGATGAAGACGATGGTCTGCAGGTAGCCGAGGTCGAAAACGTCAAGCACGAAGTGCTGCATGAGCCAGGTGAACAGGGTGGCCATGATGGTGACGAAGACCACGGCCCCGCCCATGCCTATGGCGACGCTTTTTTCGCGCGAGCAGCCAAGGTAGGGGCAGTTGCCCAGGAACTGGGCGAGCAGGATGTTGTTGACGAAGATGGCTGAAATGAAAATGGTGATGACGTCCATATCCTACCCTTCCTTGGCCTTGGATTCCATGGGTTTCAGCTGCGTTCCCTGGCATCCTGCGCAGCCGCCGCATGCGCCGCATGCCTGGCAGCCCACGCTGACGGGCTCGCCTTCAGAGCGGCCGGACTGCCAGCGGTTGATGCAGTTCATGCCGGCGAGGATCAGGCCGAGGCAGATGAATGCCCCGGGGGCCTTGACCATGATGGTGAAGGGCTGGAAGGCATCGCCGAAGACCTGGACGCCGAAGATGGTGCCGTTGCCGAGCAGCTCACGCAGCGCGCCGAGGAAGGTGAGCGCCATGGTGAAGCCGATGCCGATGCCCAGGCCGTCTGCGATGGAATCCGCGACGCCGTGCTTGGCGGCAAAGGCTTCGGCGCGCCCCAGGATGATGCAGTTGACCACGATGAGCGGCACGAAGATGCCCAGCTGCTCGTAGAGCCCGTAGGCGTATGCCTGCATGAGCAGTTCCAGGGAGACCACGAGCGACGCCGCGATGACGATGAAGCAGGCGATGCGCACGGTCTTGGGGATGATGCGCCGCAGCATGGAGACGAGCATGTTGGAGAGCGTGAGCACGAAGATGACGGCTGCCCCCATGCCAAGCCCGTTTTCCGCTGACGTGGTCACGGCGAGCGTGGGACAGAGTCCGAGGACGAGCCGGAACGGCGGCATTTCCTTCCACAGGCCTTTTGTAAATTCTTTAACGACGGCCATAGAGCGCCTCCCAAGCTATTGCCATGCCTTGGTGATTTCAGGCTTGAGTTTCTGATAGATGCCGTGTGCGGCGTTCACCGCGTCAACGACAGCATTGGACGAGATGGTGGCTCCGGAGATCGCATCGATGCTCCCGCCTTTGCCGGAAAGCGCCACGGGAGCCTTGCCCCCGCGGAACTGCGAGCTGAACGCCGGCTCCTTGACCCGCATGCCGAGGCCAGGCGTCTCCTTGAGCTGGGTCATGCCGACCCCCGCGAGCGTGTCATTGGAAACGTTGAACCCGGAGAGCACGCCCAGGTCGCCGCCGTAGCCGCTGCCGAAGGCCTCGATGGCGACGCCGCTGAGCCTGCCCCCGATGATGCTGGGAAAGACGATGACTTTCTGCCCGTCGAGGCTGAATTCCTTCCTGTCGGCGATGGGGTCGTTTTCGGCCTTGGCAAAAACGGATCTGAGGGCGGGGCCCTGGACATTGGTCAGCAGCTGCATCTCGATGATGGGAGCCGTGGCGGTCTTGAGGTACGAAAGGATGAACCCGGAAAGGGCGCAGAGCACGGACAGCACGACGATTGTTTTCAGCATATCCTTCATCTTAGCGCACTCCGAAAGGTTTGGGCCTGATCATGTCGAAGAAAGGCGTGAGAAGGCTGCATGCCATGACGGCAAAGGGCGCGCCGTCCGCATAGCTGCCGAATCTGCGTATGCAGAACATGAGCAGTCCGATGGTGAGCCCGTAAAGGAACATGGCGAGGAAATGCGTGGGCACCGTGTTGGATTCCGTGGCGATGAAGAACGCGCAAAGCACGATGGATCCTGTGCACAGTTCAAAAAGCACGGGGGACGATGTTTCGGGGGAGGCCATGTTGAGGATGGCGAAGGGCAGCCCTGCGCCCAGCAGGACGCCCAGGACCACCTGCCAGCGCACAGTCCCGCGGACCACGAGGTACAGCCCGCCCAGGAGCAGCGCGCCGACCTGTCCGGCGCCCAGGGCAGCCACCTGCCTGCCCATGAGCAGGTCGGGGATGGAAAAGCCCGCGGCGGCAGCGCTGCCAAAGGCGTGGACCCGGCTCAGCGGATCGGTAAGGGGCGTGGCAAGCTGCATCAGGTTCGGATCCATGAGCACGGGATAGGATACGAACAGGATGGCCCAGCCCACGATCGGCGTGGGCATCGGACAGTTGCCGAGCCCGCCGAAAAACATCTTGCCGAACAGGATGGCAGCCGCTGAACCCAGCGCCACGATCCACCAGGGGGCGGATGCCGGCAGCAGGAAGGCCAGCAGCAGGGCGCTGACCACGGCGGTAAGGTCGTCCACGCGGATCCTGCGCTTCATCACCTTGCTGGCGGCCGCCTCTGTGGCCACGGCAGAGAGTATGGCGACGGCCATGACTCTGGCGGACGATATCCCCCATGTGCATACCGACATGACGGCGGCCGGAGCCAGGGCGATGAGCATGTCCATGCTCCGCCTGAAGACGGTCTGCCCGCAGTGCCAGTATGGCGGTGCGCTCATGGCAAGCATGGCTTTGGAAGTATCGGTCTTCATGGGCGCACCTCCGTATTTTCCGCCAGTTTTTCCGTATAGACGCCGGAAGAAGAGAGCAGCTTGAGCCCAAGCCTCCTCTTGGCAAGGCGTATGTATTGCAGCACCGGGCGGCGAGCTATGCAGACATAGCCGCAGAGGCCGCATTCCAGGCAGCTGGTGATGTATTCCTGGTAGCAGCGTTCATGGAGGCCGAACTCCGCGTAGCGGCTCAGCATGTCGGGCCGCAGGCGTGCCGGGCAGATGGCCGAGCAGGAGCCGCATTCGATGCAGGGGCCGTGCCCTTCCATGGGGGTGATGGTCCCCTGTTCCACGATGAACAGGCCCACGGCGCCCTTGGTGATGCTGCGGTCGTAGCGGTCGAGGCTCTCACCGCGGAGGGGGCCGCCGCGCACGATGGTGTCCCCGTCTTTCAGCTCTATGCCCGCGAAGTCCAGCAGGTCCTCCACCGTGCTGCCGTCGCGCACGATCAGGTTGTGGTTGTTCTTCAGCGTGCCTATGGTGATCACGGTGTCGATGAGCGGGAGCTTCGTCCTGGCGACATGCCCCATGCTCCATACGTTATGGAGCCCGACGATGCCCACCCCCTCAGGCTTTTCCCTGCCGGTGACGGACTTGATGACCAGCGCGTTCACGCTGGAAGGATACTGCGCCGGCACGCGCACGGTCTCGATATTGGGGTAGTCGAAATACATGCCCTTGGGGATGGCGAGTATGATCTTTTTGGCCGGAGATAAGCGGCGCAGCAGTTCCATGCCAAGGAGGAACTTCCGGGGATGGGAATTGATCATGGGTTCGGCCCAGGTGACGCCCGGATCCGGATTCAGCCCGTTGACGATGAGGGTCTCGCATTCCTGCCCGGCGGATTTGGTGTTCAGCCCCATTTTCTTCAGGATGGGGCGCAAACCTTCCCCGCGTTCGGGAAGGGACATGACATCCGTTTTTTCCACGGCGCCGGCTTTGGCAGACAGCTCCTCATCCGGTTCGACGGCCGTGATGAAGATGCTCCGCTCCGTGATGTCGGTGACCTCGCCGAAAACGGGCGAATACAGATCGCCCTTGCACGGATCCGGATGCGTGCCCAGGAACATGCGCGGGAACACCCTGGCTTTCTTCTTTATGTCCGCCCCGAGGGAGAACCCTTCGCGGTTGAGCCGCACGGTCTTCGGGTCGGGCGCCTGGCTGAAGCGTGTCATCTCGCCTGACACCAGGGTGAACTGCGGATCTTTGAGCATGGTGAACATTTTTTTCATGTTGCTACGCACCGGAGCCACAGGGGAAGCGGCGCGCCCTCCGTCATTCTTTATGGTGTCTGTGCCCTATTTCAAATGGCACTTGGAGCAGTCTTCCTTGGTGTGCGGGCCGGCTTTGGCCGCCGCATGGCAATCCATGCACAGCTTATGGAAGGCCTGCATGGATCCGGGCACGAGCTTCTGCGGGGATTCCACGTTCACATGGCAGCTGGCGCAGTTGCTGAATCCGGCATTGGCATGCAGGCGCGCCCCGTTGCCGTCCAGGTTTTTGCCGGCATGGCAGCGTTCGCAGCCCTGCGCCTTCTGGTCGAACCACTTTCCGTGGCAGACGGCGCACCTGGTGTGCGCAGCATCCGCAAGAGCTGCCTTGCCCAGCGGCTTTGCCCCGCCCAGCGAAGGCGGCGTCCCGTCCTTGTGGCACCGGGCGCAGTTTTCCTGGCTGGCTTCTGCATGGTGGCAGGCCTGGCAGCCAAAGGCCTTGCCATGCCTGGCGTGCCCCCAATCCTTGCCCGCCACCTTGTAGCCGGCATGGCAGAGGGCGCAGTCCCTGCGTTCGTTCCTGTAATGGTGGCAGACCGCGCAGGACGTGGCTGGGTAGTCTTTCGCATGGCCTGCCCGGAAGGCGTCGTCGAACACGGCCTTGTGGCAGGAATCGCATTTCATGGGCTGGGCGGAAACACTCAGCTCGTGATGGCAGTCGATGCATTGGGCACCTGTGGCCACATGCTTCTCATGCTCGAACACAACCGGACCGCCGCTGTTCTGGAGCAGCGATTTCTGCGGCTGGCTTCCCGCCGTTTCCCATGGCAGCACATAGCCAGCCAGGGCAATGGCAGCCAGAAGCGCCAGCAGGCAAGAATAAATCAGGCGTTTTCTGGTCACGGGTCCCCTCGATGATGCGGAGTTTCGGGCAGGTACCTGCCCGCTCGGTCATGACTTCGTGCCGGCCCCTGCAGACACTGCATGTGCAGGGCTGGCGTACTGCCGGCGCAAAAAGATACGCCATCCAGTATTTCGACCTTAACCTGCGGACCGCGATCTGTCCAGAAAAAACGAGCTTGTCTTTTTTTATACAAGCCTGCCGCAGGGATATGCTGTCCGGGACGCAGGATGGCCCCGGACTACAGGAAGAAAAGGCGGGCCAGCCCGAGCGCAAGGATGGACTGGGCGGCCGCCGCGGCATCGTCCAGCATGACGCCCCAGCCGTTATGCCAGCGCTCCGATGTGTCGAACCATCGTGCCGGCGGGATCTTGACGACGTCAAAAAAGCGGAAGGCCGCAAAAGCAGCGGCCTGCCATCCCCATGCGGACGGGACGGCAAGAAGCACCATCCAGACGGCGGACACCTCGTCGATGACCATGGATGTGTGGTCATGCACGCCGATGTCATGTCCTGTGACCTCGCATGCCCACGCTCCTGCGGCAAAGCAGAGCGCGATCAGCGCGATCCAGCCCCACAGGGGGACCACAGGCTCCAGCGCCATGTACAGGAGCAGGGCGGCCAGGCTCCCCCATGTTCCTGAGCCGGGGCGCAGGACGCCCACCCCGAAAAAGGATGCGATGGCATGGGGGAGGGAGGAAAAAGCAAAGCGCAGGGTCATGGGCTTCCTGCGCGCCGGGCTTTGGGAGGAATATTTTTCGAACATCGGCAGCGCTCCGTTTTGCTTTGCCGGTCTGGCATCAGGGGGCAGGCTCCTGCTGCCGGCGTGCAAGCCCTGCCAGGAAAAATTCCAGCAGGCTGCCGGCGTTCCAGGACGCGGCGGGGATGACGCCCGCCGGACCTTCCGCCCTGGCCCGGAGGACATCGCCGGAATCGAACTCTGCTTCGATCCTGAACCGGACATCGCACTGATCCGCCGCAAACCCGCCGTAATGATAGCCATCCAGGCGGGCAACGCCTTCTTTCCGCAGCAGGTCCGCAAGGTCCTGGAAGTCCTCCCTGGATGCACGGGCCTCGGTCCAGGTCTCTTTTCCCGCCGGATCCTTGAACGATATCCTCATGAGCCCGCCGGGGCCTTCCCCATCAGGAGAGAACAGTTCCAGCTTGTATTCTCCTTCGGCAAAGCTGCCGCCGTCGATATCGCGCCGGTAGGGGAAGACGGCCGCAAAGGAGCGCAGCGCACCGGAAAGGTCCTTTCGGGGCAGCAGGGTGAAGCCATGCCTGTCAGCCGTGCCGGACATGAACCGGAGGAACCATGCCTCATCCCAGTATCTTCCGGGCATCACGGCGCTTCCGCCTTCAGCCCCCGCACTGATCTTCTCCCCGGATGCATAGAGGACATCGAGCCTGAATCCGCAGCCCAGGGCGGTATCGCGCTTGTAAAAGCCGTTCAGCCTGGCGACCCCGTGCTTTTCGATGAGCGCCTGCATGTCATCCAGCACGGAGGGAGGCAATTCCTTCTGCACGTCAAAGGAAAGCCCGTTCCCCTGGAAAGAAGCCGCGAACCTGGACGTGCCTCCTGAGCGGGAAAGGCGCAGCTCGTAATGTCCGGAGGGCCATTCCGGCTCGACGCTGACATAGGTCCCGCCCCTGCTGGGCAGCGAGGAAGAGGGATGGTATTCGAATGCCGCGTTAAAATCACTGATGTCATGCGAATGGATGACCTTGGGAGCGATGCGGCTGGAAAGATCTTCGACAGCGCCGTCTTCAGGCGTCCTCCCCAGCGAGGCGGAGGGGAGGATCCCAAAGATGGCGGCCATGGCGAACAGCAATGCTTTCATGGGGCGTTTTCCTTATAAAAGCGGCAGGGTCCTTAAAAGGATAGTCCGGTATCGCATCCCGGTAAAGAAAAATCGCTGTGCAGGCATGGCTTGGAAGATCGCGGAAATGGCATTATCATGCCGGGACAGCGTCAAGGAACGTTTTTACGTGGAGGCGATGCCATGAGATTTTCCGCCTGCCTGGTGGCAGCATGGATGATGGTCCTGGGCTGCGCACCGGCCCCTGCCGGCGCAGGACAGGAAGGCGCGAGCTGGTCCCTCACCGCAAGCGACGGGAAAGGCGTCCTGCCCAACGATCCCTCACCTCCGCCGGCTCTCGGCCCAGGTGCGGGCTTCCCCCCTGCGCTGCCTGCATCGGACCAGGGCACCATACGGAGCGTGGACACGGGAGGTGAAAAAGCCGTTGCGCTCACCTTTGACATGTGCGAGCTCGCCGTATCGACAACGGGCTGCGACATGGAGATCCTGTCCTACCTCCGGCAGAAGGGCGTGCCGGCGACGCTGTTCATGGGAGGGAAGTGGATGCGCACGCATGCCGGGCGCGTGGTCCAGATCATGCGGGAGCCGCTTTTTGAGATCGGCAGCCACGCATGGACGCACGGAAATTTCGGCATCATGGCGGAGGAGGCCATGCGCGGGCAGATAGAAGGGGCCCAGGCACAGTATGCTGCGCTGCGCGAGGTGGCCTTGCGCGAGGCTGCGGAACAAGGCTGCCCGCCTCCCGAGATCCCTGCCTGCATGGGGCTTTTCCGCCTTCCGTACGGCAGATGCAGCGAACGCGCGCTGGAGGTCCTTGCGGAGTACGGACTCAGGGTCATCCAGTGGGACGTGGCCGCCGAGGGGGGGAAGGACAATGCCTCCCCCGCCGTGGCCAGGGCTGCAGCAGGCATGGTCAGGCCCGGCTCCATCATCCTCATGCATGCCAACCTGGTGCCCAGGGGCACGGCGGCGCTGGTGCGCAGCCTTGTCGAAGACCTGGAGGCGCAGGGCTACCGCTTCGTCAAGGTCAGCGGGCTGCTTGGCATGGGAGAGCCCCGGCTTGCCAGGGAGGGCTACTTCAGCCGCCCCGGGGACAACCTGTCCCTGGATGCGCGCTTCGGATTCGACGGCACGGGAAGGAAAAGGCCATAGCCGCCGGGCTCCGCTACGTCTCTTCGGGATACGCGAGCCTGTCCAGGATCCCGGCCAGCTTTGCCAGGGCGATCCCGTAGTTGCACATGGGCACGCCGGCCTGCTCCGCCCTGCGTATCCGCGACATCATGCAGGCACGGTTGAACATGCACCCGCCGCAATGGATGATCAGGTCGAACGGGGACAGGTCGTCGGGGAAATCCTTTCCGCTGGCCATGGTGAAGGACATGCCTTCCCCGTACCGTGCGCGCAGCGCGCGGGGGATCTTGACCCTGCCGATGTCTTCGTGCATGGGGGCATGCGTGCAGGATTCGGCGATGAGCACGGAGGACGCTCCGGTAAGCCTGTCCATCGCCTCAGCCCCCCTGAGGAAAACACGCATGTCGCCCTTGTAGCCGGCGAGCAGCACGGAAAACGAGGTGAGCCGGCTTTGCTCCGGCTTCAGCTTCCAGACTTCGCCAAACGCCTGGGAATCGGTGATGATCAGCCGCGGCGCTTCCCTGAGCCCGGCAAGCGCGGCTGCGGCTTGGCCCGTGGTGCAGCTGACGACCACGCACTGCTTGTCCAGCAGCTCGCGCGTGACCTGGACCTGCGGCAGGATGAGCCTGCCTTTGGGTGCCTGGATATCCTGGGGCATGACGAGCAGGACGGTGTCGCCTTGGGCGCAGAGGCTCCCGGTGATCGAGCGCCTGCCCCAGTCGGGAGGGATGCTCCGCAGGAGCGCATCGAACAGTTCCGGCAGGCCGCGCTTGTTCCTGGCGCTCACGGGCAGGGGCATGACGCCGAGGTCCTTTGCATATCCGGCAAGGAGCTGCTCAAGGCTTGCTCCGCCCTGTCCGTCGGCCTTGTTGAGCACTGCCAGGAAGGGGATCCCCCGTGACCTGATCTTTTCTGCCCAGGCGGCATCCAGCGGGCTTCCCGTCCCGTCGAGCACGAGGATGGCGACGTCTGTTTTTTCAAGCGCCTTTTCCGTCTCCCTCACGCGCAGCTGCCCCATGGGTCCTTCGTCGTCATATCCGGCGGTGTCGATGAAGACGCAGGGTCCGATCCCCGGCACTTCCATGGCCTTGTAAACGGGATCGGTGGTCGTTCCCGCAAGGTCAGACACGATGGAGGCTTGCTGCGCGGTGAGCGCGTTGACGAGCGAGGACTTGCCCGCATTGCGCCGGCCGAAGATGCCGATATGCAGGCGCATCGCGCGCGGCGTGCTGTTCATGCTTTCAGACATGGCTGCTCCGTTCCTGGACGAACGTCCGGTGGTCGCCCCGGCCGGCGGCCAGTTCGTAGCCTATGGCGCCTAACCGGCGCTTCAATGCTTCCAGCTGCTCGGCGCATTCCGGGCCTTCGGCCAGCTTGTTGTCATAAAGGGTGTAGCGCCTCCGCGCTTCCCGGGGCGAAAGATTGGGCATGACGACGTTGGCCCCCGCCAGGATGCCCCTTTCGCGTCCGTCCGCTGCGGCGGTGGCAAGGGCCGTTGTCGAGGGGAGCATGGCATCGGGCAGGGCAAGGCGGGTCAGTGCTATCATCACCAGGGTGCGCTCCACGCTGCCGGCGGGAAAGCCTGCAAGGGGCGTCTGGGCCTGGGGGATGAACGGGCCGATGCCGGCCATTTCCGGGCGCAGTTCCGCCAGGAAGGCAAGGTCTTTGGCAAGGCACAGGCTGTCCTGCCAGGGGGATCCCACCATGAACCCCGCCCCTGTCTGGTATCCGCACGCCTTCAGGTCGTATAGGCAGCGCACGCGGTCCAGCCAGGTCTGCGCGGGCGGATGCAGCCTGGCATAATGGCCGGGGTCGGCCGTTTCGTGCCGCAGGAGGAACCTGTCTGCCCCGGCGTCTTTGAGCCGCCTGTAGGAATCGCGCGGGCGCTCGCCGACGGAGAGGGTGACGGCGCAATCCGGCCAGCGCTCCTTGATGCGCCGCACGATGGCGCAAAGGCGTTCGTCGCTGAACCAGGGGTCTTCCCCGCCCTGCAGGACGAACGTGCGGAACCCCAGCCCGTGGCCCCGTTCGCAGCAGGCAAAAATCTCTTCAGGGCTGAGCCTGTAGCGTTCGGCAAGGGCATTGCCGGCGCGTATGCCGCAGTAGAGGCAGTTGCGCACGCAATGGTTGGAGATCTCTATCAGCCCCCGCAGGTAGATGCGGCGGCCGAAGCTGCGCACTGCGGCCGAGCGGGCCCGGGCAAAGAGTTCCGTGAGCAGCAGGCGCCGTTCATTTCCGGGAAGGGGGCTTTCCGTTCCCGCAGGAGCGCATGCGTCGATAAAGGCCGCCGTTTTTTCCAGGGAGGGCAGCCGCCCCTGTTCCAGCCTGTCCATCACGCACAGGCAGCGCTCAAAAGACATATGCTCCATGGTATCGTCCTGCCTTGGCCGTTTGCCGGTGCCGGAGCGAGTATAGTGCGAACGCCGCGAGATTGCCATACCCTGCCTTGCAGCACCGGGCGGACGTTTTTTGCATATTGACTTGCGGCGCAGCTTGTCTCAATTATGGCTGTGCGCCACAGAGCGCACAGGAGGCCGCGCATGTATGATCCAGCTTCAAGGGACGCCAACGAATTCATCGATGACGCCGAGATCCGCGAATCTCTGGAAGAAGGGAAAAAGCTCGCTGCCGACAGGGACGCGCTGAACACCATCCTCGAAAAGGCGAGGCTTTGCCGGGGGCTCACCCACAGGGAGGCCGCCGCGCTCCTCTACGCGGAGGACGAGGACATACGGGCCGGGATACACGCCCTTGCCCGGCGCATCAAGGAACATATCTACGGGCGCCGCATCGTCATGTTCGCGCCGCTCTACCTTTCGGACTACTGCGTCAACAACTGCCGCTACTGCGGGTTCCACGCTTCCAACAAGACGGCGCGCAGGCGGCTTTCCCAGGAAGAACTGCGCGAAGAAGTGCTGGCGCTCGAAACACTGGGGCACAAGCGCCTGCTGCTCGAAGCCGGCGAGGACGACAGGAACTGTCCCATCGACTATATCCTGGAGTGCATGCGCACCATCTACGGGACGAAGCTGCGCAACGGCTCCATACGCCGCGTGAACGTGGACATCGCCGCCACCACGGCGGAAAACTACCGCAGGCTGAAAGAAGCCGGTCTCGGCACGTACATCCTGTTCCAGGAAACGTACCACAAGCCGACCTATGAGTTCATGCACATGGGCGGGCCAAAGGCCAATTACGAATGGCACACCGAAGCCATGGACCGCGGCATGCTGGAAGGCGGGCTCGACGACGTGGGCATAGGCGCCCTGTTCGGGCTGTACGACTGGCATTATGAAGTGATGGGCCTGCTCCTCCATGCCGAACACCTCGAGGCGGTGGCCGGCGTGGGTCCGCATACCATATCCTTCCCGAGGCTGCTGCCTGCCGAGGGCGTCGATTATTCCGCCTATGAACTCGTGAGCGACAGGGACTTCAAGCACCTTATCGCCGTGACGCGCCTTGCCGTGCCTTACACGGGCATGATCCTGACCACGCGGGAATCCGCGGAGTTCCGCCGCGAACTGCTGGACATCGGCATGTCGCAGATGAGCGCCGGCTCCTGCGTGGGAGTGGGGGGCTACGCACATCCGGGATGTTCACGCCCCGGCGAAACGCCCCAGTTCCACCTTGCAGACGAGCGCAAGCCCGAAGACGTGCTCAAGGGCCTTGTGCGCGACGGCTACCTCCCCAGCTTCTGCACCGCCTGCTACCGTGCCGGGCGCACGGGAGACCGCTTCATGCCCCTGGCCAAGTCGGGCGAGATCAGCAACTGCTGCCAGCCCAACGCCATGCTGACCTTCGAGGAATACCTGCTGGATTACGCCGATGATGAATTGAAGGCGCTTGGCGAACGCATGATAGCCGAAGAACTGGGGCGCATCACCAGCGAAAAGCGCCGCGCCCAGACGGCTGCGTACCTGGAACGGCTGAAAGCCGGCGAACGGGACCTGCGTTTTTAATAAGGAAGGTCCTGCACTCACTCCATCTGGAAGTCCACGCGGATCTTGTAGAGCCTGGTGGCGGGCAGGTTCATCACCGGCACGCCGGTGCGTTCCTCGATGCTCCGGATGTCGGCGCACACGGCCTCCCATGACGGGCCGATGATGGTGAACCAGACATTGAAATGGTGGTCGCGCAGATAATTGTGCGTCACGCCGGGCAGGCTGTTGACCAGTTCGATGAAGGCATCCAGCTTTTCCGGCGGGACACAGGCCCCGCAAAGCGTGGAGCGGAAGCCCAGCTTTGCGCTTTGGAAGTTCGCCCCCAGGCGGCGCAGGACCTTTTTCCGCCGCATCGCGCGCACCCGCTCAAGGACTTCTTCCTCAGGGAGCCCGAGCTGTTCCCCGATGGCGGCATATGGCCGCGTGACAAGGGGGAACCCGCTCTGGATGATGTCCAGGATGCGGCGGTCGGCGGTATCCAGGTTTTCCTGGCTCATGGGCGCTCCTTGCCGGAAGCCCCGGCTTTTTTCACAGGCTGGTAGAGGCAGAGCGGTTCTTCGGCCAGCGGATCGCCGGACATGCTGGCAGCGCGGGCGCGGCATCCTCCGCAGACCTTATGGTACTCGCAGCGCCCGCATTTGCCCTCGTACTGGCTCTGGTCGCGGAATCTCAGGAACCATGGGGCGTGCTTCCACAATTCGGGGAAGGGCGTTTGGCGCACGTTGCCGCAGTCCAGGCCCAGGTATCCGCAGGGCTGCAGCTGCCCCGTATGGCTTATGAAGCAGAAACCCGTGCCGCCCAGGCAGCCCCGGGTCATGGCGTCCATGCCGAAATGGGCCATGTCCACTGTCACGCCTTCCTCGCGGGCGCGCTGGCGCATGATGCGGTAGTAGTGCGGGGCGCAGGTGGCTTTGAGGTGCATGGAGGTGGTCTTGCGGAAATCGTAGAACCAGTGCAGCACGTCCTCGTATTCCTGTGCGCTGATCACTTCTTCCTTTATCCCTGCGCCCCGCCCGGTGGGCACCAGCAGGAAGATATGCCATGCCGCGGCGCCTATGCGCTCGCACAGGTGGAAGATGTCCTTGAAGGATGCCAGGTTGCTCCGTGTGACGGTGGTGTTGATCTGGAACTCCACGCCCTCTTTTTTGAGCATCCCTATGCCGCGCATGGAGGCGTCGAAGGCGCCGGGCACGCCGCGGAAGGCATCGTGCTGCGCCGCGGAAGCGGCGTCGATGGAGATGGAGCAGCGCATGATGCCGGCTTCGCGGATCTTCCTGGCGGCTTCCGGCGTGATCAGGGTGCCGTTGGGCGACATGACGCAGCGCAGCCCCTTTTCTCTGGCATAGGCGGCAAGCTCGTAGATGTCCGGGCGCATCATGGGATCGCCGCCGGTGAAGATGACGATGGGCTCGCCCACCTGGGGAAAGGTGTCGATCAGCGCCTTGGCCTCAGCTGTGGTGAGCTCGCCTTCATAGGGCTCGGGATGGGCTTCTGCCCGGCAGTGCCTGCAGGCCAGGTTGCAGGAGCGCGTCACCTCCCAGGCGATGAGACGGCACTTGGGCGTGCCGTCTGCAAGGGTGCGCGCCGGGTGTCCTGCGCCCGCTGCATGCCCGCCCATGCCGCACATGGCCTCTGGATGCCCGGGCATCAGCGTATCCAGCCTTCGCGGAGGGCTTCCGCAGCGAAATAGGTGATGATCATGCCGGCGCCGGAGCGCTTGATGCCGGTGAGCGATTCCATGACGATGGCCCTGCGGTCTATCCAGCCGTTCTGCGCCGCGGCGCAGATGAGGGAATATTCCCCGCTCACCTGGTACGCCACCAGGGGCACGTCAAAGCTGTCGTGCATCAGGCGCAGCACGTCCTGGTAGGGACCGGCCGGCTTGACGATGAACAGGTCCGCACCTTCGTCGATGTCCGCCTGCATCTCGCGCAGGGCTTCCTGCACGTTGCCCGGATCCATCTGGTAGGTGCGGCGGTCGCCGAAATGCGGGGCGGAATCCGCCGCGTCGCGGAAAGGACCGTAGTAGGCGGATGCATACTTGACGGCGTAGGACATGATCGGCGTTTCTTCGAAGCCTTCACGGTCGAGGGCCCGGCGCAGGGCAAGCACGCGGCCGTCCATCATGTCGGAGGGGGCAATGATGTCCGCGCCGGCTTTCGCCTGGGAAACGGCGGTCCTGGCCAGCAGTTCCAGCGTGGGGTCGTTGAGCACATGGCCTGTGCGGTCGCCTTCGGCGATGATGCCGCAATGCCCGTGCGACGTGTATTCGCAAAGGCAGAGGTCCGTGACCACCACGAGATCGGGCCAGTTTTTCTTGAGCATGCGCACGGCGCGCTGCACGATGCCGTTGTCGTCGTAGGCGCCATGCCCGAGGGGATCCTTCTCCGCGGGTATGCCGAAGAGAAGGACGGACCGCAATCCCGCCGCCACGGCAGAGCCCACCTCTTTTTCCAGTTCGGCGGGCGAGAGCTGGAACTGCCCCGGCATGGATGGAATGGGCTGGCGCAGGGAGGGGTCCGGCGTATCCGCGACAAAATAGGGCATGATCAGGTCGTTGGCAGAAAGGGCCGTTTCGCGCACCATGGCGCGGATGGCGGGGGTGCGGCGCAGCCTGCGCCCGCGGTGGAAGCAGAGGTCGGTCATAATGGATGTCCTTTCAGCCGGAGCCGTCCGGCTGGGTCGTTTTTCACGGGCAGCATATCACTGCCTTCATGCTTTGAAAAGCGTCGCGGCGCGTCCTAGAGCTGGAAGAGCCACGCCAGCAGCGGCATGGTGAACACGCAGAGCAGGGTGGAGACCACGTTGATGGAGCTGGCGTACTGCCCGTCGCGCCCGTAGACATGCGCCATCTGCGTGACCGTGCTGGCGCAGGGGGCGGAAGCGGCAAAAAACGAGATGAGCAGGATGGTCGCGCCGTTTTCCACCCAGCCCGCCATGCCGGAAAGGCGCAGGGCGGCCAGGGCGGCCAGGGGGAAGCCGACGAGCCGCAGCCCCACGATGAGGGGCAGCTTGCGGTAGGCGAGGAAGCTGCGCAGGTCCAGCGAGCCGATGAGCATGCCGGTGACGATCATGCAGAGCGGGCCGACCATCAGCCCCACGGAATGGACGGCTATGCGCGGCACTTCGGGCAGGCGCAGGCCGGTGACGAACAGGAACGCCCCGGCGAAGATGGCGATCATGTTGATGTTGGTGAGGATGGCCCTGATGCTGATGCGCGCGTCCCTGTTCAGCACCGTGGTGCAGTGCGTCCAGAACAGCGTGACCTGGACGGTGATGAAGCTGCACGTGTAGAAGATCCATTCCTGCCCGAACACATACCCCACGATGGGGATGATCAGGTTCGCCCCGTTGGAGTAGATGACGGAGCACTGCTCCACAGGATCGAGCTTCAGCGGGCGGCGCAGCAGCAGGGACAGGAGGATGTATATGGACTGCACGAGCAGGGCGGCGGCAAAGGACATGAGCAGGCCGCGCAGCCTTTCCGGCGTCACGTCCACCTGGAAGGCGTCTATGGCCATGCACGGGCCCACGACGTAGAGCGTGAGCGTGGCCAGGGCGCGGCTCTCCTGCAGGCGCATGACCTTGAGGCGCACAAGGGCGAAGCCCATGAGGACCATGAGCAGCATGGCGGCGATCTGCTTTCCCAGCAGGAGCGAAATGATCATGCCGGCCCCGGAAGAAGCGGGAAGGCGGCTCCCCGCAGGATAAGGATGGGATGTGGCGGCTTACTTTATGCCGATCTCTTCGTCCGTGAGGTAGCAGGCGGGGTCCTGCGCCCATGCGTCGCCGTAATAGGCTTCGGCGCGGGAGCGGAAGTTGCCGCCGCAGATGTTCAGGAAGCGGCATTTGGCGCAGCGCCCCTTGACCCAGGGCTTCTTGTCCTTGAGCTTGTGCAACAGCTCGATCCCGGGATCGTCCCAGATCTGCGAGAAGGGGCGCTCAAGGACGTTGCCGAACACATGGTGCCGCCAGAACTGGTCCGCCGAGACATCCCCGTTCCACGAGATGCAGCCGATGCCGCGGCCGGAGCTGTTGCCCTCGTTGAACTGCAGGAGCTGGAAGACTTCCTCGGCCCGTTTGGGATCTTCGCGCTGCAGCCGCATCCAGACATACGGGCCGTCCGCATGGTTGTCCACGGTGAGCACTTCCTTGGGGTCGCCGGCATCAAAGCATTCGCGCGTCTTGTCCATGATGAGGTCCACGAGGGCGCGTGTCTCCTGGTGGTCCAGGTCTTCGTTGATCAGTTCGCTGCCCCGCCCGGCATACACCAGGTGGTAGAAGCATACGCGCGGTATGCCGCGCTCGCGCAGGATGGAGAAGATCCTGGGCACTTCCGCGGCGTTGCGCTTGTTGATGGTGAAGCGCAGCCCGACCTTGATGCCTTCCTCGCGGCAGTAGTCAAGCCCTTCCAGGGCGCGGCGGAAGGCCCCCTTCACGCCGCGGAAATGGTCATGCACCTCTTCGCCGCCGTCCAGGGAAACGCCCACGTAGGAGAGCCCCACTTCCCTGAGCTGCCTTGCCATGGCGCGGTCGATGAGCGTGCCGTTGGTGGAGATGACGGCGCGCATCCCCCTGGACGTGGCATAGCTCGCCAGTTCAGGCATGTCCCTGCGGATGGTCGGCTCCCCGCCGGAAAAAAGCATCACCGGGGCGCCGTATGCCGCCAGGTCGTCGATCATGGCCTTGGCCTGCTCCGTGGAGATGGGATCCACGCCCTTGTCGGTCTCGGCCTGCGCGTAGCAGTGGACGCATTTCAGATTGCAGCGGCGCGTCATGTTCCAGACGACGACCGGCTTTTTGTCGGCGGAAAACTGCAGGAGGTGCGAGGGCAGCCTGCCCGAGTGCCGTCCGTAGCGCAGGGCGTCGGAAGGTTCCACCTGCCCGCAGTAAAGCTTGGAAATGCCTATCATCTCGACCTCTCCGGAGGGTTTATGTCATTAGGACCGCATTGCGCGGCGTGGACACCATAACCGCGCCGCGCGGCAGAATCAAGAGCCGGGATCCGCGTCCTGGGGAGTTTCCAGGATGCCGCCCGCCAGCACGAAGCCGTCCCTGTCGTAGATGGCGGCGACCTGGCCCGGCGCGGGCGGCTCCTGCGGTTCGCGGAAACGGACCTCCATGCGCCTTCCGTCGAGTTCCACGTCCGCAGGCACGGGGGCATGGCGGTAGCGCACCCGCGCAAAGACCTCTTTGGGCCACAGGGCATGCGGGACCATGAGGTTCAGGTCCCGGGCGCTGCAGGCCTCCGTGTGCAGCATGGCTTTGGGAGCCACGACGAGGGTGTTGGTCTCCCGCTGCCGCGCGAGGACGTACAGCGGATGCCGCCATGGTATGCCCAGCCCGCGGCGCTGGCCTTCGGTGTAGCGCCACAGCCCGCCGTGCTCCGCGATGATGCTCCCTTCGCCGGCAAGGACCACGGGGCCCGGTCCGGGCAGGGACAGGCCCTGCCGCCGCCTCCCTTCCAGCCAGGCACAGTGGTCATCGCCCGGGATGAAGCAGATTTCCTGGCTTTCGGAAGGAAGGGGGACGGGGAAGCCGCGTTCGTTGAGCCAGGCACGCGCCTCGGGCTTGCTCACGCCCGACAGGGGGAAGATGCAGCGGCGCAACCTTTCGATGGGCACGAGCGCCAGGAAGTAGCTCTGATCCTTGGGAGCATAGTCCGCCGCGCGGAGGGCAGGGCCGTACGCGGGGTGTTCCTCCATGGCGGCATAGTGCCCCGTGGCGTACATGCCCCCCTCCCGGGTCGCATGGTCGAGCAGCAGCCCGAACTTCATGGCGCGGTTGCACAGGGCGCAGGGATTGGGCGTGCGTGCCGCGGCATGCTCCTGCGCGAAAGGCTCCATGACGCTCCGGCGGAAGGGATCTTCGAGGTCAACGGCTTCAAAGGGGATGTCCAGGGCATCGCAAAGCCGCGACAGCGCCGCCACGGCCCCGCTGCCGGTCCCGGGCAGGAAGCGGGCGTGCAGGGCGCGCACCCTGCATCCTGCCTCCCGGAGGGAAAGCAGGGCATAGAGGCTGTCGCTGCCGCCGCTCACGGCCACGGTGCACTGCATGGGCGTTCTCCTTGAAAAAGATTGGGGG
>CACZQM010000198.1 GCA_902783285.1 uncultured Desulfovibrio sp. | reverse complement strand
TGGGGATCGACATAAAAGGGGCTCAGCCTGACCGTGTGCAGGACCTCATCCTGCTGACGCTGGCGTTCCCGGTCCGGGCTGCCCATGGTGAAGTCGCCGCCGGGCAGCAGCACGAAGCCGTCCGCAGGCGCGGCCGCCGCCTCCTGCCGGGGAAACACGCAGAGCGCGGCAGCCGCGGCCGCCTCCTGCCGGACAGGAACGCAGAGCGCAAGGGCCAGGAGGATGGTCACGGAGAGCCGTTTCATGGCTGGTATCGTTGGTCTGGATCCCATCGGGCGTTCCTCCTCAAGGATGCATCCTTCAGTGCAGATGGCGGTGGAAGAACTTGGACAGCTCGGCAAAATGGAACCTGGTCTCCGGAGCGTCCTCCACAAAGTAGTACTGGGCATGGGAGAGCCCTTCGAGGACGATGAGGTCCGCTTCGACCCCCGCCTGGCGCAGCTTCGTGTGGACCCTGACCGTATTGCTCAGGAAGAGGTCGCGCGTGCCCGACGTGAGGATGGTCGGCGGGAAGCCCGAAAGGTCGCCGTAGACCGGGGAAAGCATCGGGTCCTTGAGGTCGTGGCCGCCGGCATAGGCGCGGACGGCATCCTGGAGGAGCCCCTCGTACGAGGTGAGCACGTTGTCGGTGCCGGCATTGGTGAAGTAGCTGTCGCCGATCTTGTCCAGGTCAGACCAGGGGGTGCCCGCCCCCAGGGCCCCGGGCAGCGGGAGCCCGTCCTTCCTGGCCCGCAGCGGCAGGATCAGGGTCATGCCCCCGCCGGTCGACGTGCCGAAGACGCCGATGGCTCCGGGCCGGTACGTCTTCAGCAGTTCGCCATAGACGGCGATGGCGTCGTCGATGGCTGCCGGATAGGGATGGAAGGGAGCCATGCGGTAATCCACGCAGACGATCCTGTAGCCGGATTCCTTTGCCATGAACACGGCTTCGCGGACGCCGGAGAGCCCGCCGTTCAGGACATAGCCGCCGCCATGGAAATACAGCAGCACCTTGTCTTCATCGCCCTTGGCCACGGAAGGCGGGGTCAGCGTGAAGACCGGCACGCCCGCCATCACGGAGGGTTCGCATTCCACGCCCATCTTCTGCAGGAAAGCGGGCACGGAGGCGGAGACGGTCTTTTCAAAGTTTTCGACCATCGCCTTCCATTCTTCCATGCTGGCCGGATGCTTCTGCCAGAGGGGCAGCGGCGGGGCGGCGATGACGGGCTTGATCGCTTCGCTCACCGTGTCCGGCACGGGGAAGGCCAGCGCCTGCCCGCAAAAGGCCAGGGAAACCAAAAGGGAAAAGAGCATCTGCTTTCTGCCGGGGATCCGCATGTCGTGTCCTCCTCCTGCTGTTGGCGCCCGGACCTAGCGGGCGATCCCGAGTTCTTCCGCCCAGGAGGCGATGCCGGAAGCGGACGCGCCGGCGTTCAGGCGCCTGCCGTCCTTCCAGACCGCCTGGGGCGCCGCCTTGATGAGCAGGTCCGCGCTGCCGGCAAAGGCGCTCCCTCCGGACGTGCAGAAGGGGATCACGGTCTTGCCTTTGAGGTCGCAGCGTTCCACGAAGGTCTGCACGATGCGCGGCGCGATGCCCCACCAGATGGGATAGCCGATGAAGACCGTGCCGTACCTGGCCATGTCGGGCAGCGCGCCGGCGATCGCGGGACGCGCCCCCGCATCGGCCATCTCAAGGGACGACCGGCTCGCCTTGTCATGCCAGTCCAGGTCCGCCGCGGTGTACGGCTGCGCCGGGGCGATCTCATACAGGTCTCCCCCCAGCGTCCGGGCGATGGTGCTTGCGACGCCCTTGGTCGTGCCGGTCGCCGAAAAGCAGGCCACCAGGATCTTGCGCTCCGCGCCGGAAGCGGCGCCTGCAGCCATGAACGCCACCGGCAGCGCGCCGAGGGCCAGCAAAAAACTTCTTCTTTTCATCGTGATCTCCTTGGAAATATTACAAACGTGAAAGGTCCTGCCGCCGCCGCGGCGGGCGTCCGGTCAGGCCTTGCGGCCGCCGGCCGTCCAGACATGGTCTTCCGTTGCCCGGCTGCGCGTGTTCTGCGCCATGACGCCGGCAAGGGCATGGGGGACATACGGCTCTTCCAGATACGCGACCTCTTCTTCCGGCAGGGAAAGATCCACGGCCCGGGCCGCGCCTTCGATGTGGCTGGCCTTCGTGGCCCCCACGACGGGGGAATCGGTCCTGGTGAGCAGCCACGCCAGCGACACCTCCGTCATGGAGACGCCGCGCTTTTCCGCGAGCTCCGCCACCCGGCGGATGATGATCCCGTCCTGCTGCCGGGTGGCATCGTACTTGAACTTCGCATAGGCGTCCTGCTCCATCCGGGGCGAGGTCTCCCCGGGCTTCCGCGCCAGCCTTCCGGAGGCCAGGGCGCTGTAGGGCGTCATGGCGATGCCGTCTTCGCGGCAGAGCACCGCCATCTCGCGCTCCTCCTCACGGTAGATGAGGTTGTGATGCCCCTGGACGGAGATGAACGGCGGGAATCCTTCCTTTTCGGCAAGGGCGTTGGCCTTGGCAAGCTGCCAGGCAAAGCAGTTGGAAATGCCGGCGTACCTGGCCTTGCCGGCCCTGACCACGCGGTCCAGCCCCTCAAGGATGTCATGGATGGGCGTCCGCCAGTCCCACATGTGGCAGATGTAGAGGTCCACATGGTCCATGCCCAGGTGGGACAGGCTCCGGTCCAGCATGGTCTCGACATGCTGCTGCCCGCTGACCCCGGATGCGATCTCATCGCTGGTCCGCGGCAGGAATTTCGTGGCCACGACGACCTCGTCGCGCCGGGCAAAGTCCCTGAGGGCCCTGCCCAGGTAGCGTTCGCTCGTCCCCGCCTGGTAGCCGATGGCCGTATCGAAAAAATTGACCCCCAGCTCCAGGGCCTTCCGGATGACCTCCCGGGAATGCTCCTCGTCGATCGTCCAGCTGTGCTGGCCCGCCGCGGGGTCCCCGAAGCCCATGCATCCCAGGCAGATGCGGGACACGTTGAGCTCAGACTTCCCCAGCACCGTATATCTCATGCTCCCTCCTGCCGGGCATCGCGGGGCCCGGGATGTCCCCGGCACGGGTCCAGAAGGCTGGACAGGCAGGCATGCGCCAGTTCGTAGACCGTAAGGAAGGCGAAATCGACGCCCGCTTCCTTCATGGCCGCTTTCTGCTTTTCCGTGGCGAAGGCATAGGGATGGAGCCCGAACATGAAGGGGAAGAACACGTAGATGATCCGCCGGATCTCTTCCGGCCCCCTGTCCGGGCAGGCCCGTTCCAAGAGTCGCCGGATGTTCTCCATCGACCTCCAGTAGGCCTTCTTGAAGGATGTCAAAAGCTCCTGGCGGCTGTTCGCTTCCATGTCGTAATTGTTCATGGAAAGGAGCTTCAAAAGCTGGATCCGGTGCGTGAGCGACAGGGCGATGCGGTCCGCCAGTGCGTGCGGCGTCAGCGTTCCGCTATCGGCGAGGATGCCCTCCAGCTCCTGGTTCCACAGCACGTATTCTCTCTCATAGAGGGCAAGGAAGATCTCTTCCTTCGTATGGAAATAGTTGTAGATCGTGGGCCGGGAGAACGACGTCGCCTTGCCGATCTCCTTGAGCGTGATCTCCTTGAAGCTCATGGTCCGGTAGAGTTTTTCACAGGCGTTGATGATCTCTTCCCTTCTCTCAGAGATGAGCCCTGGCGTGCCCTTGAACATGGCCCCTCCTTTGGCAGATCGGTGGCGATCATGGCTGACACGATGTCAACGAAGGCATCATGCACCATGGTTGACATGGTGTCAATATTTTTAATGGCATTTTTGGCGATGCCCCGTAGAGACAATGGACGGGGAAAAAGGATGCGCGGAGAGGCGCATGGAGGTAGTCACTTCCGTGCATGCCGTCCCCTTCCTCTCATGCTGTCCCCTCTGGGGAAAGTGGTCGAGCGTAGCGAGACCGAAAGGGGTCGGCCATGTTTGCAATACCATCCCACATCGATCATCGCTCCTTGGCAGGTGCCTTGATCCGCGTCAAAGCGTGAGTGCCTGGGGGAGAGATGGGAGCCCTGATCAGCATTGACCGGCAGGGAGGCGATGCTCGACCCCTCCCGTCACTCGCTGCGCTCGTGACACCCTCCCATGGAGGAGGGCTTGTGCGGAAGGAGCCAGCAGAAAAGCTCCTGCCATGGTTTTGACAGGAGCTTATCCCGCCGCATCACTGCGGCACAGGGAATATTGATTAATCCATCAAAGGCTTATATGTTCCGGACGTGGGCACGACTTCCGAAAGGAGGTTATGCCTATGCTGCACTTCTTCCGGGCAGTGCTGGCCTCGTTCGCAGGCCGCCTGCTGGTTAATTTGGTCAAGCGCCTGTTTGATTAAATAACGTGCCCGGTGGAAGTTAGCGGCTTCCACCGGGTGCAAAAACTGTGAAACCAATTCACGGAAGTTGTGCCCATTTCTGGGGCAGAGGGTGTTGACGCACTCCCTGCCCCTTCTTTATGGGCGCTTTTCACGCGTTCGTCAAGAGACTAGGCGTAATCGGCATCGGCATCGCTGATGTCGCCGATCATGCCGGAGCTGGCCGGCTGGCTGGCCTGAAGCGTGCATTCCACGAGGATGTGGCCCTTGAGGCTGTCGCCGGTGTGGGCCAGCTTCTCTTCGGTGAAGCCGCGCAGGTAGGCGACCTTCCAGTACTCGGGATCGAGGAAGAAGGCGGCGTACTTGGAATAGTCAACGCCGGCCTGCACGCGGTTGGGGACGATCTTCAGCGTGCCGAAGTCGCTCACCCAGACGTCGATGGTGCTGTAGGCCTTCTTGTCCTCCACGGCTTCCATGCGGGTGGCGCCGCCATGCAGGACCTTGGAGAGCAGGACGCGGACCTTGGGGGAGACCATGATGCGGTCGGGGTTGCCGCCCGCTTCATAGATGTCGGTCATCAGCGAGGTGCACATGGCCTCGGTCACGGGGCGGTTGCTGCCGGCCACGGCGGCCGAGGAGCCGTACACGGGGGCGGTGCCGCCGCTGGAGAGGTCATAGTTGTCCCACATCCAGCAGGGAAGGCCGGCCATCTTGCGGGTCACGCTGCCCGCTGTCTCGGCCGTGGCCAGCTGGTTGCTGAGCAGGGCGAATTCCACGTCCTTCTTCAGCTCCTTGGAACGCAGGGCCATCTGGTGCGCGTACTGCTTGGCGACGCCGGCCTGCTTCACGGCCTGGGCCGTGCCGGAGACGTTGACCGCCTTCTGCAGGATCTGCGTCTTGTTGGCCAGCTCGGTGCTGGTGACTTCCGAGAAGGTCGAAACGTCCGCGCCTTCGTAATGGCTGTTGGCCGCCGGGGCCGCCAGGGTCTCCGTCTGCCATTCATGCAGGGTCTGGCTGGCATCGGCACGCCCGCACATGGAGAGGAACGGCGTGTCGGTGGGGGCGATGTTGAAAATGACGTCCATGAGGTCGCGCGGCTTGCCGTTGATGCTCGCGTCCTTCAGCTGGCCGGAGATAGCTGCCATATGTAGCCTCCTTTAGGCTGGCGGCTTGCCCTTTCCGCCCCTGGCGTTGTTAGGCTGCGCTTGCGCTTCCCGCGCTGGCACGCAAGAGGCCTACCCTAAAGGGCACAGGCGCTTGGTCAGCGCGACGCTTGCCTGCCTAGCCAGGGACGGAAACTG
>CACZQM010000197.1 GCA_902783285.1 uncultured Desulfovibrio sp. | reverse complement strand
GGCGACCACCGAGCAGCACAAGTTCCCCGTGACCATACTGAGCCGGTGCCAGCACTTCGTTTTCCGCCAGATACCCGAAGACGTGCTCAGGGCGCATGTTTGCCGCGTGCTGGAGCGCGAAGGGCAGCCCTTCGAACCCGAAGCCGCCGCCCTCATCGCGCGCCGGGCCGCCGGCAGCGTGCGCGACGCCATGTCGCTCCTCGGGCAGGCCCTGGCACTGGGCTGCACCCCCGGCGAGCCCCTTGCCGCCGCGCAGGTCCGCAGGGTGCTGGGACTGGCCGGGCGCGAAGTCATGGACAGGCTTCTCGATGCCATCGCCGCGCATGACATGGCTGCCATCGTGAAGCTCGTGCGGGAGCTGCTTGCCCAAGGCGTGGACATGGGCTTTTTCCTGCGCGAGCTTGCCAGCCTCTGGCGCGACCTCTTCCTTGCCCGGCAAGCCGCCGGCGGGCTGTGGGAGGAAGAAGAGCAAAAGGCGCTCCATGCCTCGGCGTCGCGTTTTTCTCCGGCCTTCATCCATGCAGCATGGCAGATGACCCTGGATTCCCAGCGCCGCATACTCAGCAGCCTGGAGCCGTCGGTGGGGCTGGAACTGCTTTTGCTCAACCTTGCCATGCTGCCCAGGCTCCTGCCTCTGCGCGAGCTCTCCGCCTTCCCCGCCGGGGAAGCGGAGGAGGGGCGGTCTTCCCCGCAGTCCGCGGTCACTCAGCCTCCGCAGGATCCGCCGCAGCCCCCCGCATGCCCCGCACCCCCTCCGTCTCCCGCCCCTGTCCAGGCGTCCCCCGCGACTCCTGCAGCGGTACCGGAGCCCGTGCCTGAGCCGGCACCGGAGCCTGTGCCTGAACCGGCCGTCCCGGCGGCGCCTCCGGCGGCTCCTGGGGACTGGAAGAAAGAGGATCCTGACCCCGGCCTGCACTGGGGGGAGTTCGTTGCCTCCCTGGGCAACAGCGACGCGGAGCTCAACGTGCCCATGCTCAGGCAGTGCGGCGGCGAGGTGCGCGGCGGCTGGCTGGTGCTCAGGCCCTACACCCAGATAGCAGCCAAGAAACTGAAGGCAGGCAAAGGGCTGCTGGAGGACCGCGCTTCAGCGTGGGCAGGACGCCGCCTGGAATGCGTCTTCCTGCCGCCGCAGAAGATCGTCCGCACCGAGGCGGAGCTGATACAAGACATGGAAAAGCACCCCGTGGTGCAAAGGCTCGCGGGAGCCTTTGACGCCGAAGTCGTGCATGTGAAGGATTAACCGCCAACAGGGGATGTCCCCGGGAGAAGCGTATGCGCAATATGAACGACCTGCTGCGCCAGGCGCAGGTGATGCAGAACAAGATCGCCAAACTCCAGCAGGAGATGGCCGAAAAGGACGTGGAAGCCTCCGCCGGCGGGGGCATGGTCAAGGTGGTGATGAACGGGCGCCAGGAAATGAAGTCCATCACCATCGACAAGGCCGTCATGGAAAGCGGGGACGCCGAGATGCTCCAGGACCTCATCATCACGGCCGTCAACGAGGCCGTGCGCATCGGCCGCGCCAATCTGGAGCGTGAAATGTCCAATATCTCCGGGGGGATCCACCTTCCCGGCATGTTCTAACCGTCCTTTTGACCTTGCAAAAAGACCGCCGGGCTACCGGCGGTCTTTTTGCATCTCCAGGCCGCAGCCGGAAGGAGGGCGCGCGTTCAGCCGGCGCTTCCGGTCCCGCCCACCGGGTCCCGCCAGAAGCCGGCCATGAAGTCGTCGTATTCCCTGCGCAGGGAGAGCATGAGCTCATGCACCGGGACGATGCTCTTGACCTTGCCCACGTTGGCCCCGCAGAAGGCGAAACCCCTGTCGAGGTTGCCCTTCATGGCGTTGATGAGTGCTGCGGCGATGCAGTAGGGGGATGTCGCAGGGTCGCAGGTCTTGATGCAGTGGAAGACGCACTTGAAGGGCTTCTTCTTCCCGGCGCGCGCTTCGTCGATGAAGGCGTTCTCCAGGGCGCGGCCGGGCATGCCCACCGGGCTGTTGATGATGGTCACGTCTTCTTCGCGGGCGTTGACGTAGGCCTGCTTGAAGCGGATGTCGGCGTCGCATTCGTCGGTGGCCACGAAGCGCGTGGCCATCTGCACACCGGAAGCGCCCAGGTTCATCACGCGGGCTATGTCCGCTCCGGAGAACACTCCTCCGCCGGCGATGACGGGGATGGCCCGTCCTGCCTTGTCTTCCAGCGAGCGTGCCGTATCCACCACCCCGGAGATGAGGCTCTCCAGGGAAAACGAGGAATCAAAGATATGCTCTTTGGAAAAGCCGAGGTGTCCGCCCGCCCGCGGTCCTTCCAGGACGAAGGCGTCGGGCAGCAGGCCCGTCTTGGCCAGCCATTTTTTGGCGATGAGGGCGGCGGCGCGGCTCGAGGACACGATGGGCACCAGCTTGGTGCGGAATTCCTGCCGGGCGCGTTCGCACGTGTCCAGGAAGATGCGCGGCAGGTCCATGGGCAGCCCGGCTCCGGAAAAAATGATGTCGGCCTTGGATTCCACGGCTGTCCTGGCCAGGTCGGCAAAGGTCGTGAGCGCCACCATGATGTTGACGCCCAGGATGCCGCTGGTCATGGAGCGGGCTTTCTCGATCTCGCGCTTAAGGGCGCGGGTGTTGGCCCCTATGGGGTCGGAGGCTGCGTCAGGCTCGCGCATTCCGGCCATGGCGCCCGCGATCACGCCGATGCCGCCTTCGTTGGCGACGGCAGAGGCCAGGCGCGACATGGATATGCCTACGCCCATGCCGCCCTGGACGATGGGCAGGCGGGCCACAAGATCGCCTATCTTAAGGGATGGGAATGACATGGTGATGCTCCTTTGTCCGCTGGAAAGGGAGGATGCCCCGGGTGGGCAGGAAGGACCACCTTTCGCCGGACGATTCGGAAAAACACTAGCACGCAACGGGGAGCGTGGCAAGGGAGCGTGCAAAAAATCTTTTATTTACGGATAAATAGCAATCCTTACTTTTAAGCAGTGCAAAAGCACGGCTTCAGAGCCAGGTGCAGAGCTGCCGGCATGGGAACGGCAGCGGGACTGCCTTG
>CACZQM010000196.1 GCA_902783285.1 uncultured Desulfovibrio sp. | reverse complement strand
TCGTCCCCATGGCCTGCATCATCTCCGAGCGCTTCAAGGCGGCGGGCCGCCTGGGCGGCGGCTGCGTCATGGGCAGCAAGAACGTCAAGGGCATCGCCGTGCGCGGCACGGGCTACGTGCCCCTGGCCGACAAGGACGGCTTCCACAAGATCGCGGGCGAAGCCTCCCTGCTCTGCGCCGTCAACGAGCGCGCCCCGGGCTACCGCCAGTTCGGCACCGCGCTTTCCCTGGACCAGAGCGGCTGGATCGACAGCTGCATGTGCACCAACAACTACCAGACCGGTTACCTGGCCGACGTGGGCGGCATCGGCGGCGAAGAATCCACCCGCACCTTCTGGCAGAAGCACTCCGCCTGCCCGGGCTGCCCGGCGCACTGCATGAAGCTCGGCGTGCTGCGCGGCACGGAAGAGCATGACGGCCTGGTCGTCGAAGGCCCCGAATACGAATCCGGCACCATGCTCGGCACAAACATCGGCCTGCGCACCCTTGAGGAATGCATGCCCCTGGTCGAACTGTGCGACGCCCTGGGCATCGACAACATCGGCACCGGCAACGCCATCGCCTACGCCATGGAGCTTTCGGAACGCGGCATCCTCAAGCCTGAGGACCTGGACGGCATCAAGGCCGAGTTCGGCAGCGTGGAAGCCGCCCGCGCCCTCATGGAAGCCATCGCCTACAAGAAGGGCAAGGCCGGCGAACTGCTGGGCAAGGGCACCTACGCCATCGCCAAGAAACTCGGTCCGGAAGCCGAAAAGTACGCTGTGATGTGCCGGCGCCAGGGCTGGGCCGGCTGGGATCCCCGCGGCATGCGCCCCAGGATGTTCACCTACATCCTCGGCCCGCGCGGCGGCGTGCATACCGACGGCACCTCCACCAAGGGCATCGCCGACCTTTTGGTCGTCAGCTCCTGCTGCCTCTGCTCCTTCATCCCCTCCTCCTGGAAGAAGCGCAGCAACTCCATGCTCTGGGAAATGCTCAACGCCGAATGCGGCTGGAACATGGACGAGGCGGAGTTCAACCTGCTCGGCAAGCGCCTGATGACCCTGCAGCGCGCCTACAGCCACCGCGAGTACGGCCTGAGCCGCAAGGACGACATGCCGCCGCCCAGGATGTTCGAGGAAATGCCCGACGGCCCCAAGAAGGGCACCAAGTGGGCGCCTGAGGAAGTGAAGAAGATCCAGGACGAATTCTACGCCTACTACGGCTGGGACGACAACGGCGTGCCCACCGAGAAGTGCCTCAAGGAATACGGCCTGGACTTCTGCGCCGACAGCCTGAAAGCATAACTGATCCATACCCTCCTTACGCAGCCATGCGCCGAAGACCTCCCGGCGCATGGCTCTTTTTTGCGACCGGGGGCTGCCGCCCCCGCTGCCCCCGCCCCTTTGCCGCCCTCCCGGGATGCTCCCCGGGCGCAGCGCGCGGCGGGAGGGGGTGCTTGCGGAGCTCCCTTCCGTTCATGCCCTCCTCCCTGGGGACGGGATGAGAGGAAGGGGGCGCACCAGCGGCGAGGAGACAGCTGCCCCCTTCCTCCGCATTGACATGGCCATGCCTTTTTGTTACTTTTTTTATGAAAGTAGCACTTTGACAAGGAGAAGAGCGCATGGCATCCATCGTCCGGTCGTTCGCAGGGGTCTTCCTGCTTGCCTTCCTCTGGGCGGGCACAGGGTACTGCCCGCAGGCACCCGCAGCGGAAAAGCAGGTCATCACCGACACCATGGGCAGGCAGGTCGAGCTCAACAAGGACATCAAAAAGATCATCGCCATCCCCTGGCCGTGGGCCAGCTTCATCTTTGCCGTCGACGGCTCGGCCGACAGGATCGCCAGCATGAGCGCCACGTCGCTCGCCTCGTACAAGAACTGCATGTTCGAGGTGCTGGCGCCCGGACTGGACAAGGTCGACACCGGCTACATCGACGACAAGAACCGCGACGGCGGCTCCTTCGGCACGCTGAACATCGAGGAGATGGCCAGGCTCGCCCCGGACGTCGTCATCATCTACAAGCGCGACGCCAAGGTCATGCTCCCCATACTGGAAGCCGCGGGCGTCCCCACGGTGGTCTTCGACTTCGGCGGGCTCAAGGAAGTGCAGGACGGCATGACGCTCCTCGGCCAGATGCTGGGGGAAAAGCAGGCGAAGACCGCCGCCACGATCATCGCCTGGCATAAGGAAGCCGACAAGCTCCTGAAGGAACGGCTGGCCGGGCTGGACGATTCCCAAAAGCCCACGGTGCTCATGCTCCGCGACGGGAAGCTCCGGCTCTACCTGAGCGGCTTTTCCGACAACATGATGAAGCAGTCCGGCGCCAGGCTGGCCACGCTCACCGATGAGGGCAAGGTGGTCTCGGAAGCGAACATCAACTTCGAGCAGATGCTCCGCTGGGATCCCGACTACATCCTGCTGGGCAATTTTGCGAACCACACGCCCGACCAGATCTACGACAACATCATGGCCAGCCAGGACTGGAGCTCCCTCAAGGCCGTCAGGAACAAGCACGTCTACAAGATCCCCATGGGGCTTTACCGCTGGGATCCGCCGAACACCGAGGCCCACCTGCTCCTTTACTGGGAAGCCAAGCTCTTCCATCCGGAACTGTTCAAGGATATCGACCTGGAGCAGAAGACCCGCGAATTCTACAAGACGATCTTCGACCACGAACTCACGGCTGAAGAACTGGACATGATCTTCCATGCCAGGCTCAACGCCCGTTCCGAACCTGTGCGCTAGGACCTGTCCCGTGCGCTGCCCAAGCATGTTCCGCGGCAAGGCCTTCTGGCTCGCCCTGTCATGCCTGACCCTGGCTGTGGCCGTCCTCTCGCTCTTCTGCGGGCGGTACGGCCTCGCCCCGCTCAGCGTCGTCAAGGCCGTCCTGGGCCTTGCCGAAAAGAACATGGACGCCAACATCGTGCTCTCCGTGCGCCTGCCCCGCATCATCCTCACGCTGCTCGTGGGGGCTGGCCTCGCCCTGTCGGGCGCGGTCTTCCAGGGCGTGTTCCAGAACCCGCTGGTGAGCCCGGACGTCTTGAGCGTCAGCTCCGGCGCGGCCTTCGGCGCGGTGCTCGGGATCATGCTCGACTTCTCCGAACCCATGCACATCGCCTTTGCCCTGGCCATGGGCTGCGTGAGCGTCTTCCTCACCTACACCGGGGCAAGGGTGGACAGGAAGGTCACGGTGCTCAGCCTGGTGCTTTCGGGCATCATCATGTCGGCGCTGTTCAACGCGCTCATATCCCTGATGAAGTACGTGGCCGACACCGAAACGCAGCTGCCGGCCATCACCTACTGGCTCCTGGGGAGCTTTGCGGCCACGACCTACAGGCACGTCCTCATCGTCGTCCTCCCCGTGCTCCTGGGCATGTCCGTGCTGCTGGCCATGGGGCACAAGATCAACGTGCTCTCCCTGGGCGACGAGGAAGCCAGTTCCCTGGGCATCGACCCTTACTGGACGCGGATCGGCATCATCGTCGCCGCCACGCTCGTCACCGCGGCGTGCATCACAGTCACCGGCATCATCGGATGGGTAGGGCTCGTCATCCCGCACATGGCGCGCCTGCTGGTCGGCCCCGACCACAGCAGGCTCCTTCCGGCTTCGGTCCTGCTCGGCGCGGCATTCATGACCCTGATGGACCTCCTGGCCAGGACGCTGCTCGCCACCGAGATCCCCGTGGGTGTGCTCACCGCGCTCATAGGCGCGCCTTTCTTCATGTACCTTTTCCACAGGCAGGCGGGGATGCATCCATGAAGCTGGAAATAGAGCATGGCTGGTACGCCTATCCCGGCATGGCGGAGCCCGTTCTGCGGGATGTCTCCCTCCAGCTGGAAGACCGGAGCATCGTGACGATCCTCGGAAAGAACGGCGTGGGGAAGACCACCCTCATCAAGTGCCTGGCCGGCATCCTCAAATGGGACCGGGGCCGCACGCTCTACCACGGGCGGCCGTGTTCTTCGGTCAAGGATATGGATGGCGTCGCCTTCGTCCCTCAGGCGCATCCCCTGGCCTATGCCTATGCTGTCCGCGACATGGTGCTCATGGGCAGGGTCAGGCACATGGGGCTGCTCTCGATCCCCTCGAAAAAAGACAGGGCGGTCGCGGAGCAGACCCTGGAAGAACTGGGCATCGCCGACCTGGCCGGCAAGCCCTGCTCCCAGCTCTCGGGAGGCCAGCTCCAGCTCGTCTACATCGCCAGGGCGCTGGCCGGCATGCCCGATGTGCTCATCATGGACGAACCGGAATCCCATCTGGACTTCAAAAACCAGCATGCCATCCTCCGCATCATCCGGAAGCTCGTTGAGGAGAAGGGGCTTTCCTGCATCATCAACACGCATTATCCCGACCATGCCCTGCGCATCTCGCACAAGACCCTGCTGCTGGGAAGGGAACGCTCCCTTTTCGGCAAAACGGCCGGCATCGTCACCGAAGGCAACATCAGGGAATTTTTCCATGTCGAGGCGCGCATCACGCACCACCGGGAAAACGGCAGGGACTACGCTGCGTTCGTCGTCATCGACTCTTGATTCCCACACAAGGAGCATAGAATGGCTTGCACACTCTCCCAGCAGGATATCGAAAGGGCCGTCTTCTACCACGGGCATATGTGCCCGGGCCTGACACTGGGCCTGCGCGCCGCGGAATGGGCGCTGGAAGAGTTTGGCCGCGACGGCGATGAAGACATCGTCTGCATCAGCGAAACGGACATGTGCGCCGTCGATGCCATCCAGGCCCTGGTCGGCTGCACCCTGGGCAAGGGGAACCTTATCTTCAGGGACACGGGGAAGATCGCCTTCAGCTTTTACCGGCGCTCCGACGGCAAGGCGGCCCGGATCGTGAGCAGCGCCGCCATGATCGGCGGGGCAAAGGACGGCCTGCGCCGCCAGCTGCTCCAGAAGCAGAGGGACGGCATCGCCCTCAGCCTGGAAGAAGCCGTCCTGAGCAGCAAGATGCACAAGGAGAACGTGGCGCGCCTGTTCTCCCTGCCCTTCGAGGCCATTTATTCCGTCAAGGAGCCGTGCTGGGAACTGCCGCGCCGCGCCAGGCTGATGGAAACGCTGACCTGCGCCTGCTGCGGCGAAGGCGTTATGGAGAGCCGCGCCCGCCTGCTGCACGGGAAAACGTATTGCCAGACCTGCTTCAAAAAGCTCGACGACCGCTGATCCGGAAAGGAAGGGATCGCTGGCGGTGTTGGCCGGTTGAGAAGCGATGGTCGACCCCTTTCATCACTCGCTCTGCTCGTGACACCTTCCCCAGGGGGGACGGCATGCAAGGAAATGAGCGCTGGTCAGAGTTGACCAGTAGAGAAATGATGGCCGACCCCTTTCGTCACTCGCTCCGCTCGTGACACCTTCCCCAGGGGGGACGGCATGCAAGGAAATG
>CACZQM010000195.1 GCA_902783285.1 uncultured Desulfovibrio sp. | reverse complement strand
TGCTGTACACCGGGATGCTGTTCGAGGCAGGCTTGGTGCCGGTCTCCGCTTTCTTTGTCTCGGCCTTTGCCTCGGTCTTCGGCGCGGCCTGCGCGCTTTCGCTTGTCTCCGCCGGCGCCTCTGCACCGCCGCCCTTCTCACGCCACCAGTTGAAGTCGTGCTTGTCGCTCCAGCCCCTGGAGTTCCAGAGTGCCTGCGCCTGCTCCTCCGTGACGGTCCCGTCCGCCAGCGCTGCCGTCAGGTACTCGCCCAGCTCGTCCTGTGTCGGCTGCACGGACCCGTTTGCATCCGCCTCGTTCATGATCTTCTTGAACTGTCCCTGGCTGATCCCGGTCGGCTGCACGGTTTCGCTCCACGCGGCCAGCGCGCTCTCCGAGAGCTGGTTGGCGTCGTAGGTCAGGATCTTCCACTCGTCCTTCCGGCCGTTCATCAGCGTGTTCCAGATCGCCACGACCTCCCTTGTCAGCGGGTAGATCGGCAGGCCGGTCACCTGAGACAGCGCCTGCAGGCTCTTGTAGATCCTGCCCCACTCCGTCATGCGTCCGTAGTAGGTGACCTTCGTCGCCTTCTCCAGTGTGCCGTTTGCCAGCTGCCAGGTCTCCTGCCAGATCTTCGCGGCATTGACGATGTTCTCGATGCCCTCGGTGGCGATGTTCCGGTTGGTATAACCGGTGAGCATGGAGATGACGTCCTTGACGCCGGGGATCTTGTTCAGGATCGAAATGTCCTGCACCAGGTTCCCTTCCAGCAGGTTGTCCTCGCCGAACAGCGCCTGCATGAATTTCTCGAGGAACTCCTCGTCGTCGTCATCGCGGACCGCGTCCCAGATGCTCTCCGCCAGCGCGTTGAAGGCCGCCGTCGCGACGTATGCCGTAAAGGCTCTGCCGATCAGCCCGGCGTTCTTCTTCCAGGCCTCCGCCTTCCCGAGCCGCCGTTCATCCAGCGCGTAATTCGAATACGCATCCATCATGATGTTGAAGCTCAGTGTCGGCTCCGCCATGAAGGGCGTCAGCAGCTTGTCGCCCAGCGATTTGCTGCGCATCATTTCCGAGCGCGTCAGCGTGCTGTCCATGACCTGGCTTGCGTAGATGGTCTTCCGGAACAGGTCCGCCGTCGCCTGCTTCAGCTCCTCGCCGCTCAGACCCGGATTCTGCGCCTTCGTCTGCAGCTTGCAGGCCACCCACAGCCGTCCCCATGTCCGCTTGTCTCCGATCTCCGCTGCCTTCATCGAGGCCTCCACGACCTTGTCCCTCCAGCTGTCGTCGTGCTTGATCTGCCCGCGCATGCCCTTGGAGATGTCCGTGTCGTAGTAGCCCATTGATTTCCAGACCGCCGTGCCGGAATACTGCATGGCCTCCTTGTAGGCGTTCCGGTGCGCGAATGCCGCCGCCAGATACTTTCCGTCGATGACGTTCAGTGCCCGCAGGTAGCTCGTCGGCTGCAGCAGCGCCACTCTCAGGTTCGCGCCAACGGCAACGGCCTTGTACCGCGCCGTCAGGTTGGACCAGATGTCCGCGCCTCTGTCTCCGGCCTCCACCACGCCGTTGATGTCCTTCATCAGCGTGCGGAAGTAATGCCCGGCCTGCGTTCCGTAGGCCCGCTCCATCGCCCGCTGCAGGGTTTTGGTCGTGTGTTCGCCCGTCTCCATGTTGATGTTGACGCGCTCCTTGTAGTTGAACCACTTGATCGCGTCCAGCACCGGCAGGCCCATCGCGTTGAGCTTGGCCATGTCGGAGGTGTGGTTGGCGAAGGTGTCGAAGATGTCTCCGACGATCAGGGCGTTGGACGCCTTCGGATTCAGCGCCTTGCTGGACGAGAGATTCAGCAGCCGGAACATGCTCGCGTTCTGCGGCATGTCCGTGTCGCTCATCGGCCGGTCGGACGGGTCCGTCCGGATGGGATAGTAGTTCTCGCCCTCGGTGTAGAAGTTGTACCCGAACCGGCGCATCGAGATCTCGTTGCCCCACTCGGCTCCCTTCTCCGCCATAAAGCGCTGCAGTGCTCTCGCGACCTCCGCCTGCCGGGCCGTCAGGGACCCGGCGATGTTTGCGATGTCTCCCGCCGTCAGGTGGTAGTGGTTCGTGTCGTTGACCGCGCCCTTCTTCGTGCGCACGGTCCCGATGCGGATGCCGCCCTTCATGATGTGCTTCTGCGCCTGCTCGCGCCCCAGCAGCATGCTCAGCTCCATGACCTGCGCCGTGGTCATCCGGATCTTGCTCCCGTCCTCCAGCGTGAACTCGTGCAGGTCCTTCGTCCACTCGGCCACTTCTTTGTCCGTGTACAGCTTCTCTGTGAAGTCGATGATCTCCTGCGCCCGGAAGGCCAGCTTCTCCCAGCCCCGCGTGAAGCCGTCAAAGATGCTCTTCCCGCCCTCACCGAAACGGTTGAAGACGTAGTAGGGCACGCCGTCCTTCCAGTACACCCAGTTGCGCCAGCGGCTCTCCGCCTTTTCCCCGGCCTCGCCGAGCGAGTTGAAGTAGCCGATGTCGCCGGCAGCCGCCTCGCGCACCGTCGCATACCGGGCGTTTGCCATGAAGTCGTTCATCCGGTTGATGGCCGTGTACAGGTTCGACAGCAGCTTGCCCAGGTCCTTCAGCTGCGCGCCGGTCATGCTGTTGACGGTGAAAGTCTCGCGCCTCGTCAGCGCTTTGGTAATCAGCTCGGATACCTGCCGCAGGTACTCCAGATTGTCCTGGCTGACGTCGATGTACCCGCCGAGATCGGACTGCGCGTTCGGGTCCCCGCTGATGTAGGCCTGCTGGTTGGACAGGATCTGCTCCAG
>CACZQM010000194.1 GCA_902783285.1 uncultured Desulfovibrio sp. | reverse complement strand
TCGGCAGCCATTTCATTAGCGATTACATCAGCGGAAAGCTAGGCAGAAAGGAAACGGCGCTGCAGGGGTGCCTTATAGACACGGGCACGCTTTTGTTGCCAACTGCTCCGCTGGAATTTTCACCGCAGGCCCGTGCAGTGTTCGACGCAGGGCGCGAGCTGTGGCGCTATTATCATGCGCAAATTGGTGCGGAACCCGACGCAGCCCTGTACGACATCCGTGACCATTTCCAGGGCAGGGATGAAAATGGGCGCATGAAAGCCACGAGCGATGATGCCGAATATACGCGGCTCAACATAAATTTGCGGAAAACCCTGCGTTTCCTGGCCAATAAAATCGCACCAAAGGTCTTTGAGCATGGATTTTTAAAACGTTAGGGCGTGGAAACCGTGAAGATCGTCAATGCTCTGCCAAAGCAGGAGTTCGAGAAAGAGTAAAGAGGAAGCCATACAGAAGACTACGACTGGTATTAGAATGCTGAAAATATTTCAGCAGGCACTTCTGGAGAGGCAAAACAATCTGCCAGCAAAACGACGTCTGCCCGAATTTTAGTGATTCTTTTCGATGGAGAGTGTAAACAATTCTGTGTAAACAGGCAGGTAGGGTCGTTTTATCATTCATCCTTTCTTTGCAGGAAAACCATCCACGGGAAGGAAGAGAACAAGAAGCGGCATCCGAACAACGTCCGGGAAGCGCAAGGCTCGGCCCTCAGCCGGCGTGCCCCTGCGCAGGCAGGCATCAGCCCTTCCCTCCTGCAGCTCCAGCCCCAGCCGGTGCCGGTCCCTGGCCATCGATCAGGCTCTCCAGGGTTTCGAACAAGGCCTCCGGTTCCACAGGCTTTGAAAGGTGCGCGTTCAATCCCGCCTGCATGCTCCGCTGGACGTCTTCGTCAAAGGCATTGGCCGTCAGGGCTATGATCGGTATCGCTGCGGCGTCCGCCCTGTCCATGGCGCGGATGGCCCTGGTGGCTTCCAGCCCATCCATTTCCGGCATGCGCATGTCCATGAGGACCGCATCGTAATAGCCTTCTTCATGGCTTTGGAACATCTCCACGGCTATCCTGCCGTTCCCGGCCAGGTCCACCTCCATCTCCCGCATGGAGAGCACCATCACCATGATCTCTGCATTGACGGGCACATCCTCGGCCAGGAGCACCCGCCGTCCCTTCAGGTCCGCCGTCCGCTTCGCCAGCTTTTCGTTCTTGCGCCTGAACGCCTCCCTGAATTCGTCCATCACGCTGCCTGCGAACAGCGGTTTTGAAACGAAGGTGTCCACGCCGGCCTTCCTGGCATCCTCGGCGATATCGTCCCAGTTGAAGGACGTCAGGATGATGATCGGCGTCTCGTCACCCACGATGGCGCGGATCTGCCTGGTGGTCTCCAGGCCATCCATCTCAGGCATGCGCCAGTCGATCAAAATGAGGTCGTACACGGCTCTGCGGCCGTGGCGGACCCTGACCTTGTCGATGCCTTCCCAGCCGGACTCCGCCGTCTCGCAGCTGATGCCGATCTGGCCAAGGACGATCTGCGCGTGCTCCAGGGCGATCCGGTCATCGTCGATGACGAGGACGCTCATCCCGCCGGGATCCAGGTCCCCATCCCCAGCCGCGCCAGCGGTGCGGCCGGACTCGCCCAGCGTCACCACCACGGTGAAAGTCGTGCCCCTGCCCTTTTCACTGTCGACGCTGATGGTGCCATTCATCAGCTCCACGATGCTTTTGGTGATCGGCATGCCGAGGCCGGTGCTTCCGTACCTGCTTTTCGAGGAAGAATCCTCCTGGCTGAACGGCTCGAAGACATGGGGGAGGAATTCCCTGCCCATGCCTATGCCCGTGTCGGAAATGGTGAACTTCAGCACGGCCTTCCCGTCAAAGCGCGGCCCTTCTTCGATGATGAAGCGCACCGTGCCCCCGGCGGGCGTGAACTTGACGGCATTTCCCAGGATATTGAGCATGACCTGCTTGAGCTTCATGGCATCGCCCAAATAATAGTCATCCACATGCCCCTTGATGTGGCAGTCGTAGGCCAGCCCTTTTTCTCCGCACTGCCCGCTGATCATGGTATTGACCTGCTCAAGCTCCCTGGCGAACGAGAACTCTTCGTTCTTGACGGTCATGCGGCCGGACTCGATGCGGCTCATGTCCAGGATGTCGTTGATGATGCCGAGCAGATGCCGGGCGGACGATCCGATCTTATCGAGATATCCCTTCACGGAATCGCTCGCCGTCGGATCGTTCATGGCGATGTTGTTCAGGCCGATGATGGCGTTCATCGGCGTGCGTATCTCATGGCTCATGTTGGAGAGGAAAGCCGTCTTGGCCATGCTGGCATGCTCTGCGGCGCCAAGCGCCATCTGCAGCTCCTTCCGGCTTTCATCCAGCTCGTTCTTCTGCAGGCGTTCCCGCTCAAGGGATGCTTCCAGGTCTTTGCGGTATTCGTCCTTTTCGTCCTCGACAACGAAGCTGTGCAGCACGCAGCTGCCCAGCATGTAGCCCATGGCGTAAAAGGGGAGCAGGGGATAGAAGACCTGCACCGTTATGAGCAGCGCCATGGACAAGCCGAACAGGCTGATCGTCATGTGGCGGCGTTTCGCCACGCCTTCCGTCCGGTACATGATGAACAGCGTGCAGATGGACGTCAGCAGGAACAGCAGTATCTGCATCGCAAGGGCAAGGTACCGTGCCGTGCCCGCATGATAGGTCCCGGCGTCGTCGAACCAGAACATGACCGGATGGAAAAAGTTGACGGCAACGGCTGCTGCAGCGAACAAGAAGAACAGGCAGCCGGCATGGTAGAGCGCGGACCCCAGCGTGTTCCTTTCCCCAAGGTACGAGACCGCGTACCGCGTCCACAGCATCACGGCGGCGGCCATGGCGACGAAGTGCAGCGTGGTATCCGCATAGAGGAGCGCCACCAGGTGATACCGATCAAGGATCCCCCAAAGCATGTCGGTGATGTAATAGGCCATCACGCCCATGAGGAAATGGCGGTAATTCCGCCTGATGGGGGAAAGATCCCTGCCGTCACGGCACCACAGCACATCCCGGTTGATGATGAGCAGGATGATGGAAGCAAGCATCCCGATGATCGAATAGGTCATGTGTCGTTCCTCCAGGAACGGTAAAGGCCTGCGATGTCCTTCGGGAAAGGGACCGCAACCTTCCTACCTGTTGTTCCAGCACCCGGCAAGATCGCTGAAGATGCCCTGCATGGCGGCGACCGCATCCTTGCCGGACAGCGTGCC
>CACZQM010000193.1 GCA_902783285.1 uncultured Desulfovibrio sp. | reverse complement strand
GCTTCACGCCTTCGCTGAAGCGGTTGTACAGGAAGTCGATCTGCATGTGCCGGTCCCGCAGCTGCAACAGGGCCATGAAGGAGAAGGTGGTGAGGGCGAGGATGTTTTCCTGGATCTCCAGCGAACCCGGCACGCTCTTGCCGAAGAGCCTGCCGCACACATCCAGGAAGACGATGATGGGAAGGATGGCCATAGCCGCGTGGCTCAGCCAGCTGAACTTGTCGGTGCATGACTCAAGGAACGAGTACACGCCGCCGAACGGGGATGAGGAAATGTTTTGTGCCATGGCATCCTCTGCATCCATGCCAGAAGCGCGGCATGGGAACGTCTGTGGGCATGCGCCCCAGTGAAAATAGTCCATGCCCCTGAAGGGCTGATATACTCATTCAATAGAGGTTTACTAAATCAAATTAAAATATCCGTCAACAGCAAAATGCGCTTCTTTTCCGTCCGTTCAAAAAAAGGAGCGGTCCCGCGTGCGGGACCGCTCGTCACAGGCTATCAAGAAAGCGGGCTACTTCTTATAGGCGTCGCCGTATTTGCCGGCATAGACGGCCTCGGTGTAGAACTTGCTGCGCTCGCGGGTGTACTTGAGCACTTCGTCCACGACCTTGGGATCCATGCCCTTGCACTCGACGTTCTTCCACAGTTCGGCGAAGGAGGCCAGGGGAGCCAGGACAGCTTCGCGCTCGGCGGGGGTCAGATAGAAGAACTGATGGCCCTGGGATTCCATCCACTTGGTATCGGCCATGGCGCCGTCTTCCAGGGACTTGCCGCAGGCCTCGGCCATCTTCATGCCGCCTTCTGCGGTGAGCCAGTCACGCATGTCCTGGGGCATGGAGTCCCACAGGTCCTTGTTCGCTTCCATGCAGAACGTGTTCACGGCCAGATCCATGATGAGATGGTACTTGCAGGCCTCGGTGATCTTGTAGGACTTGAGGGGGGCCAGCGGGCAGATGACGCCGTCAGCCATGCCCTTGGACAGGGCGAGGTAGGTATCAGGTCCGCTCATGCGGATGGGGTTGGCGCCCATGGCCTTGATCCATTCCAGCGTTGCGGCGTCCCACACGATGATCTTCTTGCCCTTGAGCTCATCCATGTTCTTGACGGGCTTGATGGTGTGGATCTGGTAGGCGGCGGAAGCCCAGCCGAAATAATGCACGGAATTGGCGGGCATCTCGTCGCGGATCTCCTTGAAATGCTCGATGATGTCCTCGGTCACCAGGCTGCCGACCAGGGCGTTGGGGCACATGCCGGGAAGGGCGACGACGCCCAGGAGGTTCATCTTGCCGGGATAGACGGAGGGGCGCACCACGCCGAAGTCCACGCGGCCGTCGGTGACGGCGGCGATGGCTTCGGCTTCAGGATAGAGATGGTTGGTGGCGAAGTAGTCGAAGGTCAGCTTGCCGCCGAACTTCTCTTCCACGACCTTGAACCAGGGCTTCCACACGTTGGCCGCGGTGGGATGCTTATCAGGATAGCTGCCCATGAAGGAAAGGCCCTTGAAGCCCTTGGCGGCCTCGGCCGTGCCGGCGAACACGCACATGCCGCCCAGCGCGAGGGCGGCAAAAAACACACCAAATTTCTTCAGCATCACATGCTCCTTGCAAGGAAATTAAAGGTATCCCGCCATAAGCGGCCGGGGCGACGCCCCAATATCCATTCCTCAATTCCATTCATTAGAATTTTTTTAGGCGAAAATCAAAAAGAAGTCAAGGGCAGGGACCAGAAACATCCATGCGCCGCATCTGGCCCCATGACACGGTCCGGAGCCAGGGGACCTCCGCTTGCGCCCATGCGGCCGGGACTTCTCACGGGCGGGGCTTGCAGTCCCGCCGATATTTTGTGATAATGTGCACAACACATGAGCCTTCAACCAGCGTGGTACCGCATGGACGACACGATCGAAAGCAGCATAAAGGAAAAGGAAATGGACATGGCTAAGGACGCCGGGCAGGAGGGATCCCCCGCCCCCCTGGCGGAAAGCATGCCGCCGGCAGAGGAAGCGCCGGCGGAAAGCCCTGCGGGAGGTCCTGCCGCCGGCGGAGGCACCGGGGAGGCAGCCGCCCCCGCCGATCCCGCTGACCCGGCAGATCCCGATCCGAAAGAAGCCGCCTCAGAAGACGAAGAAGCCCCTCTGGAGCAAGAAGCCCGGGGCGGCGAGCCCCCTGCCGGAACGCAGGCGGGCACGACCGGTCCCGCGGAAGCGCCCGCAGGCCCGTGCGCGGTCCTTTTCAACGGCCTCTCCTACGCCGGACTGCCCCTGCTCATCCTCCTTTCCGCCGCCCTGACGTTCTGGGGCGTCTGGCATGTCCGCGACCTCTGGTTTTCCGATGAAGTGAGGATCGCCGACGTCTTCATGAACCTGAAGTCGGGCGGCTGGCTGACGCTCACCCTGAACGGGCTCCCTTACGCCGATAAGCCCCCCCTGTATTTCTGGATAATGGAGGCGCTGACCTGGATACCGGGCGTGACCGCCGTCATGGCCATGTTCCTGGCCTCTGCGCTGTCGCATGCCCTGTTCATCGCATCGGTGTGGCTGCTCGCCCGGGGCACGGGGCATGACCGCAAGGTCGCCTTCGCCGCCGGCCTGCTCACCCTGGGCTGCCTTTCCATCAGCTGGCTCGCGGGCTATGTGCGCATGGACCTGCTGTTTGCCGCCCTCATCTGCCTGGGCATGCTCTGCCTCTACCGCGGCGCGTGCAAGAGCTCCGCACCGCTGTGGCTGCTGGCCGGATTCCTCCTCATGGCTGCTGCGACGCTCGTCAAAGGTCCCTTCGGCATCGCCCTGGCCGTCACCGTGAGCATCGTTTTCGCATGCTGGCGCGGAACGCCCGGAAGGCTGGGCGGGCGCGACGGCATCCCCGGCTTCCTGCTCATGCTGCTCATCATCGCCGGATGGCTCGGCTACATCTACATGACAGGCCACCAGGACTATGTGCGCGACATGCTGGGCACGCAGCTTGCCGGACGGGTGCTTGACGGCGGGGATCATTCCGGGCCATGGTGGTACTATCTCCCGGCAGCCGCCCTCGCCTGGCTGCCCTGGATCCTCGTCATCCTCTTTGTCAACTGGCTTGCCGCGGCGCGCGGACTGCGCCGCGCCTGGCAGGAACGCAGGGAAAAAGGCGGCGGCGCCTGGCTCTGGATCTGGCTGCTGTGCGGCTTCGCCATGCTGTGCGCCGTGCGCGCCAAGCTTGCCATCTACCTGCTGCCCATGGCCCCGCCGCTGGCCGTGCTCACCGCACGCTCCCTGCTGCGGCTCAGCCCTGCCCGCAGCCGCGGCTTTTTCTGCCTCTGCTCGATCATCCTCGCCCTCGCCGGGCTCGCCCTGGTCGCCGTCGACGCCTATCCCCTGGCCAGGGAATTTGCCCCGGCAGGATGGCTGCCCGCCCTGCCCCCGGCCGTTGCGGCATGGTTCGCCAGCGTGGAAGGCTGCATCTTCATCGGATCTGCACTCATCGTCCTGGCCGTGCTGCTCCTCCTCTTCGTGCGCACGTCACGGCCGGACGGCGCCCTCCTGGCCGCTTCGCTCGGGCTGGCGGCTGTCATGGGCCCCTACTGCTATTTTACAGCTCCTTCCCTCGGGTCCGTGCTCAGCCCCCGTAAGCAGGCGGCCGCCATGGCCGAGATGTCACGGTCCGGCTACGCCGCCGCAGCCTACCGCGTTCACCCGGGCGTGTATGCCTGGCATCTCAATGTCCTCCTCCAGGACAATGCCGGGCCGCGTGCCACGGTGCAGGACCTGGACACGCCCGAAGCCCGATCCGCATGGATAGCCGGCCATCCCAAAACCATCATGGCCATGTCCCTTGCGGAATGGGAAGGCTGGAAAGACCGCCCCGCAAGCTCTTCCACCATAGCGAGCTCCTGGATGGCGGGCAGCCAGTATGTCGTTGCCGCCATCAACACGGAACCGGAACCTCCCGCGGCCCAGCCGCAGGATAAGGAAGGCCCGGCACCGGCGGATCAGCCGGCCTCTGGACCGCAGGAAAGCCCGGAGCAGGCGCCGCAGGACAGTGCCGGTCAGGCGCTCAAAGAGCTTGCCGCCCCCGGGACGCAGGATGCCCCTTCAGCCGGCGCAGCCGATGCGGCAGCGCCCTCCCCTGCGCCCGCGGCTGATGCCCCGTCCATGCCGGAACCGGAAGGAAGTCCCCAGGAAGCCGCAGGTGAGCAAAGCGCCCCGCAGCCTTCCCCCCTGCCGGAAAACGCCCCGCTTCAGCCAGCTGAAGCCCAGTAACCGCCATGCCGGGAGGGTGCTGCGAGGCGCCCATCCGCCTGGCTTTGAGGATCCATGTCTGCATTTCTGCTCATCCTCCTGATCGCGGCCGCCTTCCTCCTTGGTTCCATCCCTTTCGGGCTGGTCATCGCCAAAACCTTTAAAAACATCGACCCCCGCAAGGAAGGCAGCGGCAACATCGGCTCCACCAATGTCGCCCGCACCTGCGGCCTCCCCCTCGGGCTGCTCACCCTTTTCTGCGACATCATGAAGGGGCTCCTGCCCTCGCTCCTGGCCGTGCACCTCCTGCCTGGCTCTGCTGCCATGCAGAGCGCCGTGGCCCTGGCGGCGGTCCTGGGGCACGTCAAGTCCCCCTTCCTTGGATTCCACGGGGGCAAGGGCGTGGCCACCACCATCGGCGCACTCATCCCGCTGGCCTTCTGGCCCCTGCTCTGCGCCGTCCTCTGCTGCCTGGCCGTCATTGCCGCAACGCGCTACGTCTCCCTGGGCTCCATGGTCATGGCCGCTTCACTGTCGCTTTTCTACGTGCTTTTCGGCCGCACCGACCTCCTTCCCCTGGGGCTCATTCTGCTTGCGTCCATCCTCTGGACGCACAGGGCCAATATCGTCCGCCTCCTGCAGGGGAAGGAAAATAAATTCCTCGACAAGAAAAGCACACCGAAACCATAGACCTCTCAGGCGATCTGTGCTATTTGAAAATCATGGCAGTCCGGCATGTTCCGGAACATGCAACAAAGCGGGGACACCCGCACCCGAGCATATCGGGAAAGGAGTCATTATGCAGATCGAAGTCGTTTTCAGAAATGTCACTCCAGCCGACACCCTTAAAAACTATGCTTTAAAACGCTTCCAGAAAATATCCCGCATCGTCGGCAATGACGAAGAAGCTGACCTGCTCATCACGCTCTCCAGGGAAAGCAGCCAGTTCCGTGCCGACGCCCAGCTCTCCGGGACCGGGCTGAATTTCTCCGCCTCCGAAAAAAACGACGACATGTACGCCGCCATCGACCTCTGCAATGACAGGCTGGGGCAGCAGCTCCGCAAAGCGGCTGAAAAGCGCAGCCAGATCGACCGCAGCTCCATAAGTGATTCCCTCGCCGAGTGACTCCCGGACCAGGGACAGGCTTAAAGGCGGTCTTCCGTTGGGAAGACCGCTTTTTCATGGCAATTTTTTGCGTGACAATCGCCTCTCGAAAACGTATTTTCTCCTGCGGAGGCTTTTATGACACACACACTCGACACTCACATCAAAACGGTGGGGAAACCCAAGATCCAGAACCCGGCCATAGGCCCCTATGTCGACGATTCCCCCATCCCCTTCTATCTCGACGTTGAACAGGGCGGCGAAGACGTGCGCGGCATGGGCAGCGATCCGATTTTCCTGGAGCTTGCCGGCCCGCGTAAGCAGATATATTTCGACTCCGGCAAGACCAAGGCGGCCATCGTCACCTGCGGCGGGCTCTGCCCGGGACTCAACGACGTCATCCGCGCCATCGTGCTGGAGTCCTTCTACGGCTACGGCGTACGCTCTGTCATCGGCGTGCGCTATGGGCTGGAAGGCTTCATCCCCAAGTACCACCACAACATCATGGACCTGAATCCGGGCAATGTTTCCGAGATCCACACCTTCGGCGGGACCATCCTCGGATCATCCCGCGGCCCGCAGAGCCAGGAAGAGATCGTTGACGCCCTGGAAAGGCTGAACGTCAACATCCTGTACATCATCGGCGGCGACGGCACCATGAAGGCAGCGACCGCCATCCAGAACGAGATCAACAGGCGTGGACGGAGCATCATCGTCATCGGCATCCCCAAGACCATCGACAATGACATCAACTTCGTCCCCAAATCCTTCGGGTTTGACACGGCCGTGGACATAGCCACCACGTCCCTGCGCTGCGCCCACACCGAAGCCATAGGCGCGCCCTACGGCATAGGCCTGGTCAAGCTCATGGGCCGGGAATCGGGCTTTATCGCCGCCCAGGCGACGCTTTCGCTCAACGTCGTCAACTTCGTGCTCGTCCCGGAGGCACCCTTTAAAATGGAAGGCGAAGGCGGGCTGCTCTCAGAGCTGGAAAAACGCCTGCTCAGCCGGGGGCACGCGGTCATCGTCGCCGCCGAAGGCGCTGGTCAGGACCTCCTCACGGCGAGCGGCAAGACGGACGCTTCCGGCAACAAGATCCTCGGCGATATCGGACCGTTCCTGCAGTCCTCCATCAAAAAGTACTTTGCCGAACGGAAGCTCAATATTTCCATCAAGTACATCGACCCGAGCTACATCATCCGTTCCATGCCTGCCAACACCAACGACAGGGTCTACTGCGGGCAGCTCGGACGCCATGCGGTGCACGCGGCCATGGCGGGCAAGACGAACATGGTCGTGGCGCGCCTGCTCGACCGCTTCGTCCATCTGCCCCTGCAGCTCGTCACGCGCCGCCGCCGGCAGATCGACATCAAATCCAATTACTGGCGCTCGGTCATCGCGACCACAGGGCAGCGCCTGGCATAGCACTTTGGGCGGGGCCTCCCCCGCCCTTTTTTTTGATGCGCCCCATGGCCGGTCAAATGCGTCCGCCTCGCTCATGGAGGGGAAATGGGCTCGCTGATCAAGATAGAGGCCTCCGCCGGATCGGGGAAGACCTATACGCTGACCAGGATATTCCTGGAGCTGCTGCGCATGTCCCGCGATGGCAAGGACTGGTCCCGGAGCGGCTGCGACGGCGAAGAAGGCCGCGAAGGATACGGCTACGGATGGAAAGACCTGCTGGCCATCACCTTCACCAACAAGGCGGCCGGCGAGATGCGCGAGCGCCTGGTCACCACCCTCAAGGAGATCGCCCTCAAAGATCCAGCGTCCCGGGAAAACGATCCGGCCATGCATGCCCTCTGGGACAGGGCAGGTGACCATCCCGGTCTGGTGGTCACGGCCGCAAACGCGGTCGAGGCCCTCCTGCATGATTACGGCAGGCTGAACATGCGCACCATCGACAGCCTGCTGGTCATGATGGCGCGCCTTTCGGCGCTGGAGCTGGGCATCCCGCCGGACTTTGAGCCCTGCTTCGACATGGATGACATCACGGGTCCCATTATCGACGGGCTCGCCGAGCAGGCGCGCCATGGCGACCAGGGGCTGCAGGAGCTTTTCAGCAAGGCCATGCATGCCCTCGCCCGCGGCAACGACGAAAAGGGCTTTGCCGCAAAAAAGATCCGCAAGCGCGCCATGGAGATGGCCGGGGCCATCCTCGCCCTGCCGGAAAAGGGAAGGGAGATCGATTGCGGCAAAGTGTCCCTCTACGCACAAAGCTTCCTTGAAGATGCCCTGGACACGGCCCGCAGCCTGCTGGACGCCCTGGAGGGCGAAGGCCTGAAGACAAAACGGAACACCCTTAAAAACCAGCTCGCAAAGATCTGCGGAGCCCCGGAACAGGATGGGCGCCCCCAAACCATCCATGATCTGGACCTGGACAAGATCAAAAGCGGCTCCCTGGCCGAATGCCTGGACGAGGCCAGCCAGTCCAGGGCCAGCGCGGAAGCCTGCCGGCTCTATGCCAGGCTCAGGGCAAGGGCATCCGACCTGCCCAGCCTGCAACGAGCCGTGAAAAACCTTCCCGCGGTCATGCTGGGGCAGGCCATAGCCTGGAAGGCCCGCGAGCACATGCAGAAAAAGAACATCGTCCCCCTGTCGCAGCTGCCCGGCATGCTCAGCGGCCTGCTTTGCGACGGCGGCAGGCCGGACGCCGCAGCCACCCTCCTCCTGCGCATGGGCACTCCCCTTGCGCACGTGCTCATCGATGAATTCCAGGATACCAGCAGCGGCCAGTGGAGCGTGCTGCGCCATCTGCTCCAGGAGAGCCTCGCCCAGGGCATCGCCTCCCTTACCCTCGTCGGCGACAAGAAACAGGCCATCTACGGCTGGCGCGGCGGCGACAGCACGCTGTTCGACAGCGTGGCCGAAGAAGCTCCCGCCTGCTTTTCCGTCGCCGGAAAGGAACCTTCCTTCCCGGCATACGGCATAAGGCCCCTGGACGACGACGATGCCAGGAAGCGCACCAACGGCCGCATCATCATGGACTGCCTGGACGACGGCAGCTTTGCAAGAGGCTTCCTGGAGATGCAGATGCTCACTGAGGCAAGCATCCCATGCAACTGGCGCAGCCGCAAAATGATCATCAGCTGGAACAACGCACTGTATGGATATCTCATGCAGGTCGGCAACGCCGGCCATCTCCTGGGATCGTACAAAGCCTCTCCCAACAGGGACCTGCTGCATGGCCAGTCGCAGGTCCTGTCTGGTGAATTCGAAGGCGTCCGGCAGCAATTCCCCGCCGCAGGGGATCCCCGGAAGCAGGGAGGGATGGTCTGGGTGCGCCGCTGGAAGCAGCATGGCAAGGAGGCGGATGCCGACCTCGCCAGGCAAGGCGTCCAGGACCTGGTCAGGGATGCTTCCCGGCGCTTCCCGCTCAGGGAGATCTGCATCCTCACCCGGCTGAACGAGCAATGCGCCATGGCTGCGGGCTGGCTGCAGGAGATCGGCGTGCCTTTCGTCACCGAGAACAGCATGCTGCTGGGCAGGCAGCCCGTCATCGCCCAGATCGTCAGCATGCTGCGCTTCCTGGATTCGCCGGAGGACGACGTGAGCCTGTGGACCGTCCTCTCCGGCTGGGCAGCCGGCATTTTTTCCGGATCCGGCGCGCCGTTCAGCGCCGGCGAGCTCGAGCGCATCGCCGCACAGGAAGCACCAGGCGGATGCCTGGCCAGCCGCTTCAGGAGAGCCTGTCCGGAAGCGTGGGAAGAAAAGATCGAACCCCTGGTCCAAAGTGCGGAAACGGGCACGCCCTACGACATCACGCTGAAGATCCTGCGCTGCTGGCGCGTTTTTGAACGCTTCCCCGGGCTGAGGGACATCCTGCTGCGCTTCCTGGAAGTGCTGCACCGCGCGGAAGAAAAGGGCACGGCCGACCTGCCGGCGTTCCTGGACCTCTGGAGCAGGTCCGAAAACGAAGAACACGTGCCCCTGCCCGAAGACATGGACGCCGTGCAGATCATGACCATACACAAGGCCAAGGGGCTGCAAAGGCAGGTCGTCATCCTGCCATGGCTGGATCTCACCCCCAGGCATCCCGACGGCTGCGAACCTTGCACGTTCAACGGAGAGGAAGCATCCCCCCTTGCCGGATACGGCAGGGTCCGCGCCATCACGAGCGTCAACGCCGGCATGCCCGACTGGGACAGCCGGAGCCTTGACGGCTACCGCGAAGCCCTGCACCTGCTCTATGTCGCCACCACGCGCGCCAAGTCGGAGCTCTATCTTTTTGCTCCGGAGCCGCCGGAAAAGAATGCTCCCAAATTCCTGACCATGCTGGATGAACTGCTCAAAGGTCCTGCCGCATCCCTGGCACATTCCCATGATCCGGATGGGACGGCAGACGGCTATGTCCTCGTGTGGGGGGAAAAGGCCATGCCGGATCAAGGCCGGGCACAGGCAGGGGACCGTGCTGCCGGCGAAGCGCCGGCCCCGTGGAACGGACCGCAGGACGATCCCCTGCCAGGCAGCGAGCGCAGCCTCAGCATCTACGGCGCCAACGTGGACGACCTCGGCTGCTGGTCGCCCCGCAGGAACGGCACCTTCATCCATCACTGCATGGAATGCCTGCGCATTTCCGGCAGGGGCGCAGCCTACGACGCCATGAGGGCCGTGGAACGCGGCGCCCATTCCTTCCCGGTGCCCATCCCCGGCAAGGAAAACGTCCTGCGCGATGCAGCGCTGATCATCGAATGGTTCGCATCCCTTCCCCAGGCAAGGCAGTGGCTCGAACACGGGAAGCCGGAACAGGCGCTGCTGGACGATCCCAAAGAAGATGGCATGCGCCGGATACGGCGCATGGACCTGCTGGTCGACGAAGAGGACCATTTCACGGCCGTGGAATACAAGACCAACGCCACCGCCCCCCTGCCCAAAAAAGCCCACGTCGACCAGCTGAAAAACTACCTGCGCCTGCTGGATCGGACAAAGCGCAAGCAAAGACCGGCGCGCGGCGTCCTGGTCTACCTGGACAGCCGTCAGATCTTCCGCATCCCTGAGGAGGGGCAGGCATGAGCGCACATCCTTTCATCATCGTCCCATGGAGCGATCATTTTGCCGCCCGCCTCCATCAGTTCATCATCGCCGTGACAGGGGGGAAGGCCGATGACGCCCTCGTCGTCTTCCCCAACAAGCGGCCGCGCCGCTACCTGATCGACGCATTCGCCCGGGATACGCCTGAAGGCGAAACCGCGCTGCTGCCCGGCACCATGGATATCGGACAGTTCACCCGCCTTTGCCTGCAGGAGTGCGGCGAGCGGCCGCTGCGCCACGTTTCCGCTCCCGACGCCGCCGCCATCCTCATGGAATGCCTGCAGGGCTGTGCGGACGAGGCCGCTGCATCGCCGGACATAGCAGCCCTGCGGGAACTTTCCGGCAACATGCGCCTGTTCTATCCCTGGGGCGTCAGGCTGGCTGCGCTCCTGGACGAGTGCGATGCAAACCTTATCGATCATGAACGCCTGGCCCATGAGGCGCTGCCGTTCGACGACATGGACGCCGCAGACGGAGATGCCGCCGGCAGATCAAGGCGCGTCAGGGAACTGCTGCTGTCCAATATCCGCATCATCGCCAGGCTCTACCATGCCAAAATGCAGAGCCATGGCTTCAGCTCCCCGGGGCTGGATTCCGGCCGTGCGGCCAGGCTCATCGGGGAACGCGGCGTCCCGCCTGCCCTGAAAGGAAAAACGCTCATCTTCGCCGGATTCGTCCTGCTCAACAAAAGCGAAGACGCCCTGCTGCAGCGCTTCTGGCAGGAAAATGGCGCATGGATCTGCCTGCGCAGCGATCCGGCGGTCACCGGGAGCAAGGGCTGGCATTGGAGCTGCAGCGACCATAAGCAGTGGCTCGGCGCATGGAAGGCGGACGCGAAGACTTTTGCCGAATGGCGCAGGGAATGGCTGGAACAGGATTCCGGGCATGAAAAAATGTTAAAAGGGTGGTCCAGGGATGCTGCCGCAGGCGGGGAGAGCCCCGGCAGAGCCGGCGAAACAGGCAGGCAGGTCCGCTTTTTTGCCGGATACGACCTGCATTCCCAGCTCGCCTGCCTGTCCCGCGTGCTGAAAGAAGAACGGCAGGAAGACGGAGAAAAGGGGCGGATGCGCCCTGTTGCCGGCCAGGACGGACATGTCCAGCCGCCCATGACCGCCATCGTCCTGTCGCACGATTCCCTGCTCAGGCCGGTCTTGTCCGCCCTGCCTGGAAGCGCAGGCGGCGGCAGATCTCCCAGGGTCAACATCTCGCTGGGCTACCCCCTGGGCAGGCTGCCCATCGCCCAGCTGGTGGAGCGCGTGCTCCAGGCAAACGAGACAGCAGATGCGAAAGGCCGCCTGCACTGGAAGGAACTGCGCGCCGTCTTCAGGCATCCCTGCCTGCGCATGCTGGCCCTCCACGACGGGGGCACTCCCGTGACTGCAGACGACGGCACGCCCGTTGCCGCTGCGGGATGCCTCCAGCGCATCGAACGCTATCTGCGCCGCAATGAGCGCATGATCGATCTTCAGGCGCTGCGGTCCGCCGTGCGGCATGACGCCGCCCTGGAAGATCCGGAGAGGCCGGCGCTCCCTGGCCCGGGCAGGGACTACGGTCCCCGGGAGCCTTCCCCGCTGGCGCACGGAGACGTGGCCGCAGATTTTCTCGACAGCCTCATCAGCGCTGCCACGGGCTGGCAGGAGGCAAAGACCCTGCGTGGACTCGGAAGCCGCCTGGAAGCCTTCCTCCTCTTCATCCTGGAACATGGAAGGGAACGCCTCAGGAACTCTCCATGGGATTCCACATGCCTCGCCGTGCTCCTGCAGTCCGTGCTGCCCGCGCTCACGGACTCCCTGCTCGCGGACAAAGACCTGGGCGGGCAGGATGCCGATGCGGAAAGCATGCCCTTTGCCATCCTGCGCCAGCAGATCGCCGCACAGCGCGTCCCCTTTGAGTCTGCCCCTGAAGAAGGCACGGAGGAAGACGATGCGGCCGGCATGGCCATCCCCGTCCCGGTGCAGGACAGCGGGGACGGCTCCCACGCCGGCAGCCTGCAGGTCCTGGGCATGCTGGAAACGCGCCTGCTGCAGTTCGACAGGGTGCATATCCTGGACCTGACCGAAGACGCCCTGCCCGGCGAACCACGGCGTGACCCCCTGCTACCGGACGCCGTGCGCAGGGCGCTCGGCCTGCCTGACAGCAGCCACCGGGACCGGCTTGCCGCGCATACCTTCCACAGCCTGCTGGCCGGCACCGGGAAAAAAGCCTTCCTCTACTGGCAGGAAGGCGTGCAATCCGGCATGATGGACAAAAAGATCCGCTCCCGCTTCGTGGAGGAAATGCTCTGGGAATGCGAAAAGCGCGAAGGAAAGCTCCTGAAGCATCCTGATGCCCCAGGATCTCCCCTGCTCAAAGCGCGCTTCATGGTGCCGCCGCTGCAAGGCGGAGCAGGACTGAACATCGAAAAGACGCCGGAGATCGATGTGCGCCTGTGGGACCTCCTGACCAGGACCGGGCTTTCCGCTTCTTCCATCAACAGCTACCTGCGCTGCCCCCGCCAGTTCTTTTTGAGGTCGCTCTGCGGATTGAAGCCTCCGGAAGAGCCAGGCGAAGAAGAGGATCCCGCCAGCGTGGGAACGCTCATGCACAATTTCCTGCATGCGTTCTTCAGGAGCTCCAGCAAAACGGACAGGTCCATCACGGAGCATACAGACAGGGCAGCCCTGGCCGGAAAGCTCACGAAAGCCTTTTCTGACCTGATGCAGGGAAACGATCCCTTCCCCGGGCAGCAGGGATCCGCTGAGAACGCCAAGCTCGTGGCAGACCTTCCGCCGCACACGTATTTTTTCCTGAAGGAAGCCGGACCGCACAGGCTGCAAAAATTTGCCGGCGCCATCCCTGAAGGAGAGATCCTCTTCCTGGAAACGGGCCTCTCATGCGGATCCCTGTTCAACGGAAGGGATATCCTTCTCACAGGAAGGGCCGACCGCATCGACAAGCGGGGGGGAGGACTGGTCATCCTCGACTATAAGACCGGCAGCACCGACCCGCACCTGCCGGATACGGGATTCTGGCACGACCTGGACCTGTGGGAAAGGATGGCATCATGGGAGGCCGGTGGAGATGACGACCCCCTGCCCGACCTGGCCAGGCAGCTGAAAAGCATCCAGCTGCCGCTTTACCTGCACCTGGCAAAACACACGGCGGACAGGAGGATCAGCCAATACGCCCCCGTCAATGCCGCGCTTGTCGACCTGAGGGACACAGGCGGAGAAAAGGCCCTTTTCACTGAAGATCACGCACAGGAAGAAAGAGAAGGCATCCTGGAGGACAAGGTCCCTGCCCTGCTGGATTTCATCTGCCGCCACATGACGCAGTCAGAAGTCTTTTCCCGGTCCCAGGACAGCAAGATCTGCACATCCTGCCCCTTTGCCGCGAGCTGCGGAACATCATCCTGAGGACGGGAGCGGCGCCCTTCCGGCATGGCGCAATGACATTTTTGCGCGGCGGAAGCATGCCGTCTTCTTCCGCCGCGCACGACCAGGAGCATATCCTTCTCAGGAGCCTATGCCTTTCTGCTGCGGGACCGGCTTGTTGCGCCGTGCAGGCAAACAACGGAAAATTTTGCCGGCATGTCTGGCTCACATGCCGGCCGAGGAGGTAGCTTCCAGGCATCTGGAAGCATGGCACGCTGTTTTTGCCGGACACCCGGATTTGGTGCCCGGCGGAGGGGGACAGCACGCTGCGCTCGGATCGCCGCGCTGCCGCCATGGGAAATATCAGGAGCGCATCCGGACCGCCCCCGCCTTGACGGAAGGGGCGGTCCGCGCCGCACCAGGAGGCTGAGGCTGGCATACCTCAGCACAGGGGCCGGTCCCGGCGGCCCCAATGCCGTGCCGCATCAGGCGGCGGAAATTTTGCCGCCCGGCGTTCCGGGACACCCGGAAAAGCCGTCGCCGGACGGCGGAGGGGAGGTTGTCATCTTGTCCTGCATCGGCAACTGCCGGCTCTATCCCATTTTCAATCCCGCTGCTTCGGGCACTCCGGAACGTTCCCGTTCCGTTCTGACCTTGTTATATTGAAAATAAATTTCAATGTCAATATCGTCAGCCACATTTTTTTAACTTTTTTCCATCGGAGGCCCAGGTCCCCGCGCTGTCACCGCGCCCCGCGCAAAGGGGGGCGGCATCCCGCCCCCCCCGATCCGGCCCAAGACATTGCCATGCGCCTGTCCGACCGGTCCCCCGCAAGGCGGCAGCATGGGCTCCATCCTTCGGCATGGACGCGGCGGTGCCGCCGCTCGGCGGTCCGGAACGTCCTGCGTTTTGCGTACCGGCAGGGTGCTGCCCTCCCTTTTTTGCCCGCGCATGCACTGATCCGCCCTTCCCCTGGCGGCAGATCCCCTCCCTGCGGCCGCCGCAGGCTGGCTACGACGCGCCCTTGGCCCGGCTCTCGCAGTACAGGCAGCGGTACACGCGGTTCTCGCGGTCGGTGAGCTTGAAGATGTGCGGCAGCTCCTGCTCGGTGGAGGTGATGCAGCGCGGATTGCGGCAGCGGATGACATTGGTCACGCGCTCCGGCAGCTCCACCGAGAACTTGCGGTCCAGCTTCCCGTCGCGCACGATGTTCACGGTGATGCCGGGATCCACGTAGCCCAGCACGTCAAAATCGATGTCGATGATCTCGTCGATCTTGATGATGTCTTTGCGGCCCATCTTGCGGCTGGGCACGTTCTTGAGCATGGCCACGGTGCATTCCAGCCTGTCCAGCCCCAGGATGGAGTACAGCTCCATGCACAGGCCGGCGCGGATGTGGTCGAGGACGATGCCGTTGGATATCGCGTCGATGACCATCTATTCCACCCCCAGAAGCTTCAGGATGAGCGCCATGCGCATGTACTTGCCGTTGAGCGCCTGGCGGAAATAGGCCGCGCGGGGATCGTCGTCAACGGCGACGGAGATCTCGTTGACCCTGGGCAGCGGATGGAGGATGCACATGTCCTTTTTGGCGTCCGCCAGCTTTTCGGGCGTGAGGATGTAGCTGTCCTTGAGGCGTATGTAGTCCGCCTCGTTGAAGAAGCGCTCGCGCTGCACGCGGGTCATGTAGAGCACGTCCAGCCGCGGCATGGCTCCCAGGAGGTCTGTCGTTTCGCAGCAGGCGGAGCCTGACCTTTCGATGATGTCCTGGCGCACATAGCCGGGCAGGCGCAGTTCTTCCGGCGAGATGAGCACGAACTCCACGCCCTCATAGCGCGACATGGCAGCAATGAGCGAGTGCACCGTGCGGCCGAACTTGAGGTCCCCGCACAATCCGATGGACAGGTGGTCGAAGCGCCCCTTCTCGCGCCAGATGGTGAGCAGGTCGGCCAGGGTCTGCGTGGGGTGGTTGTGCCCTCCGTCGCCGGCATTGATCACGGGGACGCCTGCCTTCATGGAAGCCACGAGCGGCGCGCCCTCCTTGGGATGGCGCATGGCGATGATGTCGGCGTAGCAGCCGACCACCCTGACCGTGTCGGAAACGCTCTCGCCCTTTGATGCGGAGGAACTCTGCGCCTCCGAGAATCCCAGCACGCTGCCGCCCAGCTCGTACATGGCCGCCTCAAAGCTCAGGCGCGTGCGCGTGGAGGGCTCAAAAAAGAGCGTGGCCAGTTTTTTGCCCGCGCATTTATGGGCGTACATTCCGGGATGGGCGATGATGTCCAGCGCCACGGCCAGCAGGTCATCGATGTCCTTGACGGAAAGGTCGCGGATGTCTATCAGGCTGTCCATGCTACGCTCCTATCCAGCTTTCATCAGCGGGGTCGTCGCGGAAGGCAAGCAGCCGCGCCACGTCTTCCGGCCTGATGTAGCCGGTCTCGGCGGCGACGCGGGCGACCACGTCGAAATGGGTCAGGCTCACGTTCTTCACGCCCTCGGCGGCAAGCCTCTCCAGCCCCTTCTTCATGCCGTAGGTGAATATGCTGGCCACGCCGAGCACTTCGGCCCCGGCCCCGCGCAGGACGCGCACCACCTCGAGCACGCTGCCCGCTGTGGAGATGAGGTCTTCGATGACGACGACCTTCTGCCCGGGGAGCAGCCTGCCCTCTATCTGGTTGCCGCGTCCGTGGTCCTTGGCGCTGGAACGCACGTAGCCCATGGGCAGCCCCAGGATGTGCCCCGTGATGGCGGCATGGGCTATGCCCGCCGTGCTGGTGCCCATGAGCACCTCGCATCCGGCGTATTCCTGCCGCACGACGGCGGCAAGGGCCTGCTCCACGGCATTGCGGGCTTCCGGCGCGGTGAGGATGAGCCGGTTGTCGCAATAGACGGGGCTCTTGATGCCGCTGGCCCAGGTGAAGGGCTCCTGCGGGCGGAAAAACACGGCCTTGATGGATAGAAGATGCCTGGCTATCTGCTGTTCCCGGCTCTCCATAACGGCTCCTTGCTGGCTGTGCGGGACACAGGCCCCGCGTTATCCCAAAAATTCCCTGACGCAGCGCTTCCACGCCGCCACGGGGTCCGCCGCCCGGGTGATGGGGCGGCCTACCACGATGAGATCCGAACCCAGTTCCCGGGCGCGTGCGGGCGTGGCCACGCGCACCTGGTCGCCCGCGCCGCCCTCGGCAAAGCGCACGCCCGGCGTCACCGCGAGGAAGCCCTGCCCGCAGCACCGGTGCACGTCGCCGGCCTCCAGCGGGGAACAGACCACGCCGTCCAGCCCGGCGTCCCTGGCCGTGCGCGCATAGTGCCGCACGACTTCGGGCATGGGGCGGTCGATGAGCAGGTCGGAATGCATGCGCTCCTCGCTGGTGGAGGTGAGCTGCGTGACAGCGATGAGCAGCGGGCGGGAGCCATCGGGGCGGACCAGCCCTTCCAGGGCGGCGCGCATCATCTCCGCCGTGCCCGCGGCATGCACGTTGCATATGTCCACGTCCAGCGCAGAGAGCACCGCCATGGAGCGGCGCACCGTGTTGGGTATGTCATGCAGCTTGAGGTCGAGGAATATCCTGTGCCCGCGCGCCTTGAGCGCACGCACCATGTCCGGCCCCTCCGCGTAGAAAAGCTCCATGCCGATCTTGACGAAGGGGCGGTCCTCGCCGAACATGCCCAGGAAATCCAGCGCCTCCGCCCTGCTGCCGAAGTCGCAGGCCACGATCACGTCTTTGCGCGGCATGCTCATGCGTGCGCCCCTCCGATGATATCTGAAAGTGAGGAAATGCCCAGCTGCTCCATGACGCGCGGCAGGTCCGCGATGATCTTCGGGCAGGCCCAGGGATCGACGAGGTTGGCGGAGCCCACTTCCACGGCCGTGGCCCCGGCAAGCATCATCTCGATGACATCGCGGGCCGAGGAAACTCCTCCCATGCCGATGACGGGGATCTTCACTGCCTCGTATGCCTGCCATACCATGCGCAGGGCCACGGGCAGGATGGCGCTGCCGGAAAAGCCGCCCATGGTGTTGGCCAGCACCGGCCTGCGGCTGCGCAGGTCGATGCGCATGCCCAGGAGGGTATTGATGAGGGAGATGCCGTCGGCGCCGGCGTCCTCGCAGGCGCGGGCCATAACGGCGATGTCCGTGACATTGGGCGTGAGCTTGACGTAGACGGGCTTGGACGTGGCCGCCTTGACGGCCCGCGTCACCTCGGCCGCAGCCCGCGGATCCGTGCCGAAGGTGATGCAGCCGTCATGCACGTTGGGGCAGCTCACGTTGACTTCGATGAGGCCTACCTGTTCCACGCCGTCCAGCCGGGCGCAGGCCTCGGCGTATTCCTGTACGGAAAATCCGCCGACGTTGGCGATGACCTTCTTATGGAAGCAGCGCGCCAGGCGGGGAAGTTCCTCAGCGATGACCTTGTCCACGCCGGGATTCTGCATGCCCACGGCGTTGAGCATGCCGCACGGCGTTTCCGCGATGCGCGGCGTCGGGTTGCCGAAGCGCGGCTCGAGCGTCGTGCCCTTGAAGGAGAACGTGCCCAGCACGTTGATGTCGTAGAGCTGCGCGAATTCATGGCCGTAGCCAAACGTGCCGCTGGCGGGGATGACAGGGTTGTCGAGTTCCCACTCCCCAAGGCGGACCTTCAAGTCAGGCATGATGGCGCCTCCTCTGGCGTGAAAGGCTTTGGTGCATAGTTCCCCCTCCTTCCCGTTATTCCGTCCACAGCAGCGTTTCCCTGGGGAAGACCGGTCCGTCCCTGCACACGCGGCGCGCGCCGTCCCTGGTCTGCAGGGTGCAGCCCATGCAGGCTCCGAACCCGCAGCCCATGCGCTCCTCCAGGCTGAATTCCGCGCCAAGATCCCGCGGAAGGACGCGTTCCAGGGCGCGCAGCATGGGCAGGGGGCCGCAGGCATAGGCGAAACTGGCGCCGCCTGGCAGGACATCCGTCACGAAGCCGCGCTCCCCGGCGCTGCCGTCCGCCGTGCATAGCACGACGCGCACGCCGAGGGCTGTGAACTCTTCCGTGAAGAACACCTCATCAGCGCGGTTGAAGCCCAGCACGGCTGTGGGGCGGACACCGCTTTCGATGAGGCGCCTTGCCAGCATGAACAGCGGAGGCACGCCCACGCCGCCCCCGATGAGCAGCGGGGCAGATCCGCCCTTTTCCACGCTGAAGCCTCGCCCCAGCCCCGTGAGCAGGTCCAGCCGGTCCCCTGCCGCCATGCGGGACATGGCTCCCGTGCCCTGCCCGACGACCTTGTAAACGAGCGTCAGGCGGTCCTTGCTGCAGTCGCACACCGAAATGGGGCGCCGCAGGAAAAAGCCTTCCACGGCCACCTCGACGAACTGTCCCGGGGCGGCAACGGCGGAAGCGTCGCCTTCCAGGTCCATGCGCCAGACATCGCGCGCCAGCTTCTGCTGTTCCCTGACTGTGAACAAGACCTGCTTCATGGGCGCTCCCTGTAGGCGATGCGGCCTCCGGCAAGAGTCAATAGGCATTTCCCATGGAGCCGGCAGCCGGCAAAAGGCGTGGCCCGCCCCATGGAAAGGAAATCATCGGGATCGACCGTCCACCCGCGCTTCAGGTCGAAGGCTGCAAGGTCGGCAGGAGCGCCTTCCTCAAGCCCCGTCCTTATGCCGAAGCGCCTGGCGGGGACGGATGACATGAGCTCCACGAGCCTGCCCAGCGTGATCCTGCCTGGCAGGACAAGATGCGTGTACATGGCGGCGAAGGCTGTCTCCAGCCCTACGACGCCCATGGCGCTGCCTGCGAGCCCGCGCGCCTTGGCCTGCGCTTCGTGCGGGGCATGGTCGGTGGCGATCATGTCGATGGTGCCGTCCGCGATGCCCGCAAGGAGGGCTTCCCTGTCCTCGGCGGAGCGCAGCGGCGGATTCATCTTGAAGCGCCCGTCCTCCTGCAGGTCGTCCTCGCAAAAGACCAGGTAGTGCGGGCCTGTCTCACAGGTGACGTCCGCCCCGGCCGCCTTGGCGCGGCGGATGACCTCCACGCTTTCCTTCGTCGAGATATGGCAGGCATGGTAGCTGGCGCCCGTTTCCCGCGCCAGCTCCACGTCGCGGGCGACCTGGGCCCATTCGCTCTCGGAGCAGATGCCCTTGTGGCCATGGGCTGCGGCATAGCGTCCCTCGTGGACATACCCGCCGCGCAGGAGGCTGTTCACTTCGCAATGCGCGGCGATCACCCTTCCGAGGCGCTTCGCCTCGAGCATCGCGGCGCGCATCATCCCTCCGTCCTGGACGCCGCGCCCATCGTCGGAAAAACCCGCGACAAAGGGCGCCATGGATCCCATGTCCGCCAGTTCCTTCCCCATCTCGCCGACGGTGATGGCCCCGTAGGGAAGGACCCGGATGACGGCGTCCCGGCGGATGGCCTCGAGCTCAGGGGCAAGATGCCCTGCGCTGTCCGGCACGGGAGAAAGATTGGGCATGGCGCAGACTGTGGTGAAGCCGCCATGGGCGGCCGCCAGGCTGCCCGTGCGGATGGTCTCCTTGGCGGTGAATCCCGGCTCGCGGAAATGCACATGGGCGTCCACCAGCCCGGGCAGGATCACGCAGCCGGAGAGATCCACCTCTTCCCCCCCGGATCCGCCGGGGATCGCTTCGGCGATGCGCCGGATGATCCCTCCGCGAACCAGGACGTCCGCCCTGCGGGGCCCCCCAGGGCAGTAAACATCGGCGTTTTTCAAAAGCCAGTCCACAAAAACTCCTTGCGCTCCGGCGGACATTAAAAAAGCCCGGCGGCGCCGGGCAGGAAAGCTACGACAGTTTTTTGAGCACGTCCTCAAGGGCGTCCGTAAAATCTTCCAGGTCTCCTTCGCTGATATTCAGCGGAGGGAGCAGCCGCAGCGTGCTGCCATAGGTGAGGTTCAGGATGAAGCCCTTTTCCAGGAGCATGCCCCATGCCTGGCGCGCCTTCTCCTGGGGCATCGCCAGCTGCACGCCGATGAGCAGCCCCAGCCCGCGCACGTCTGTTATGGCGCCGGGCAGCCGCTCCGCAAGCGCGCGGAAACGGGCGCGGGCGCGGTCCCCGACCTCCGCAGCGCGCTGCACGAGCCTGTCGCGTTCGATGATCTCCAGCACCTTGAGCGCCACCGCGGTGACCAGGGCCCCGCCGCCGAAGGTGGTGGCGTGGCTGCCGTAGTCAAAGCCTTCGGCGGCTTCGTCCGTGGCCATCATGGCGCCCAGGGGGAGCCCGTTGGCCATGGACTTGGCGCTGGTGAACACATCCGGCTTGAGGCCGAAGTGCTGGAAGCTCCACCACGCGCCGCTGCGCCCCATGCCGGCCTGCACTTCATCGCACATCAGCAGGACGCCTCGTTCACGGCACAGCGCGGAAAGGCCATCGGCGTAGTCCTGGGACAGGGGGAAAATGCCTCCCTCGCCCTGCACCGCCTCCACGAGCACCGCGGCAGTGGCGGGCGTGAGCGCTTTTTCCAGCGCATCCAGGTCGCCCCAGGGCACCCGCCTGAAGCCGGGAGTTTCAGGCTCGAAACCTTCCGTATGCTTTCCCGTGGCGGCCAGGGTGGCCAGCGTGCGCCCATGGAAGCAGTTCTCCAGGGTGACCACCTCCCAGGCGTCGCGCCCGCGCACGACACGCTGGAAGCGCCGCGCCAGCTTGATGGCCGCCTCGTTGCTTTCCGCCCCGGAATTGCAGAAGAAGACCTTGCCGGCATGGCTCGTCCCCAGCAGCTTTTCGGCGTAGTCCAGCTGCTCCTCCTGATAGAACAGGTTGCTCACATGGATGAGCTTGCGGGACTGGCGCGCCATGACTTCGGCGATCTCTTCATGGCTGTGCCCCAGCGCGATGACGGCGATGCCTGACAAAAGGTCGACGTACTCCTTGCCGTCCACATCCCACAGGCGGGACCCCCTGCCGCGCACGATGCCCAGCGGATAACGGGAATAGGTGCGGCACATCAGCCGCCGTTCGCGCTCCTTCCATCGTTCCAGTGCTTCGCTCATTGCCGCGCCCCCTGCGCTGTTGCTGTGGTGATCGATCCCGGCCTTACCAGTCCAGCGTGCTCTTGAACGACGCGGCAAGATCTTCCACGGAGCAGGCGAAAAGCGCCTCCTCCCCGCGGCGGAAGCGCAGTTCGCCGCCTTCTTCCACGGCGCCTATCAAGGCGGCGTCGCCGCCGGTGAGCGCCTCGAACTCCGCTGCCTTGTCCTCAGGCACAGAGACCAGGAGGCGGCTGGCGGATTCGCTGTAAAGGGCTTCTGTATCGTTCAGATCTTCGGAAGGACTCACGCTGGCGAGGTCGATGCCCGCGCCCAGGCGGCCGCCGATGCACATCTCGGCAACGGCCACGGCCAGCCCGCCATCGGAGCAGTCGTGGCAGGCGGACACGAGCCCTGCGCCGATGGCCTTGTGCACGGCGCGGTAGCGGGCGAGGGCCTTCTGCGCATCGACATGGGGCACGCGAGCGCCCTCCACGCCCAGTTCCGCCGCGGCCTCACTGCCCGCCATCTCGCGGAAGGTCCCGCCCAGCAGGTAGATGCGGTCGCCGGCATGCTTGAAGTCGCTGGTCATGGCTTTGTTCACGTCGTCCATCACGCCGATGACGCTGAACAGCACCGTGGGCGGGATGGAGATCTTGAGGTCGCCCCAGGAATAATCGTTCTTCATGGAATCCTTGCCGGAGATGCAGGGGCAGCCGTAGGCCTCGCAGAATGTTTCGAGGGCCTGGCAGGCGCGCACCAGCTTGCCCATCTTCACCCTTCCGTCCGGCGTCTTGGGGGATTCCACAGGGTCGCACCAGCAGAAATTGTCCACGCCGGCCATGTAGTCCGGGTCGCCGCCCGCGGCGACGGCGTTGCGCACGCCCTCGTCGATGGCGTTGGCCAGCATCCAGTATGCGTCGTAGTCGCTGTAGCGCGGGCAGATGCCATGGCTGAGCACCACGCCGCGTTCGCTCTCCAGCCTGGGGCGGAACACCGCGGCGTCCGCCGGCCCGTCCTGCTTCAGCCCCACGAGCGGCTTGACCACGCTGCCGCCGCGCACTTCGTGGTCGTACTGGCGGATCATATATTCCTTGGAACAGATGTTCAGGCGGGCCATCATGCGCATCAGGAAGTCCGCCTGCCCGCCGGCAGGCACGGAAAGGCGCGTCTCCACCTCATCCTTTTCGCCTTCCCACACGGCGTTCAGCCTGAGCTGCGGCAGCCCGTGGTGCATGAACTCCATGTCGAGCGCGCAGACCGGCTTGTCGCCGTAGGTGACCACGAGCCGACCCGTGTCGGTGAACTCGCCGAGCCTGGTGGCTTCAACGTCCATGCGCCTGGCCAGCGCCAGGAATTCCTCGAGCTTTTCCGGGGGGACGGCCAGGGTCATGCGCTCCTGCGCCTCGGAGATGAAGATCTCCCACGGGCGCAGCCCGTCGTACTTCACCGGAGCAAGGGCGAGGTCGATGCGGCAGCCGCCGGTATCCTCCGCCATTTCGCCCACGGAGCTGGAAAGCCCTCCCGCGCCGTTGTCGGTGATGGCGTTGTACAGACCCAGGTCGCGGGCGCGCATGAGGAAATCGTACATCTTGCGCTGGGTGATGGGATCGCCTATCTGCACCGCAGTCGCCGGAGATCCTTCGTGCAGCTCTTCGGACGAGAAGGTGGCGCCATGGATGCCGTCCTTCCCGATGCGTCCGCCGGCCATGACGATGGCGTCGCCGGCATGGGCCTTTTTATAATGCCCGGGCCTGCCATGCAGCTCGCGGGGGAGCATGCCCACGGTGCCGCAGTACACCAGCGGCTTGCCCAGGTAGCGTTCGTCGAACACCACGGAGCCGTTGACCGTGGGGATGCCGGACTTGTTGCCGCCGTCCTCGACCCCGCGCCGCACGCCTTCCATGACGCGGCGGGGATGCAGCAGGCGCGGGGGCAGTTCGCCCTTGTGATAGGGAGAGGCGAAGCAGAAGACGTCGGTGTTGCACACCAGCTCGGCGCCCATGCCTGTGCCCATGGGGTCGCGGTTGACGCCCACGATGCCGGTGAGCGCGCCGCCGTAGGGATCGAGGGCGGAAGGGCTGTTATGCGTTTCCACCTTGATGCATACGTCGTAGTCGTCGTTGAAGGCGATGACGCCGGCGTTGTCGGAGAACACCGACCGGCAGTAGTCCTTTTCCCCGCGCTTGCCGCGGATGCGCCTGGTCGGCTTCTGGATATAGGTCTTGTACAGGTTGTCTATCTCCTCGACCGTGCCGGCGGCCTTGTTCTCGTAGGTCACGCGGGAGGCGAAGATCTTGTGCTTGCAGTGTTCGGACCATGTCTGGGCCAGCACTTCCACCTCGGCGTCCGTCGGGTCCGGGCCCAGCCCGTATTCACGCCGGCGCTCGCGCACGTCCTGGCGGGCGAACCAGTCCTGTATGGTCTTCATCTCCTCGAGGGTGAGCGCCAGGGTATGGCTACGGCTGTATTCCAGGAGCGCCGCATCGTCCATCTGCGAGACCGGGACCGTGAGCACCTCGTCGGAAGCGGATCCGCTCACGGCAGCCGCCTGCGCGTCAAAGCCGGGCTGCGCGCGCCATTCTTCCCCGCTCTTCAGGCGGAAGCGCTGGATCAGCTCGTTGCACAGCATGCCGCGGGCGATGGCTTCGGCATCCTTGCGCGCGAGCCCGCCCCAGAAATGGTACTGGGCAGACGTGTAGACAGCCAGGGAATGGCGGTCGCGCCCCAGGACCAGGGCGGCAGTATCGCGCGCTGTGCGGCCTTCGTTGTCGGTGACGCCGGGGCGGAAGCCCACCTCGATGATCCAGTCGGCGTCGGACTCCACAGGCGCAAGCGAGGCCTGCTGCAGCACGGGATCGTGCAGGGCGGCCTGGCGCACCAGGTCATCCGCCTCCTCGCGGGAGACGCCGCTGAGGGTGAACACCTTGACCATGCGGGCCCTGTCAACGGGGAGGGAAAGCGCCTCGCCCACTTCGCGGGCGACGCGGCGGCCAACGGGATCTCCCTGGCTGGGATGGACACTGACTTCGATGCGGAAAAGGGATTGCGTCATGGCTGTCTTCCGGGTTTGCTGCCCTGCGGGCGTGAACGACGCAAGTACTATACAGGATTGGAGCGCGATAGCCAAGAGCAAAACACTTTGTTTCTCCCGCGCCGCCAGGGCGGAGCGTGCTGTCCCAGCGCATTGACAAGGCTGCGGGAGCACCTATATTTTTTGCATAAGGCAAAAAGGGAGGGGCGAATTGGGTGCCATACGGACATGCCTGATCGAGAAATACTGCGTCTTTTCCGGCAGGGCCCCGCGCAGTGAATACTGCATCTTCCTGGCAGCATGCATCGTTTTGACGGGCCTCTTCAAAGCGTTCGGGGCTGCCGTCCTCTTCCTGCCTCTTGCCGCCGTCACGGTGCGCCGCCTCCACGACTGCGGCGTCAGCGGATACGTGCTGCCCGCGGCTCTCCTGGCATGGCTGCTCTTGGCACGGATCCCCCTGCTGGGCCCGCTCTCAGGCTGGGCGCTGATGGTCACCGCTTCCGTCCTCATGTTCGTCAAAGGCACTGACGGTCCCAACGCCTATGGCGAAGACCCGCTGCCTGCGGCCCATCGGGCGCCATCCCCTGCCCCGGAGCAGCCGGGGCACGGCAAGGCGCCGGCCGGGGGCTTCCTCCTCCGCTGCCGCAGCAGGCTCCATGCCCTGCTGCACGGCAGGCCGTCCTGCCCGAACTGCAGCGCATACGTTGCGCCTGGAGACAGGTTTTGCAAGACCTGCGGCTTCGACCTGGAAGCGAAGGCCGGGAAAGCCTGCCCCGGCTGCGGCGCCCCGCTGGAAGACGAAGGCTTTTACTGCCCGAAATGCGGATCGCGGGTGCGCTGAGCCGGGGACGGCGCTCCTCCCTGCACCACGGAAAAGGGCGGCGCCATGCGCCGCCCCCTGGCATCCCGGCCTTGCATCCCGCGTGGAGATGCGCGCCGCCTATGGCTGCGCTTCGGCTTCTTTTTCCTTGGCTTCGGCTTCCAGCTCGTCGGAGTACTTGAGTATCTCCTCAAGCTGGATGTCGCCGCATATCACGCCTACGATCTCGTCGCGTTCGTCAGTCACGGCCTGCGAGACCGAAAGGATGAGCGCGCCGGTGAACTGCGACTGGTACACGTCCGTGACGTGCAGCCCGCCGTCCTGCATGGGCATGCGGAACCACTCGCGGTCGGAGAAGTCATAGCCCGGGTCGGGCAGGTGGCCGTACTTTTCGGCGTTGGCAGGGTCGGTGACCAGCGCCTGCACGAGCTTGCCCTGCGCGTCGGTGAGCTGGATGAACTGGATGAAGGGATACTGCACGGCGAAGCGCTCCATGGCCTGGCAGCGGTCTATCCTGCCGTCTGTCGGGCGGCAGGATTCTGCCATGCGGGCCATGATGCCCGAAGCCAGTTGCCCGGCGAGGCTCTTGATCTTCTGCAGCTCGGTGACGAAGAGTTCGGGCATGAAGCGCTTGACGATGGCCATCATCTCCTTATTGGAGAAGGAGGTGTTGCGCCCGGCCTCGTAGGCCTGCATGATGGCGTTGTAGATCTGCCCCACGGCAGGATGCTTCTTGGTGACCTTGCGGCCTTCGTCCAGGGAGAGGGCGCTGTTGATCCAGTAGGCCACGCCGGCGCGGCCGGACTTGTCGGTGATGATGATGGGCACGGGCCTGTTCAGGATCTTTTCCGTGTCGAAGATGTTGTAGATCTCCTCGTTCTTGGCCAGCCCGTCCACATGCACGCCGGCGCTGGTGGCGTTGAAATCGCTTCCCACGAAGGGATAGTTCGGCGGGATGGCATACTCCAGCTCCGTGGCGAAATACTCCGCGATCTCCGAGATCACCGTGGTGTCGGCGGCGTCGTCATTGCCGGTGAGGGATATGTACTCCATGACCAGCGCCTCCACGGGCGTGTTGCCCGTGCGCTCCCCGAAGCCCAGCAGGGAGCCGTTGACGGAAGAGCATCCGTAGAGCCAGGCCGTCACGCCGTTGACCAGCACCTTGTGGAAGTCATTGTGCCCGTGCCATTCCAGCCAGCGCCCGGGCACGCCCGCCTCGTCGGTGAAGGCGCGCACGATGCCCTGCACGGAGCGCGGGAGCGCCGCGCCTGCATAGGGCACGCCGAAGCCCATGGTGTCGCACAGGCGTATCTTCACGGGCATGGACGCCTGGCGCGAGAGCTCCATAAGCCTTGCGGCGAACGGCAGGCAGAAGCCGCGGATGTCGGCGCGGGTCACGTCCTCGAAATGGCAGCGCGGCACGATGCCCCACTCCAGGGCGCGCTCCACGAGCTTCAGGTAATCGTCCATGGCCTTCTGGCGGGTCTTTCCCAGCTTCAGATAGATATGGTAGTCGGAAACGCTGGTGAGCATGCCCACCTCGTCGAACTCCATGTCGCGGGCCAGCTTGAGGTCGTTCTCATTGGCGCGTATCCAGCCCGTCACGCGGGGGAAGCGGTAACCGCGTGCGCGGCAAGTCTCGATGGCCTTGCGGTCCTTTTGCGAGTACATGAAGAACTCCGAGGCCTGGATGAGCCCGCTCTTGCCGCCCAGCTTGTGGAGCAGGTCGAAGATGCGCGCTATCTGCCGCACCGTGTACGGGGGGCGGGCCTGCTGCCCGTCGCGGAAGGTCGTGTCGGTGATGAAGCACGGATCGGCGGGCCGGGGGGCGATCATGGTGGCGTCAAAGCCGATGCGTCCGATCTTGGTATAGGGAAAAAGCTCGCGGTACAGCTGCGGCTCTTCGCGTTCTTCGAGGCGGAAATGGCGTTCCGCGCTTTTTTTGAAAAGTTCCATGCATCCTCCGATGCGGGGCTCTGCCGGGCGCGTGCGCCCTCCCCGCGGCGTCATGCAACGTCTATGCCCTCTTTTTGGAAATATATCAAAAAATTTTTTTCGTTAATTTTTTCACTTTTAAACATGCCTGTTCCATGCGGCGATCCCGTGCGTGGCAGGGGTAGGCGGCGTCCTGCAGAGCCACATCCGCCATCTCCCGCACAGAATTGCCCATTGCCTTCCTCCTCAAAATGGGATATAGATTTTGAAGTCACGTAGTCATGCCGATGTATCGTCGATTCTGCACCGGCATATCGTTGTGTACGAGGGGCCGCTTGGTTCGGGCGGAGATGTTTCCGGCCATGGTTTGACTATGCGGCAGACCCATAAACCATGTGGAGGTAAGGCAATGGCGAAACATGCAACCCCCCTGTTGGACCAGCTCGAATCCGGGCCCTGGCCCAGCTTTGTATCTGATCTCAAGCAGCTGGCCGAAAGCAGAGCCGCGAACGCCAAGGGCTTGGACTATCAGATCCCTTCTGACGCCCCGGAAGATCTCCTGGGCATCATGGAACTTTCCTACGAGGATAAGGAGACCCACTGGAAGCACGGCGGCATCGTCGGCGTGTTCGGCTACGGCGGCGGCGTCATCGGCCGTTACTGCGACCAGCCCGAGAAGTTCCCCGGCGTGGCGCACTTCCACACCATCCGCGTGGCCCAGCCCTCCGGCAAGTTCTACAGCACCGAATACCTGCGCGCCATCTGCGACATCTGGGATCTGCGCGGTTCCGGCCTGACCAACATGCACGGCTCCACCGGCGACATTGTGCTCATCGGCACCCAGACCCCGCAGCTTGAGGAAGTGTTCTACGAACTCACCCACAAGCTCGACGTGGACCTCGGCGGCTCCGGC
>CACZQM010000192.1 GCA_902783285.1 uncultured Desulfovibrio sp. | reverse complement strand
CTCGGTGTGGTCGGCGTTCCAGACGTAGTCCTGGCCCTCCTTGCCGTAGATCAGCGCCTCCCAGATGAACTCGTCGGTGTAGAGGAGATTGATGAACTTGGCGGCGGCGGTGGGGTTCTTGGAGGTGTAGGAAATGCCGATGCCGAGGGTGTCGGTGTAAAGGTCGCCCTTGCAGATGGTAACGGCGTTGAAGTTCGCGCCGAAGGTGTTCGTGGTGGTGAACATGTCGGCGATGGCCGCGCAGTCGGCGCTGTGGCCCATGATGACGCCCTTGGCGGCGCCGGACATCACGAGCGCGTCATGGAGCTGGGTGTTGGCAGAGCCCTCGGGATCGCAGTAGCCCTTCTGACGGTACTCATAGGCCTTCTGGATGGCGTCCTTGTAAGCGTCGGTCTCATAATAGCACATGAGATCGGTGCTCTCGCCCACCGTGGCGGTATAGGTGCCGATCTGGCAGGTGTCGTAATCATAGGCCAGAATGTTGGGGAACTGGTCGCAGTAGACGAGGAAGTGCTCGTCGGGGTATTCCTTCTTCAGCGCGGCCAGGCAGTCGTCCAGGGCGTTCAGGCTCGTGACCTTGCTCATGTCATACTTGCCGTCGACCATGTCGGCATCGTAGATGAACTTCCAGTCGAGCACGGTGCCGAAGTAGCGCGGGATCATGTAGACGGAGCCGTTCAGCTTGCCGTTGTTCAGGATGTTGCCGATCATGTCGACGGTGGGCTTGAGCTCGTTGTCAAGATACGGATCCAGCGGGATGATGTAGCCGTTGTCGACATAGGTCGGCATATCGAAGCACATGACCAGGTCAGGGCCTTCGCCCGCGGCCAGCTCCATCGGGATGGTGGTGAAAAAGTCTGAGATGTTGGTGATGCTGAGATCCAGGACGAACTCGTCGGTTTTGAGCGTGTTCTTGATGTAGTCGTTGATCACATCCTCAACGCTCTTGGTGGCGTCAAGGCTGGGGACAGTGGACAGCGTGCAGAGTTCGAGCTTCACGTGGTAGGGCTCCGTGCTGCCGGCGCTGTTGCTTCCGGCGCTGCTGCCGCCGGAGCTGGCGCCGCCGGCGGAAGTGGTTCCGGCAGAGCCGCAGGCGCACAGTGCGAGCGCCATCACGAGCGCAAGGAGCAGTGCAAGGGCTTTTTTCATTTTGTGTTCCTCCTATAATTTTTTGCAAATGGATTTGCAGCAGGATTTGCGGGGCGGTCGAAAAACCCCGCTATCATTAAAACAGACTCTCTCCTGCGGCGCTACCAAAAAACACACCTGCGTTTTGAAAAAAGAAAACTCTTGCGGCTTTTTGTGCCGGCTGCTTTCTACAAAAATAAAAGCAGTCGGCACTTTTTTTGTTTCGGCGGCGGGCGGAAATACAGTATGATGGACTCGACAAAATGGGAAAGGTGGTATTTTCGTGTCTACGATCCATGTCAATTTCCGCACCCCCTCTCTGGTCATGCCCGGGGAGTTCTGGATGCACCTGCCCGAAAAGAATCCTCCGGTTCTGCCTTTTCTGCCGCCCAATCCGAATTATGACCGTCCGGCCAGGACGCTGATCCTGCTCCACGGCTTCAGCAGCGACGCGCAGGAATGGCTGTTCAGCTCTCCGGCGGCGCAGCTTTCCTTCCAATACAATCTCGCCGTCGTCATCCCCACCGGCGGCATGAACTTCTATCTGGATCTCCCGGCCACCGGTCAGAAATACCAGTCCTTCATCGGCCTCGATCTCGTAAACTATCTGCGCGACACCTTCGGCCTCGCCATGAACCGGGAGGACACCTTCATCGGCGGCCTCTCCATGGGCGGCTTCGGCGCGATGCACACGGCTTTCGCCTACCCGGAGCGCTTCAGCAAGGTCATGGCCCTCTCCTCCGCCCTTATCATCGACGAGCTGAAGGACATGGATCCCGCCCAAGGCAATCCCGTGGCAAATTATGCATACTATGTCCACACCTTCGGTGATCTGAAGACGGCGAAGGAGCGCGACTGCAACCCCCAGGTCCTCTACCGGAAGCTGAAAGACGCGGGCGGTCCCCTGCCGCAGATCTACATGGCCTGCGGGACCGAGGATTTCCTGCTGGGACCTAACCGCGCCATGCGCGACTTTCTCCGGAGCGAGGGTGCAGACTTCCGCTATGAGGAGGGCCCCGGCACGCACGACTGGAACTTCTGGTATCCCCGCTCCCTTGAGGGCATGGAATGGCTGCTGAACAGAAAATAAACGAAGTATGAAGTATAATAAAGGATGGATGAAATTATGAGCGATTTTGAAAAAGCCAAGGTGCTTGTCCGGCAGGGCTGGCTCCAGGGCTACACCCAGGGCAGACTGAAAGTTTTCAAGGGCATCCCCTACGCGGCGCCCCCCATCGGCGAAAACCGCTTCCGCCATCCCCAGGATCCCGGCCGCTGGCGCGGCGTCCGCAAGGCGATGCAGTATTCCGCCGCCGCGGTGCAGCACGTCATGGAGCAGGCGGACCTGCCTGCCAACGTTCACGGCGTCCCCCAGTTTCTGGCCCCCAGCCAGTATGAGGAAGACTGTCTTTATCTGAACGTCTGGACCCCCGCCGAGACGGCGGACGCGAAGCTGCCCGTCTTCATCTGGATCCACGGCGGCGGCATGGTGGCCGGCAGCGGCTGCGAGGTCGTCTGCGACGGCG
>CACZQM010000191.1 GCA_902783285.1 uncultured Desulfovibrio sp. | reverse complement strand
TCGGCGACGATGGCCCGCGGCCTGCCAAGGAGGGCGTTCATCAGGCTCGACTTGCCTGAATTGACCCGTCCGGCGATCACGACAAGGGAGCCTTCCCTCCAGCATTGGGCCCGTTCATATCCCTTGAGCAGCGCAAGGATGTCGTCTTCCACGGTCTTGACGGCGGCGAGGAATTCTTCCGCGGGAAGGGAGATGCTTTCTTCTTCCGGAAAGTCGATGGCGAGGCAGACGCGCTGCCGGAGGTCCTCCAGCCGGTCGCGCAGCGAATCGATCCTTTTCCCCAGCAATCCCTCCAGCTTGGCAGAAGCCAGGTACACTCCCTCGCGGGAAGGTGCCGCGATGAGTTCGGCCACGGCTTCGGCCTGGGAAAGATCGATCTTCCCGTTCATGAAGGCCCGCCGCGTGAACTCACCGCGCTCAGCCAGCCGGGCCCCCCGGGCAAGGACGGAATCGAGCAGGGCAGCAAGCACGGCCAGTCCGCCATGCGCATGCAGTTCAACGCAGTCTTCCCCCGTGAACGACCGCGGGGCCTTGAACCATACGGCCAGGCCTTCATCGACGATCCTGCCGGCATCGTCGAGCATTTTCCCCACGTGGAGGGTGCGCGGTATGAATCCGGCAAAACCATGTTCAACGGGGCGGAACATGGATCTGAGTATGGCGAGGGAGCCGGGTCCGGAAATGCGCACGATGCCTACGCCGCCTGAACCTGGCGCTGTGGCAATGGCCGCAATGGTCTCCCGGCCGGCCGGATGGATGCCTGAGGGCAAAGAGGGGTCGGAACGATGCCTGGAGTGTATCATTTGTCAAGCTCCGCCTTGATCATGGACGCGAGGGCCGGGTCTTCGCAAAGCCTGGCCGCCATGTCGAAATGCTTTTTCGCTTTTTCTTCCTGCCTGAGATGATAGCGGTAGATGACCGCCGCGCTGTAACGCGCGGAGGGATCGTCCCTGAGGGACAGGGAACGCTCCAGTTCCTGGACCGCCTCCTCCCATTTTTCCTGTCCGGCAAGGATGACGCCGGCAAGATGCGGCGGGCGGGGATCGGACGGCGAGGCGATGGAAGCCCGCTTTGCCAGGGAAAGCGCTGCGTCCGCGTTGCCCTGCGCGGATAAAATGCGTGCTGCGCCGAGCATGGCGTCAGCATCATGGGGATCTTCCTGCATCCTGCGCATGGCTTCCATGAGGTGGGCGTTGTCAGATTCCGCCGGGCTGGGGGGGCTGGGCGTCATTTCCTGGCGCGCAGCCCCCTCGCGGGGTGCAGGCGTGCCGCTTCCCGCAAACCAGATCAGGGCGCAGGAAGCCATGGCTGCCAGCCCTGCCCCCATGAGGGCGAGCACAAGGGGCCTGCCGGTCTTATTCATCGGCATCCTCCAGCTGGGAGACCCGTTTCTCCAGCCGTTTCTGGGTGGAGGCAAGGCGGGCTGCGTACAGTCCGAAACCTATCCAAAGGGCGGCATTCGCCGCCATGAGCCAAGCAAGTGCAGACATCGTTTTACCCGCGGGAACGTTTTTTTCCTTCCCTGGCGCAGGAAGGATCAGTGGGATCAGCATACAGCCGGGCAAGCGCAAGCGCATCCAGGCGGGCGGACATGCGGAGCTGGCGCCATCGCACGATGAGGAGGGTGATCCACAGGAAAAAGAAGGATGCGACGCAGGCGGCGGCAGTCATGGCCATTTCGGGCTCAAGCCCGCCGCCTTTTGCCGCGAAGACAGAAGGATGGATAGAGCGCCACAGCCTGGCGGAAAGGAAAACAAGGGGCACGTCAAGGAATCCGGCGATGGTGACCACAGAGCACAGTGCGGCGCGGCGGCGTTCCGGCATGGGCATGCTGCGCAGCGCCATGCATCCGGCATAGATGAACCAGAGTATGAGGGCCGTGGTGAGGCGGGGGTCCCATGTCCACCAGACACCCCAGGAATGGCGCCCCCAGATGGATCCGGTGACCAGGGTGAGCGTGCAGAAGAGCAGCCCGGTCTCCACCGCAGCCTCCGAAAACTGGTCGAAAGATGGCTTTTTCCGCCAGAGGTAAAGGAGGCTCGCCGTGCAGGCCGCTGCAAAGCTGACCAGCCCCCACCAGGCGAGCGGAAGGTGCAGATAAAATATCTTCTGGGCCGGCCCCATGACTTTTTCTTCCGGGGCCCATGCAAAGATCAGCCACTGGCAGGCGGCCAGGGCGATCCCGCCGGCCAGGGCGGCAAGGGATGTCTTCGACAGCACCATCAGTCTTCTCCGCTGTACACAAAGGGAAAAAGGAGGAGGCCGGCGGCAATGAACACGCTGTCGAAGGCAGCTGCCAGGCCGGCCCAGTGGGGAACGTCCTGCATCGCCGGTGAAGGGTCGAGGCCCAGCGACGTGAGCCGGACGCCAGCCAGGAGCAGGGGGATCAGCAGGGGGAACAGCACGATGGAGAGCAGGGATTCCCTTCCGGACTGTCCCACGGACAGGGCTCCCAGCAGTGAGCCGAGAGCGGCCATGCCGATGTCCCCGAGGGCGATGCCTGTGAGGGCGGCGGTCCATGCGCTGCTGAGATGTTGGCCGAGAAAAACGAATACCGCCGGTATGAAAACGCATTGCGCGCACGCGAGTATGAGCCCGCCCGCGGCAGCCTTTCCCAGCCAGACAGCCTGGGGCGGGGCAGGGAGCATGAGCAGGCCCAGGCGGGCCTTGTCCGATTCTTCCGCGGCATAGAGCATGTTGAAGGCCAATACCTGGCAGAACGCGGAAGCCAGCCAGAACATCGCGGAAGCGGCCTGGGGGCTGAGTTTGTCGCCTGTATCCAGTGACAGGCTGAACAAGAAAACAAGGAGCAGGCCCAGGAGGAGCGCCTGGGCCACGCCTGCGCCATGGGCGAAGGACAAGCGCAGGTCTTTGCGGAAAATGGCAAAAGCTGTCCTCAGCATGGCGCAGCACCTTCTTCCAGTGTCCTGTCCCGGAGGAAGAAAAACCTGTCGGCGACGGCAGAGAGTTCTTCCGGATTATGGCTGATCCACAGGATGGCAGCCCCTCTGTCCCGGGCTTCGAGCATAAGCCTGGCGAGCATCGCGCGGGATTCAGGGTCAAGCCCCGTCGAAGGCTCGTCCAGCAGGATGAGCCTGGGGGCGCCCAGCAGCAGCCGTGCCAGGTTCAGCCTTTGCGCCATGCCCCGGGAAAAGATCCCGGCCTTTTCATGGGCGCAATGCCTGAGCCCGGTCTTCTCCAGCGCCTCGTCGGCTTTATGCCCCGGATCGGGGATCCCGGCCGCCCTGGCCCAGAAAAGAAGGTTCTCTCGTGCGTCCAGGGAAGGATAGATGAACGTGGCATGCGCCATGTAGCCGATGCTGTCCGCGGATACGTTGCGCGTGACGATGCCGGCGTCGGGGTGGGCGAGCCCGGCAGCGATCCGCATCAGCGTGGATTTTCCCGCCCCGTTGGCCCCGGCGAGCATGGATATGCTGGAAGGAAGCAATGCAGCGCTGACCCTTCGGAAGAGCAGCCGTTGCCCATAGGATTTGGCGACGCCCGAAAATTCCAGGAGAGGCGCTGACGGGTTCATGCCTGCGCTACCGCCTGCTTTTTCGCGCTGCGGCGCCGCAGGCCGAGGAAGGGGGCCAGGCTCATCAGCGCAGCGCCTATCCACAGCCAGTTGACTCCGGGGTTGGAGCTCATGCGGAGCACGGCGTTTTGACCGTTCATGCCAAGCAGCGTGGCGTAGAATTCGCTGCCCAGGGAGGGATGCGTGGCCGCCTCGGAAAAGGCGGAGCGCTTGAACTTGTCGTACAGGCGCCGCTGCGCCGACACCGTCCCTGCATCCGAGCCGCCCCGGGAGAGCCTGAGTTCGGCCTCGATGAAAGAAAAGTTTTCGCCGCGTCCTTCGTACATCTGGGCGAGGGTCACGGAATACGGTCCGACCTGGACGGATCCCCCGGGCGCAAGCTCCGTTTCCACTTCCTGCTTGTAGGGGCCGGAAAAGGCGATCCCGAGCGCAATGATGCCGACGCTTGCGTGCACGATGCAGGCCATGGCTGACGGCATCCAGGTGCGGACGCCTTTTTCTGCCAGGAGCAGCGCCGATCCTGCGATGATGGAGGAGCCGAGCGCAGAGGCGATCAGCGGCAGCGCCTTGGTGAATCCGGCATTCCAGAGCAGCCCCATGGAGAGGAAGAAGATGGCGCATGCGGCGAGCAGGCTTTTCCAGGAGCGCAGGCCGCCCTGCCATTTCAGCCACGGGCAGATGGCAAGGAGGGCGAGCAGCACGCTGAACAGCGGCAGGCAGGTGCTGTTGTAGAAGCGCGCATCCAGCCCGACCGGGCGTTCTGTCCAAAGCCTGCAGATGACGGGCCACAGCGTCGCGGTGAGGATGAGGATGCAGAGCGCCATGAGCAGCCATGCGGTCATCACGACGAATCCTTCCCGCGTTTCCAGCCCGTTGAGATGCCGTGCCCCGCTGTCTTTTGCCTGCAGCGCGATGATGCAGATCTCCACGAAGAGGAAGGCAGCGAAGGAAAGCAGGATCGGTCCGACATTGCCTTCCCCGTAGCCGTGCACGGAATTGACGACATTGCCGCGTACGAGCCATGTGGCAAAGAACGCGGAGACCGTGGTCAGGCTGATGAGGAAGATGTTGGTGCGGTGCAGTTTCCCGCGGCGCTGTTCAACGATGCCGGTATGCAGGGCAGCCGTCCCTATGAGCCAGGGGATGAGGGAGGCGTTCTCCACGGGATCCCAGGCCCAGTAGCCTCCCCAGCCCAGCTCCATGTAAGCCCACCATGCGCCAAGAGCGATCCCTGCTGTCAGGAAGAGCCAGCCTGTCATGGTGAAGGGCCGTGCCGCATCCATCCAATGCTGTTCGTCCTGTCCGGGGTTCATCGCCTGGGCGAGGGCTATGCAGGCGGGGATGACAAAGCCTCCGTAGCCGAGGAAGAGCAGCGGAGGATGGAAGATCATGCCTGGGTTCTGGAGGAGGGGATTGAGTCCCTGGCCGTCGGCGGGGGGGGAAGGGATGGTCACGAAGGGATCGTTCCTCGTGCAGAGCAGGAGGGTGAAAAAGGCCATGATGAACAAGAAGAAGGTGAGGAACCAGAGCCGCGTCCCCCGGGAGAGGCCCCTGTAGGTGCCGGTGAACAGGAAGGCCGTTCCGCAGACGGAGACCATGAGGGCCCAGAACAGGAGCGACCCTGCCTGCCCTGCCCAGAAGGCAGTCAGCCGGTAGAAGAGCGGCAGCGCCCGTTCCGTATAGCTGGCGACGTACTCAAGGGAAAAATCACACCTGCAAAGCGCGCTGACCAGCACGGCCGAGGCGGCCGCCAGGCAGAGGGAGACGAGCCCCTGGGTCCATTCCAGGAAGCGCATGTCGGCGTTTTTCTCCTGCCAGAGCAAAGCAAGGCCGACGGCGCTCCCGGCGAGCGCGCAAAAAAAAGACAGGGCAAGTGCGGCAGTTGCGGCAAGGTACATGGACGCTCCGTGGAAGCGCGTTGGCGGGCAGGGATCAGGCGTTGCGCCCGTTCTGTCCGCGGTTGGACTTTTCGTATTTCGAGGGGCACTTGGTCATGAGCGCCTTGGCGTGGAATTCTCCGTTGTCCATGCCGCCTTCCACGATGACTTCCGAACCCTGCTCAAAGGTGTCCGGCAGCGCCCCCTTGTAATCGATGGTGATGCCCTTTTCGGGATGGTCGAGATCGTGCAGGGTGAAGTGCGCTCCCAGGCCGTTCTGAGGTTTTATGATGTCGGCACCGGCAACACCGAACAGCCTGGCGGACCTCAGCTGGTCTGAGGGAAGTTCCAGGGCTTCCGAAACGTTGAGATGGTAAACGCTGTTCTCAAAGAAGGCCGACCATGCCAGGAAGGCCACTCCGCCTGTGAAAAACAGGAAGGCAAGCACATATATGGCGAGATTTTTTTTGTGATCCATCACGTTCTCCGTAAGCCAATGCCGCACGCAGGCAGCAGGTGATGCCGGATCCGTTCACGTGCGGCTGGCTTGGGCGGAGTATGCCAGATTCCCCCTTGCCATGCAAGCGCCGGCAGGCGCGTGAAGGTTCAGGAGCGCGGCTGCCCGGCATCTGCCTGGGCGCCTACGGCGGCGCGCTTGCGGCGTTCACGGGCCAGCGCGCGCAGGTCCGCTGTCATGTCTGTCTCGTCCACGATGTCCGCACCGATGATGGCCTCCATGACGTCTTCCAGGGAAATGACGCCCGCGAGGCCTCCGTATTCGTCAAGCACGGCAAAAAGATGCTGGTGGAGCTTGAGGAATTCTTCCAGCGCCTTGTCAAGCGTGATGGACTCGAGGATGAAATGGATCGGCTGCATGAGCTCGCGCAGCTTCATGTCTCCGCGGTCCTCGTCGAGCAGCCTGAGGACATCGCGGCGGAGCACGTAGCCGACGATGTCCTCGTTGTCTTCGGCGTAGATGGGGATGCGGCTGAAATTCCAGAAGGCCGGTTCGATATGGGCCTGCTCCAGCGTGTGCTCTTCGGAAAGGGAAAAGACGACCGTGCGCGGAGTCATGACGTCATGCACGCGCTTCCGGTCGAGTTCCAGCACGTTGCGGATGAAATTCTCCTCGTAAAGCTGGATGGATCCTGCCTCGCGGGAAAGCCTGGCCATGGCGTTGATGTCGTCCTCGGTGGCGTCCGGAGCGATCTCCTTCGGGGTGAAGAGCTTCGTCACCTGGCCGGACAGCCATGTGAAGGGCAGCATGATCTTTGTGAGGATCAGCAGCGGCAGGGCGAGCGCCTTCCCTATGGGACCCGGGTAGGCGACGCCCAGGGTCTTGGGGATGATCTCGCCGAAGATCAGCACCAGCGCAGTGAAAATGGCCGCGAACAGCGGCAGGGAGGAAGGGCCGAGGCTGGCTGCCGCAAGCGCTCCGGCAAGAGACGCACCCGCCGTATTGGCTATGGTGTTCAGCGTGAGGATGGCGGAGATGGGCTGTGCCACCCTGCAGCGCATGGCGTGGAGGGCCTGGCCGGAGCGTGAGCCGGATCTCCGCATGTTCTCCAGCGTGGTCCAGGGGATGGAGTAGAGCATCGCCTCCAGCATCGAGCAGAGGGCGGAAATGGCAAGGGCCAGGAAAACGGTGGTGAAGAGCGCTGCCATGCCGGACGATCAGAGCACGGCTCCGTTGAGGTCCCCTCCCAGGGTCCGCGGGACACGCAGGGAACGCAGGAGCGCTTCGGAGGCTTCTCCGGAAAAGATATCCTCTGCAGGGGCATCCATGGCCAGGGTGAGCACGTTGTCGGCTTCGCTGACGAAATGGATGTCAAGGGAACTGACGATCTCGTCCGGGACTTCAGAGAGGTCTTTGCGGTTGCCGTCGGGCAGGAGCACGGTCTTCATGCCTGTCCGCTGGGCGGCGAGAAGTTTTTCCCGCAATCCGCCGATGGGCAGGACGCGGCCCCGCAGCGTCAGTTCTCCGGTCATGCAGACATCGCTCTTTACAGGGATGCCCAGCAGGGCCGACGCCAGGGATGTGGCCAGCGTAATGCCTGCAGATGGGCCGTCTTTGGGAACGGCCCCCTCGGGAACGTGGACGTGGATGTCCACGTCCTTGTAAAAGTCCGGCCTCAACCCCAGGCGGCTGGACCGGGAACGGATGTACGAGAGGGCGGCATGGGCGGATTCTTTCATCACGTCACCCAGCTTGCCCGTGACCTGGAGCTTGCCGCTGCCGGGCATGACGGTGCTTTCGATGTACAGCAGGCTCCCTCCGGCCCCGGTATAGGCGAGCCCGGCGGCGACGCCTGTCAGGGCGCTCGTTTCGCGTTCGTCGTCATGGTACTTGCGCACGCCGAGATATGTTTCCAGGTCGTCGCTTGTGATGCGTATGCAGGCGTTTTCCGGGGAGCCGTCCTCCACGATGCGGATGGCGGTTTTCCGGCACAATGCCGCGATCTGCCGTTCCAGATCCCTCACCCCGGATTCGTGCGTCCATGAGCGGATGATCTCTTTGATGGCCTCGTCCCCGATCTCCATGTTCGACGGGAGCAGGCCATGCTGCTTCCATTGCCGCGGAAGGAGGAATTCGCGCGCGATATGGAGCTTCTCCCCTTCGAGGTAGCTGGGGAGCTCAAGGATCTCCATCCTGTCGAACAAGGCAGACGGTATGTTTTGCGCGGAGTTGGCCGTGGTGATGAAGAACACCTGCGAAAGGTCGTAGTCCAGGTCGATGTAATGGTCGTTGAAGGTGGCGTTCTGTTCCGGGTCAAGGACTTCCAGCAGGGCGGAGGCCGGATCCCCCCTGAAGTCCACCGTCATCTTGTCGATCTCGTCGAGGCAGAACAGGGGATTGTTGTACCTGGCGCGCTTGAGGGCCATGAGGATCTTTCCGGGAAGGGCGCCGATGTACGTGCGCCTGTGGCCGCGGATCTCGGCTTCATCGCGCACGCCGCCCAGGGAGATGCGTACGAATTCCCGTCCCGTGGCCTCGGCAATGGACCGGGCGAGCGACGTCTTTCCCACGCCGGGAGGGCCGACAAGGCAGAGTATGGGGCCTTTCAGTCCGCCGGAAAGCTTTTGCACGGCGAGATATTCCAGGATGCGCTCCTTGGGCTTTTCCAGTCCGTAATGCCCGTTGTCCAGCAGGGTCCTGGCCCGGGCGAGGTCTATGTCGATGGGCTTGAGCTCGTTCCACGGAAGATCGAGTATCCAGTCGATGTAATTGCGGACGACGATGTATTCGGACGTGCCGGGAGGCATCTGATTGAGCTTGTGCAGTTCGCGGAGCGCCTGGGCACGCGCCTCTTCAGGCATGTTTTTTTTCTTGAGCTTTTCCTCGATCTCCGTGTGCTCGACCTGGATGTCTCCGTGCCCCAGTTCGATGTTGATGGCCTTGAGCTGCTCCGTCAGGTAATATTCCTTCTGGTTTTGCTCCATCTGTTCCTTGACGCGGTTCTTTATGGTCTTGTCGAGCCCTGAAGCCACGAGTTCCCCGCCCAGCATGTTGTAGGCCATCCGCAGGCGGCGTCCTCTGTCCAGGATCTCAAGGAGCTCCTGTTTTTGCTGGCAGGTCGCCTTGAGCGACGGCGCTGCGGCGTCGGCAAGGGCGCCGGGATCCTGGATGAGTGAAAAAGCGGAAAGCTGTTCGGGAGAGATGCGCCTGCTCTGCCTGCTGACGTCTCCCAGGGCGTCGCGGAAAGCCTCGACGAGGGCGGGGATGTCCTGGTCTTCTTCCAGGGGCTCCTCAAGGCGGGCAGTGATCAGCCTGGGGAAGGCCCGGTCCCCGAAAGGCGAATTGGCTGAGACCGGGGACCATGACGCGCGGTACATGCCGTCGCACAGGATCCTGAAGGTCCCGTCGCTCTGGCGTTCTGCGTTCTGGATGCGGCTCACGACGCCTATGCCGTACAGGTCGCCGGGGGCAGGACGTTCGATGGAGGAATCCTTCTGCGCGATGAGGAAGATGAGGCGGCCGTATTCGGAAACAGCGCTGCTGATGGCGCTGACCGAGGCAGGCCTGCCGACATGGAAGGTCATCAGGGTGCGGGGGAACATGACCACTTCGCGCAATGGCAGGATCGGAAGTTCAAGAGGGGATTCTGCCATGAGGATCTCGGTTTGCTCCATAACATTTCCTTGCATGATACAGGATGGGTGCGGGGCGCCGTTTTAAAGGGGAAAGCCCTTCCGCCAGGCTGCCCGTGGCTGCCGGCGGGAGGGCGGGAAGACGGGTTCAGGAAAATACCGGCGGGGACGTTTCCTCGATGACGGACCGGGTGATGCGGCATTTCCCGTGGTCGCTTTTGCCGGGCATGTCGAACATGATGTCCAGCATCACATGCTCGAGCACGCTGCGGAGCCCGCGGGCCCCGGTCTTGTTGCCGATGGCCTTTTCGGCGACCGCGCGGAGCGCATCTTCATCAAATTCCAGGTCGACGCCGTCGAGGCTGAAAAGCTTCTGATACTGCCTGACCAGGGAGTTCTTCGGTTCCTTCAGCACCCTGACCAGGTCGTCGACGCCCAGTTCTTCGACATGGGTGATGACGGCGATGCGCCCGATGAATTCGGGGATGAGCCCGAACTGCACGAGGTCGGTAGGCACGATCTTATCCAGCAGTTCGCTCAGGCTCTGGTCCTTTTTGGGGTCGATGTGCGCGCCGAATCCCATGCTGGTGCCGCGCGTGCGCTGCTCCACGATCTTTTCCAGGCCGATGAACGCTCCGCCGACGATGAACAGGATGTCCGACGTGTCCATGCGGATGAACTCCTGCTGCGGATGCTTGCGCCCTCCCTTGGGGGGAATGTTGGCCATCGTCCCTTCGATGATCTTTAAAAGCGCCTGCTGCACGCCTTCGCCGGAAACGTCCCTGGTGATGGACGGGCCGTCCGCCTTGCGGGAGATCTTGTCGATCTCATCGATGTAGATGATCCCCTTGCAGGCTGCTTCAAGGTCGTAGTCGGCGTTCTGCAGGAGCTGGACAAGGATGTTCTCCACGTCTTCACCCACGTAGCCGGCCTCTGTGAGCGTGGTCGCATCAGCGATGGCAAAGGGGACGTTGAGGATGCGCGCCAGGGTGCGGGCGAGCAGCGTCTTGCCGCTGCCGGAGGGGCCAAGCAGGAGGATGTTGCTTTTTTCCAGCTCCACGCCTTCGAGCTTGTCCTTGTGGAAGACCCGCTTGTAATGGTTGTAAACGGCCACGGAAAGGATCTTTTTCGCCTTGTCCTGTCCGATGACGTATTCATCGAGCCTGGCCTTGATCTCCTTGGGCGTGGGCAGGCTTTGCGGGGCTTCGGGGGATCCCCCGCGCGCTTCATCCTGTCCCGCGCTTTCCATGAGGCGGGCGCATGCGGCCACGCAGAGGTCGCAGATGTTGGCGTCGCCCTGCGAGACGAAATTGTTCACCTGGGACAGGGGCCGCCCGCAGAAAGAGCAATGGGGTTCATTTGCTTGAGTGCGCATGGGGGCCTGCCTACGCGATATCCTTGCGAGAAGTGAGGATGCGGTCGATGATGCCGAATCTCAGCGCTTCTTCGGCAGAAAGGAAATTGTCGCGTTCCGTGGCAGCGGTGATCTTTGCGGGAGTGCTGCCCGTGTTCCTGGCGAGTATGGAGTTCAACAGCTTTTTGAGGCGCTGCCCCTCCCTGACATGGATGTCAAGGTCCGTGATCTGCCCCTGGTAGCCGGACGAAGGCTGGTGGATCATGATCCTGCTGTTGGGCAGGGAATAGCGCAGCCCTTTCTCGCCGCCTGCCAGGAGGAAAGCGCCCATGCTGGCCGCCTGGCCGATGCAGAGGGTGGAGACGGGCGAAGCGATGAATTGCATGGTGTCGTATATGGCCATGCCGGCAGTCACCGAGCCTCCGGGGCTGTTGATGTACATGCTGATCTCCTTGTCCGGATCCTGGGATTCAAGGAAGAGCAGCTGCGCGCAGATCAGCGATGCCGTGGCATCATTGACTTCGTCGCACAGGAGCACGATGCGGTCTTTGAGCAGGCGGGAGTAGATGTCGTAAGAGCGCTCGCCGCGTCCGGTGTTCTCGATGACAAAGGGGATGGTCGTCACGATGGCTCCTTTAATGGACGTGTCCCCGGAGCCCCGGGGACACGGAGTGTTTTCAGCTGGATCAGTTGGCGCTGGCTTCTTTGGCCGTCTTCTGCGCCTTGTCGAACATGAGGGCCAGGGCTTTCTGGTTGAGCATGCGCTCACGGATGTCGGCAACGGCTCCGTTGCTGTAGAGCGCGTCGCGGAGCTTGCGGAAGTCTTCCCCGTACTGGGAAGCCATGCGCATGATCTGGTAGTCGAGTTCCTGCGGGCTCACGGTGAGCTTTTCGCGCTGGGCGAGCGCTGCAAGGAAGACGAAGGCGCGGGCGCGTTCTTCGCCCTGCTTCCTCGTTTCTTCGTGCATGGTCTTCAGGCTGTCTTCGATGGCGTTCTTTTCCAGGCCCTGCTGCTGAAGGTATCCGCGGAGCTCGTTCTCGTATTCGGCCTGCTGTGCCGTGACCACGGTCTCGGGAAGCGGGAATTCCAGGCCTTCCAGGCAGGAATCCAGAAGGGCCTGTTCGGCCTCGGAACGGGCGGAAGACGCCTTGGCATGGGCAGCCTGTTCGGAAAGCGCCTTATTCAGGGCTTCCACATCTTTGAAGCCGGCCTTCTTGGCAAATTCTTCGTCGAGTTCGGGAAGGATCTGCTTCTGGATCTTGTGCAGCTTGACATGCAGGTCGGCCGTCTTTCCGCGCAGGGAAGGATCGGGATGGTCGTCAGGGCAGGGCATGGAGCCGTCGCCTTCTTCGCCGGGGCGGAGCCTGCGGATGATGTTGTCCAGTTCGGAGAACTGCTTTCCTTCCTGCGGTTCGGTGAGCTGGATGCTGTATTCGCGCACTTTCATGCCTTCGACCGGCTTGCCTTCCACTTCTCCGTCGACGTCGATGGTCACGATCTCGCCATTTTCCGGCAGGCGCTGTTCCTGGACGTCTTCAAGCGTGGCAAAGCGCCTGCGGATGCCCATGGCAAATTCCTCCACGTCTTCCGCAGTGGCCTCGGTGGGGCCCATGGCCACGCTCAGGGCGGAGAGGTCCTCGGGCAGGGCGATCTCGGGCAGGGTCTCGAACGAGAATGAGAAATTGAGGTCCTTGCCGCGGGCGATGGGGTCGCCGTCAAAGTCCATCTTGGAGAGCGGCTTGAGATTTTCCTTGCCGAGGATCTCCTCCACCTGCTTGTTGACCATCGATTCGGAAGCGCGCGCATACACTTCGGCCGTGAGCCGTTTTTCGATGACGGCTGCAGGAGCCTTGCCCTTGCGGAATCCGGGGAGGGTGACGTTGGCGCCCACAGCCTTGGCAGCAGCGCTGAGCGCGGCATTCACTTCTTCGGCGGGGACGGACACGCTGATCTTGCGTGCGACAGGGGAAACAACTTCGATGCTGTAGGACATGACGGTGGAACTCCTTATGAATGGATCCGCCCGGTGATCGGCGGTCGTATGCTGCGTGGTGCGAGAGGAGAGGCTTGAACTCTCAAGGATTGCTCCGCTGGATCCTAAATCCAGTGCGTATGCCGATTTCGCCACTCTCGCAAAACTTCAAGAGAGATATGATACCCCAGTTTCCTGCCATAAGCAAGCGTTTAGGGCTTGGCGGGAGCGGCTAGGATGCGTGGACCCTGCTCCGCAGCCATTCCTTCATGGATTCCGAGGGCATGAACACGCCTTTGAGGGCCCCGAACTCCTCTTCCATGCTGGCGCGGAGTTCTTCGGGCAGGGGCATGAGCCACAGGTCTTCCGTGGCTTCGGAATTGCGCATGACCAGGCGCAGCATGGGGGGCTGCGCCCAGTTGTCCAGGACGAAGTAGTAGGCGAAATCGTCTTTGGACCGCACGGGAGGATGTTCGGCATGCCAGTCGTTGTTGCCCCATTCCAGATACAGGGTGACGGCGTCCGCAGGGTCGAGATCCCATTCTATGGGGAGGCTGCTGAATTTCTTCAGGTCTTCTTCGCGGCTGTATTGCATGGTATTCCTCGGGGATGAGTGGTGGAGAAAAGCTAGGTTTCGTTCACCATCTTGTCAAGGGGCGCACGGCGGCATGCTCCTGGGGGACAGACGGAAAAGCCCGCCAGGCGCGATGCGCACGGCGGGCTGCAGCAGTCTCAGGAAAGGGGGATTCAGGCAAAGCAGCCATACTGCGCCAGCAATGTGCGCAGCAGGTCCACGGTGCTTTCCGAGGCCTGGCAAAGCGGCAGGCGCATCTCGCCGGTCATGCGGCCCATGAGGGAGAGCGCCGTTTTGCAGGGGATGGGGTTGCTTTCCGCAAACATGGCGCGGTTCATGGGTTCCAGGCGGAAATGGAGGCGGCGGGCCTCGGCGTAGTCGCCGCGTTCGCAGGCCGCGGTGAGCGAAGACATCAGGGCCGGCAGCACATTGGCTGTCACGGAGATGACGCCCTTGCCTCCCACAGCGTAGGTGGGCAGCACGGTGAAATCATCGCCCGAGAGCAGGATGTATTTTTCCGGGCACTGCTCAAGGATGTTGGAGATCTGCACGAGGTTGGCGGTGGCTTCCTTGCAGCCGATGACGTGCGGCAATTCCCTTGCCATGCGGGCCTGGGTGGCCGGCAGCACGTTGGAGCCTGTGCGCCCGGGCACGTTGTAGACGAACAGGGGGAGGGCGACTTCGTCGTTGACGGCCTTGAAGTGCCGGAAGATGCCCTCCTGCGTGGGCTTGTTGTAATAGGGCGAGATGAGCAGCGCGGCGTCGGCCCCGGCATTCTTGGCGAACCGGGTGAGGCTGATCGCTTCGCTGGTGTTGTTGGACCCCGCGCCTGCGATGACCGGGACCCTGCCCTTGACCTGGTCGATGCAGATGCGGATGGCGGATTCATGTTCGCTGTGGGACATGGTGGCGGATTCTCCGGTGGTGCCGCAGGGCACGACACCGTTCACGCCCTGTTCGATCTGCCATTCGATATGTGCGCGGTAGGCTTCCTCGTCGATGGTGCCGTTTTTGAAGGGCGTCAGCAGCGCTGTGATCGTTCCGTGAAACATGATCTCCTCCCTCTGTGCCAGCGCACAGGGAAATTTTTAGGTTCACGCATGCGGCCCATGCCTGCCGCGATGCCTCTGCGATTTTTTCCCTTGTGACATCGACGCGGGCATACGTCAACCCACGTGCATAACGGTACAAGCAGTTCCGGTGCAAAAAGTCAGGCGTCCTGCCCGTTTTGTTCCCATATGAGGCGTATGGAGGGAAGCAGCGCAGCCAGAGCGCCCCCGGCATCGAGGGGGAGTTCTGCGCCGGCGGCATTGCGGTGCCCCCCGCCGCCGAACTGCACGGCCACGGCGCGCACGTCGTCTGTGCCGGAAGACCGCAGGCTGGCCTTGGTATGCAGGGCGCCTTCCTTTTCCTCTTCCTTGAGCAGCAGGGCCACGCGCACGCCGGCAAGCCGCCGCAGCTGGTCCACGAAGCCTTCGGCATCGTCCCTGGATGCGCCGCATCCCCGCAGCGCATCCAGCGTGACGAGGGCGGCGGCGAGCCTGCCCCCGTCCAGGATGCGGGTATCGCTCATCAGCCGCCCCCACAGGCGGAATCTTGCTTCCCCCCACTGGTTTTCCAGCAGGGCATGCAGCCGGCTGATATCCAGTCCTCCCTCGCGCATCTCGGCAGTCAGGCGCAGCGAGCGGGGCGTCGTGTTGCCATGCGTGAAGTTCCCCGTGTCCGTGGCGATGGCCACATAAAGGGCCTGCGCCAGGGCGCCGGACAAGGGCACTCCTGCGGCTTTGGCAATGAGCGCTGCCATCTCCCCCGCGGAGGACATGGCGGGATCCACCCAGTTGCCGGCAGTGCCGAAAAGCGGATTGCCCAGGTGGTGGTCGATATTGACCGAGGAGATGCGGTCCAGCAGGGGGAGCAGCGCATCGCCAGCCCGCGATGCTTCCCCGCAGTCCAGCACAGCGATGAGGTCGGGATCGCCGGGGAGCTTTTCCAGGTCGTCCAGGACGGGGCAGGGCAGGGGGAGGAAGCCCAGGAACGGGGGCATCCCGTCGCCGTTGTAGACAAGGGCTTCTGTCCCCATCGAGCGCAGGGTCCATGCCAGCGCAAGGCAGGAGCCCATGGCATCGCCGTCAGGACGCAGATGCGAAGCGATGAGCACGCGCCTCGCATCGCGCAGGGCGGACATGACGGCGGCAGGAACGGGATGGTCAGTCATCATAAAAGAATTCAAGGTTGCTGTACGTCATTTCTTCTTCGCACACGGCCTCCATCATCAGCAGGCATTTGTCCATGCGGGACTGCATGTGCCTTTCGCTGTTGCTGATGGAAACGACCTGCAGGCGCAGCCTGCACAGGGATTCTTCGGTCCCGGCTTCGGCAATGGCGACGTTGAAGGTGTTGCGGACTTTTTGCTTGAGGCTGTTGGCCACGCGTCTTTTGCCCTTGAGCGAATCATTGCCGTGGAGGGCGTATTCTACGGTGAGGACTCCTATGACCATGGTCGCGGCCGCTTTCTCACGAGCGGTAATCGGAATTTAAGGTTACGTAGCCGGTGGAAAGGTCCGAAGCCAGCAGCCGGGCCTTGCCCGTTCCGCTGCCAAGCGAGATCTCCAGGGGGATGTCCACGTTTTCCAGCGGCTTTTCCAGCAGCGCGTCGAAGTCCAGGTCGGAGGGGCGTCCGCCGCTGAACAATTCCACGCCGCAGAGCGTGACTTTGAGTTCCATGGGGTCGAAATCCGCTCCCGACCGCCCCGCAGCGGCCACGATGCGCCCCCAGTTGGGGTCCCGCCCGAACATGGCGGTCTTCACCAGCTGCGAATGGCCCACGGCGCGCGCCACTTTTTCGGCTTCGGCATCGTTTTTGGCGCCGCTCACATGGATGTGCATGACTTTGGTCGCCCCTTCGCCATCCTTGACCAGCATGTAGGCAAGCTGCCCCAGGACGTCGGTGAGCGCCTTTTCGAGCCTGGGCAGGTCGCCGTCGCGCACGGATACGCCTGAAGCGCCGTTGGCCAGCCCGAACAGGGAATCGTTCGTCGAGGTGTCACCGTCCACGGACACGCGGTTGAACGTGGCGTCGGCCGCCCGGCGGAACATGGCCCGCCACATGCCGGCAGGGACGGCTGCGTCGCACATCACAAGAGCCAGCATGGTGGCCATGTTGGGGCAGATCATGCCGGCGCCCTTGGCCACGCCGGCAAGCCGCACGCATCCGTTTTCCAGCTCCAGCACGGCACCGGCCATTTTGGGGAAGGCGTCTGTCGTCATCATGGCCCGGGCAAGGCCTTCCAGGTCGATGCTGCCGAGGGATCCTGTCAGCGCCGGCATGGCAGCACGCCACTTTTCCATGTCCATGTGCGCGCCGATGACCCCCGTGGATGCGGGGAGCAGCGTTTCCGCCCCGATGTCCGTTCCCTGGCCGCACAGTGCGCGGGCGACCATGTCCAGCGAAGCGCGGCAGTCTTCAAGCCCTTTATCGCCCGTGCAGGCATTGGCCTGCCCGGAATTGATGAGCACGCCGCGCATCGGGGCGCCTGAGGCAAGGTGTTCCTGGGAGATCAGCACCGGCGCAGCCTTGAACAGGTTCGTGGTGAACACGCCGGCGGCGTTGGCCGGGACATCGCTCAGGACAAGGCAGAGGTCGTTGCGCTTGAGCTTCTTCCCCCTGAAGTCGGCGTTGGCGGCTGCCAGCCTGAAACCCTGCGGGACCTGGATCATGGAAAGACCTCCAAACATCGTTGCCGGGGCGGGACCATCCACATCCTGCCGCTGCGGGCCGCCCGTCCCTGCAGCGCGGCATCGGCGGGACTATCCCCCGAACACGGAGGCAGGCAGGGGCTTGCCTTCCTTCTCCCACTGGTAAAATTCTGCCGTGGCGGTGAACAGGGCGTCGGCAGAAGAGTTGAGCGCGGTCTCCACGCTGTCCTGGATGACGCCGATGATGAAGCCCACGCCCACCACTTGCATGGCCACGTCGTTGGAGATGCCGAAAAGCGAGCAGGACATGGGGATGAGCAGCAGCGAACCGCCGGCCACGCCGGAGGCGCCGCAGGCTGCCAGGGCCGAGAGCACGCTCAGTATGAGCGCCGTGGGCAGGGAGACGGGCAGCCCGAGCGTATGCACGCAGGCCAGCGTCATCACGGCGATGGTCACGGCCGCGCCGTTCATGTTGATGGTCGCCCCCAGGGGGATGGAAACGGAATACATCTCCTTGTCCAGGCCCAGTTTTTCGCACAGGGCCATGTTCACGGGGATGTTGGCGGCGGAACTGCGGGTGAAGAAGGCCGTCACGCCGCTTTCACGTATGCAGCGCCACACCAGCGGGTAGGGGTTGCGGCGCAGGGTGACCGCGACAAAGAGCGGATTGACGATGAGGGCGACGAAGAGCATGCAGCCGACGAGCTGCAAAACCAGCTTGCCATAGGTGGTGAAGATCTCGACGCCGTAGGACGAGACGGAATCGAACACCAGACCCATGATGCCGAAGGGCGCGCAGTTGATGATCCAGCGCACGGCCTGGGATGCGGCGTCGGAGACGTTGCGCAGCACGGTCTTCGTCGCCTCGGAGGCGGTGCATTTGAGGGCGAAGCCAAAGACCACGGCCCAGAACAGTATGCCGATGTACTTGCCGTTGATGAGCAGGATCAGGGGGTTGGCGATCATGTCGCGCAGCAGCGAGTGCATGACCTCGGCTATCCCCGAGGGGGCCGCACCGTGGGCAGCCGTGACATTGAGCGCCAGGGTCTGCGGGAAGAGCGTGCTGGCCAGCACGGCGGTCGCCGAGGCGATGACGGTCGTGGCCAGATAGAAGAAGATCACGGTGCCGAAGCGTTTGTCCAGCGCACCCCCGCCCTGGCAGAGCGCGCTGGTGACCAGCACGAAGACGAGGAACGGGGCGATGGCTTTCAATGCCCCGACGAAAAACTCGCCGAATATCCCGATCCACGAAGCACCAGGCGTTAGAAAGGCCAGGGCTGTGCCGGCAATGATGCCGATGACGATGCGCACGATGAGGCTCACGCTGTTGTAAGCACGGATAATACCATGGAAAGATTGAATGAATGCCATAATGATCCCTTTTGCCCGGCAAGCCTGGCAGACAGCGCGCTTGATGATGCGCGCGCATGGTAAAGAAGAAACAAGCCGCAGGAGCGGCTTCCCAACAGGGAAACATGCCGAGGGAGGAACGTCAAGAGCTATTTCCGCATGGCGCATTTTTTACTGCCGGCAGGGACGGCTCGCCAGGTGGTCGTGCGGGCCATGTGCAGCACTGGACATCTCTGGCCAAGAGCCTACAATGGGAGCATCCTGCCTGGCGCCCCGTGCGCGCCGGGCATCCAGCAAACAGGCGGGGGAAACGCGTGTTCAGCATTTCGGAATTCCTGCGCGTCAACAGGACATACATGATATGGGCCGCCTTCGCAGCGCTGCTCTATGTGTTCAGGAGCCTCTTCGGCCTGCTGTTCATCACCTATATCATGTGCTTCATCGCCTCCAGCATCAGCCATTCCCTGCGCCGCATGCTCCATCTGAACCGCAGGGTGATCATCGTGGGCATCTTTGCAGCCCTGCTGGTCTTGGTGGCAGCGTTCATCCGCTTCATCCCCCCCCGCCTTTTCTCAGAAGCCATGAGCTTCACCGAACAGCTGCCTTCGAGCCTGCATACGGTCAATGCCTGGATCGATGCCAAGCTGGGCGACAACGAGCTCATCGCCCCCATGATAGAACAGGCCCGCCACGTGCTCACGCCCGAGCTTGCCGCCATGAAGGGGTGGGGGATCGCACGCGGCATCCTGGAAGGCGGGCTGCACTACGTCAGCTGGCTGTTCATCGCCATGCTCTTCAGCTTCCTCATCATGCTCGATCTGCCGCGCCTTGCGCAGAGCGCACGCAACCTGCGCTTCACCAGGCTGTCTGGGGCGCTGCACGAGGTCTCCAAAAGCGTGGCGCTCTTTGCGCGCGTGGTGGGCGAGAATTTCCGCGCGCAGCTCATCGTATCGGCTGTCAACACCACGCTCACGGCCATCGGGCTTTGCGTGCTTGGCGTCAAGGCCGTGGTGCTGCTGTGCACCATCGTTTTCATCTGCGGGCTCATCCCCGTGCTGGGCGTGTTCATCTCCTCCGTGCCCGTGGTGCTCATGGCCGTCAACAGCGGGGGGATGGAACTGGGCCTGTGGGCGGTGCTGCTCATCGTGGCCATCCACCTTCTGGAAGCCTACGTGCTCAATCCGCGCATCGTTTCTTCCGTGATGCACATCAATCCGGTGGTGACCATCATCATCCTTTATATCGCGCACACCATCATGGGGATGTGGGGCATGCTCCTGGGCGTGCCCATCGCCGTATATATCTACCACAAGATCAGCATGAAGGACGGCGGGAAGCCGGCACACAAGAAGGCCGTGCCTGCCCCTGCCGGCGAAGCATTCCCAGGGCGTGCGCTCCCGGGCAGGCGCACGGCCGCGTTCCGCGTGCGCAGGCGCAGGCCCTGCGGCCCCGGGAGGTCCCGGGGCTGAAGCGGCGGCTCCCGCACGGCGCCGCTACTGGACCATGCCGGCAAGGTCGCCGAGGAACCGGGCGCGGCGGGCCGTCTTTTCCAGGAGGTCCTCCGCTGCGCGCAGCTGCGAGAAGGTGCCGCCGCCGGCATACTGGAACAGGGGAAGGTCGAGATCGCGCCATTGGAGCCATGCGACCTCGGCATCCTTCAGTCCGCGCTGCCCGGTTTTGCCATGGACCTTCCCTATGGCGTCCATGGCCTTTTTGTAGTTGGCGTTGAGCAGCCTGTCCTGCCGCACGTGTTCCTGATGGATGCAGTCCAGCATGTCTGTGGCCGTGCCGCCGCTTTTATCCATGCAGACGCGGAATTCCCGGGAATAGAGGTCGCCTTCCGCCCGCGAAGGCCCCGCAGAGCACAGGACCGCTGCAAGCGCAAGGGAGAGGATGACGGCACGTTCCATGGCGCGCTCCTTTGGTTTTCCTGGCCATTCATTCTGCATAATGCGGCACGGGGCGCGGCCCCTCGCCCGGGCGGGAGAACTTGCACGTCATGCTGTCGACGCGGATGCGTATCAGCATGGTCGCTGCAAATTTGGCCTCCGAAACAGGGAACTTGCACGGGGCCCGGTATTTTTTGGCGAGCGACCTGAGCGCTGCCGCCTTGAGGCCGCTGTCCTCGACTGGCTCCAGCGTGCCCGTCCCGTACACGGAGCGGTAGCGCGTGGTCGTCCCTTCCACCCTGATGTCCGTAGCCGTGAAGAATCCCGCCCGGGGATCACGGCGCAGCAGATCGATCTTGCGTCCTTCCGGCGCACAGTGGAAGTAGATCTCCCCTTCATGGAAAAAGTGGTTGACGCAGAACATATACGGCGCGCCATCCGTGTTCAGGGACACATACAGTTCGCCCGCTTCTTCCAGCACCGCCCGCATGAATGCGGGGTCGGTGACTTCTCTTTCGCTCCTGCGCATGAAGAGCTCCTGGTCTTAAGGTGATGCTGGCTGCCCGTCAGAGGGTGATGAGCTCATACGCGCTGCAGCCAAGCCCGATCTTTTCGCCATGGGCTATCTGGGAGCGCCAGTCAGTAGAGGGATGGACGTCGGTGAAATGGTCGTGATGCCCGTGTCCGCACCGTCCCAGTTCGCTGGAGGCGATGACAGGCGCTGCGTTCACGGCATCGATGCAGGCCTTGTCGAGGGCGACAGGGTCAAAGCTGGCGAACATGCCGATGTCGGGAACGATGGCGGCATCATTTTCGCCATGGCAGTCGCAGTTGGGCGATACCTGGTTGACGATGTTGATATGGAAGTTCGGGCGCCCCTGGAGCACCGCCTTGGTGTATTCGGCCATGCGGCGGTTGAGGATGCCGCTGTCGGCGTCGTACGCGTTGAAGATGGCGTCGAAGTTGCAGGTCCCGATGCAGCGTCCGCAGCCGGCGCATTTGCCGTGGTCGATGAAGGCCTTTTTGTTTTCGCCGAAGGAGATGGCTCCCTGGGCGCAGTAGCGGGCGCAGGTGTGGCAGGAACGGCATTTTTCCTGGTCCACATTGGGCTTGCCGTTGCTGTGCATGGCCATTTTCCCGGCGCGGCTGCCGGAGCCCATGCCGATGTTCTTGATCGCGCCGCCAAAGCCGGCCAGTTCATGGCCTTTGAAGTGCGTGAGCGAGATGATGATGTCGGCATCCATGATGGCGCGTCCGATAAAGGCGCTTTTGAATTCCGTGCCCCCGCCCAGGGGGACTTCCACGTCATCCGTGCCCTTCAGTCCGTCGGCAATGATGAGCTGGCATCCTGTGGCGATGGGGAAGAATCCATTTTCATAGGCGGCTTCCATGTGTTCAAGGGCATTTTTCCGCCGGCCTACATAGAGGGTGTTGCAATCAGTGAGGAAGGGCTTGCCGCCCAGCTTTTTCACCCTGTCGGCAACGGCCCTGGCAAAATTGGGGCGGAGGAAGGAGAGGTTCCCCGGCTCGCCGAAGTGCATTTTGATGGCAACGAATTTGTTGGCGAAGTCGATGCTCTCGATGCCCGCCTTGCGGATCAGCCGGTCGAGCTTGGTGAGCAGGCTCGTTCCGACCTCGCAGCGCATGTCGGTGAAGTAGACTTTTGATGGGGTCATGGTCGCTCCTGATGCTGAAGGTTATCGCGGGATATGCCTATGCCGTGATCGTAATAGCCGGAAAGCGTTTCCAGGAAGGCCAGTTCCGGGACCGGGAGCCCGGGGGCGGCCCCGGCGATGTCTGCCTGCAGCCTGTCCCAGGGCAGCATGGCGAAGACCGGCTCATCTGCCAGGAGGACATGCAGTTCCAACCTGCCCGGCGCGGTCAGGCGGAGGCGGAAGTCCACGGGCGGCAGTCCTGCGCGCCCAAGGGAGCGTCTCACAGCGGATTCGCCCCGGTCGAGCATCTCGAGGACGGAACGTTCCGGCTGCATGCCGTAAGGGAGCCGCGTGAGCAGGCACGGACGCGGCCTTTGCCAGGGGTCGTCCATGCCGCTTTTTTCGGCGAGCCTGTGGATGTCCGCCTTGGTCAGCCCGCACATGGCAAGGGGGGAGAGTATCCCCAGCTCGCGGATGGCCTGGGCGCCCGGCCGGTACGCCAGACCGTCGGAAGCGTTGGTGCCGTCGCACAGCGGACGCCCGGCCTCGCGCAACAGGCGGGAAAAAAGAGCGCTCTTGCAGCCGTAGCAGCGGCGCTTGTCGCCTGCCGCCACGAGCGGGACGGAAAGCGGATCCATGCTGATCTCGGCAAAGGGGAATCCGTGATCCCTGGCCCAGTCCCGCGCATGACGGCTTTCTTCCGCGGCGACATGGGGGCCCGAGATGTGCAGGAGCCTCACGGAAAACGCGAAAAGCTTTGCGCAGTATGCCAGGAACCTGCTGTCCAGCCCGCCGGAGAAGGCGAGGGAGAAATGCCCTGCGGGAGCCGCCGCGCGGAGGGCCTGCTCCAGGGATCCAAGCTGTGCGTCCAAGCGTGCCGGAGAAGAGTTCATCTGCATGGCAGCGCCTGCCCGATGGCAAAGACGGCGCCGTTGGCTACGCCGTCAAATGCACGCGTGCCGTAGACCAGGGCGTGTTTTTCCACCTTCATGGAAGGCCACGGTCCGAACTGCGCGCCCAGCGTTTTGAGCAGCGCCAGGGCCGTGGGGGTGACGGTCTCGCCGCTGCCGGCGAAGGGACGGACGGCAACGCCGTCCAGGAGTTCCAGGACGGCAGGGGCCGGTGAGGGGATGATCCCATGGGCGCAGTGGATGTGCCCGTCGGCCATGGGGAGCGGGCTCACGATGAAGGCTCCGGGATCCAGCCGGACAAAAAGGGCGCAGTTCAGGCAGATGTCCAGGATGCTGTCCAGCGCGCCGACTTCGTGGAAGTGGATGTCTTCCTTCGGCATGCCATGCACAGCGCCTTCCGCGCGCGCCAGAAGGGTGAAGGCGTCCGCGGCAAGGCCCCTGGAGCGTTCATCCATGCCGCTTGCCGCGATCATCTCAAGGATGTCGGCAAGCGTCCTGTGGGCGTGCTGGCTGGGAAGTCCGACATGGGCATGCCAGCCTCCTATGCCGCCGATATCTTTGCGGACGAGCCTTATGGTGCCGTCCAGTTCCGGCATGATGGCCTTGAGCAGGGCCTCCAGCTCTTCCTTGCCGATCCCGGACATGATGATGAGGCCGGCCAGCATCATGTCGCCGGAAAGCCCTGAATGGCTGCGTATCGTCAGGACGCTTTTTTCATGAAGCGGAGCTTTGGCATCGGCTTGGATAGGGGCATGGCCGTGCAGGCATCCCCGGGGACCGTGATCGTTCATAGCAGGTGCACCACCCGTGCCGCGGCGCAGGCCGCGCCGTAGCCGTTGTCTATGTTCATGACTCCAATGCCCGGAGCGCAGCTGGTCAGCATGCTCGAGAGGGCGGTCTCTCCGCCGCGGGCGGCGCCGTAGCCTACGGATGTGGGCACGCCGAAAATGGGCTTGGGCGTCAGCCCGCCCAGTACGCTGGCCAGTGCCGCGTCCAGCCCGGCGACCACGATGACCGCACTGTAGCTGTTGATCTCATCGAGCCGGTCGGTGAGCCTCCACAGCCCGGCGACGCCGCAGTCTTCAAAAACGGTATGGCGTATGCCCAGGTATTGCAGCGTGCGCGCGGCCTCCCAGGTGACAAAGCCGTCGGATGTGCCTGCGGACACGACAGCCACGCTCCCTTTGGGGCAGTCCGGCATGCGCGTGCCGAACGCCGTGCGCGAGAGGGCGTGGTAGTCGTATTCCTGCCGTATGCCGGGCGGCATGGAAAAGAAACGTTCGGGGCTGAGCCTGGTGAAGAGCACGGGACGGCCGGAACTCTTTCCAAAGTGCAGGAGCAGGTCCTGCAGGGCATCATGCGGCTTGCCCTCGCAAAAGACGGCTTCGGGCAGCCCTATGCGGGACGCCCTGGCGTGGTCGAAAACGATATTGCGGTCCATACGATAGCTCACTGCACGGGCGTTCCGGCATGAGTCCTGTGAGGGGAGGCCCGTGCGGGGAGTTATTCTGCCATAAAAAGGCGGGGCGCCGCAAGAAGGCAAATGATGCCCTTGCGACCATATACCCTGGGGACCTGGCGTCGTCCGGCATGTGGCAGGGCTGATGGAAATGAGATGTCGAGCAAAAAATAACCATTCAATACAATATATTGAACAAAAAAATAAAAAAACATTAAAAAAGTTGTTGACAAAGTGGCAGCAAAAGGGGATGTTCACTTTCCGCGCTGCTGAACGGCGTCCC
>CACZQM010000190.1 GCA_902783285.1 uncultured Desulfovibrio sp. | reverse complement strand
CTGCGGCTCGACAGCATACCCGAAGCCATACAGAATCCTACCCTTACGCAATTCAAAACGGCACGTCTCCAGGCTCAGGCCGCGCTCCTGCGTACGTTGCAGGACTTCGGACCATCGCACAAAAGCGTGGCCGTACAGCGCAGCGTCATCTACGATATGGATAAGGCCATCGCCGAAGAAACGGAAAACAGCCTTATTTCTGCCCAGGCCAAGCTGGAGCAGGCCAGGAACCGCGCCGGCATCATCGATGCCGAGCGCGCCGCTGCAACTAAGGAATTAAAAGGGCTGGACAGCATCGCCGACGAGTATAAGCTGCTGGAAGACAACCTGAAGGGCACGGAAACTGCCTACCAGCTCGTCCTGCAGCGCGTCAACGAGCTCAAGATCGCCCGCAGCGCGGACAGCGGCTCCGGCGGCACCTTCCAGATCATCGTGCCCGCCACGCCGCCCAACAAGGCTGCCTATCCGCAAAAGCCCAAGGTCATGGTCATCTCGGCCCTGGCGGCCGGCATGTTCAGCGTGCTTTTGTGTGTCGTGCTCGAACTGCTCGACACCACCATCAAGCGCAGGGAGGACATCGAACATATCTCCGGCGTGCCGGTGTTCGGTTTCATCCCCCGTGCGGAAGGCAAGGACCGCGTGGACTATGCCTCTTATGACGAACCCCAGGGCCAGGTGGCGGAAGCCTTCCGTGCCCTGCGCACCTCCCTCAGCCTTTCCGAGTCCGGAAGGAAGGCCCGCATCCTCGCGGTCACTTCCTCCGTCAGCGGCGATGGCAAGTCCTTCAACTCCTTCAACCTGGCCATCACGTACGCCCGCGCCGGCAAGCGCGTGCTCCTGCTGGATGCCGACCTGCGCAAGCACCGCCTCTCCAGCCTTTTGCGCAACGAAGACACGCCCGGGGAAGGGCTCAGCAACATCCTGGCCGAAGACTGCGCCCTTGCCGATATTTCCCGGCTCATCACGGCCCCCTTTGAAGACCTTCCCCTTTCCGTCCTCGCTTCCGGACCCGTACCGCCCAACCCGGCAGAACTCCTTAGCGGCGAGATGCTCAAGCCTCTTGTTGATGAGCTCCTGCGCCGTTACGACATCATCATCATGGACGCCCCGCCCGTGCTGGCCGTTTCTGATTCCCGCACCCTTGCGGCCCTGCCGGACATCTGCTTCCTTGTCGTGGTGCGCATGCTCAAGACGGAAAAGAAGCAGCTCGCCCTCACCATGGACGCCTTGCATACGGTGGGCGCACGCGTCGTGGGCACGGTGATGAACAACGCCGACGTGCAGAACGAAAAGTATTACGGCTATGGCTACGGTTATGGCTACGGGTACAAATATTACAGCTACGGCTATGGCAACGAGCATAAGAAGCACCGCCCCTGGTGGAAGAAGCTCGTGACCAAGGGATAATTTTTCATCGGCAGAGGGGCAGCAAGGTGGCTTAGGCCTTGCTGCCTGGATCCATCAACCTTCTGACAGCAGACAGGACGGCGCCGAGCCCCCTTGACCGGCCATAGCCGGCAGGGCAAGCCAGCACCTGACATAAACAGCCCTGGCGGGAGAGCATATCTCCCGATGCCGAAGGCGTGCCCATGACTGACTCCAACACCTATTGCCTTTTCTGCCGCTCCGGACAGGAAGGACATGTCATCCAAAGATTGTCTGATATGGGCTATGCCACCCTGGCCCCACGCGTTAAGCATTGGAAAGGAGGGCAAGGCAACGGGGCATCCGGGGAACGCCGTCTTCTTTTGCCTGGCTATGTTTTTTTTGAAAGGGATCCATCGTCAGGCCTGCCAGAGGGTGCAGATCCGGATTGGAACAGCATCCGCCGCATCAGCGGCGTGATCAGGATACTGGAATACCAGAACGGCCAGCGCGCCCTGCGCGATTCAGATCTTTGTAACTGTCTCAACGGCTACATCTTGTCAAAAGCTACGGCCATGATACTCCTTTTCAAAATAACGGAGCGAAATCATGGCATACCCGGAACGAAATTGGCCAGCTATCATGCAGGAATTGAAGGAAAGCGGTCTTACTATCAAAGATTTTTCCATACGAAGCAACATACCGTATTCAACGATATGTAATCATCGGCGGAAGGAGAGAAGTCAAACTAGCTATCCTGCAAGTCACGAAGCCTCAGCGCCACTTAGCTTTGTACGTATCGTGGCCCATGACGATGAGAAACATGCTGATTCTGGTATATGGTTACGCATAGGAACCGCCGTCCTGGAAATTGATGAATGTTTCAATGCAAGTGTTCTTGCAAAGGTTTTAGAGGTCCTGCATGCTGGTACCTGAGCATGACATATATATCATGCCTGGGTATGTGGACATGCGGAAAGCGATCAATGGATTGAGCATATTGATTGCCATTTCGGGGATGAATGCCTATGCCGGATCCTATTTTGTATTCTGCGGCAAGACCCGCCAAATCATCAAGATCATATATTGGGAGGTGAACGGGTTTTGCCTATGGCAAAAGCGGCTAGAGAAGCAAAGATTTAGCTGGCCAAAAGACATGTCTGAAGCCAAAAAAATTTCTTCAAGGGAATTGAGATGGCTTTTGGACGGTCTCAACCCCATGCAGGTGACGGGTCACAAGGAACTGGCGTATAAGATTTCAATATAAAGTTGATTTTATTTGTGTTTATGATGTATAGTGTAACGCATGAACACAAAAGAACTACCCAATGACATTGATGCGCTGAAGAAGATGATCCTTCAGCTTACAGAGGAAAAGGAGCTTTATAAGAAAAGAGCAGCCTTCCTGGAAGCATGGATTTTTGCCAGGAAAACAGAAAAGAAAAAAGCGCTTCAAGATCCGCCGGAACAGCTGATGCTCTTCAACGAGGCAGAG
>CACZQM010000189.1 GCA_902783285.1 uncultured Desulfovibrio sp. | reverse complement strand
TTCCCATTCAGGGATGGCCACCGCCTGCGTCAGCGTCTCCGGAGACCCTATCCGAAGCACCTGCACTTCCTTTGAGCAAGCCGCACACGTCATCAGGCAGAACAACAGCATCCCATTCCTGCACCACGCGGTTCGCGCGCACCAACCGGGCATACTTCCCCTCCTGCTGTTCCGCCTTCCGTTCCAGCTCTGCCAGTTCCGCATCGCGCTGCTTGATCACCGTGTCACGGAGCTGGAGCTCCTTTTGCGTTTCCGCCAGCACGGCTGACTGCTGGGCCAGCGCCGTCTTGAGCGCGGCGTTTTCCTCGGCGTCATTGAGGTGCATGACGTAAAGCACCGCGCACGCCACCACCAACGCCACGATCACGCTGCCTGCTATCTTCCACTCCATGCCTGCCTCCAAAAATCCCCGGCCCCGCGCAGCCGTATCAGACACCCGCATGACTCGTCTGCTTTATGTGGGCTGCACGGGGGCTGCTGCCCGCCTTAAGTTCTACCCCCTGTTTTGGGCCTCTTACGGGCAGCCCGGGAAACATCTCACACCTTCCTCACGCTGGCGTGCTTCACGCGGTCCCGTTCCTCGGCGCGCTTGCCGTCATTGAAGCGGTCCAGCGTGCCCACGAGGTAGCCGGTGATACGGCGGATGCGCTCAAAGTGCACGCCTTCGCCCACCATCTGCGCATTGCCTTCGATCTCGATCTGCTTTTCCATGATGCTCATTTTGCCGCCTCACCATCGAAATAGACGCGCACGCCAAGGGACACATTGCGGGCGCTGTGGAATCCTGCCCCCATGGCCAGCCGTCCAAAGCGCTCCCTGGCATCCGCAGGGACTTTGACATCGCAGGAAAGCGCAGGGACTGCCGGCGTCCATTCCGTGCGCACCAAGACCAGCGGCTTGCCGTAGGCGGCGCGCAGGCGCTCCAATGCGTCCAGCGTATCATGCCAGACGTGCGGCATCTCGCCGCCGCCCCACAGCAGCGGGCAGCCGGACATGGTGAACTCGGCAGGTTTGAAATGCGGCCATGACTTCGCATTCCAAGGCGGGACGTTCGGGTCTTTGACGATGCCGTGGGCGTCGAGGAACTTCTGCACGTCGAACACGGGGCAGGCCTTGTCGGCGAACTCGTTGTGCCCATGGATGGTCGCGGAAGGCCAGCGCTTGCGCATGGTGCGCAGCATCATGGCCAGCGCCTCGAACTGCAGGAGCGTGAAATTGTCCTGCGGGCGGCCGCTCACGTCCACGCCGCCGACAAGGCAAATGCCTATGCTGTTGGCATTGTGCCCGGTACAGTGCGCGCCCTGGTATTCCAGCTTGCGGCCCTGCTCCACGGTGCCGTCACGCTTTATGACGTAATGATAGCCGATGTCTTCCCAGCCGCGCCCGCCCTGCGACTCCGGCAGGGTATGGTACTTGCGGATCTCATAGGCGCCTATCCTGCTGTTTGGCCCGTTGGCGCTGCAATGCAGGATGATCTTGCTTATCTTGTCTACATTTTGCGTTTTCATGCCGCACTCCTGCCAAAACAATAACCCCGCTGCCCACTGCGGCACATCACACGACGCGCAGATTTTTCGGCCGCGGCAGGGGCTTGAAGCCGGAGCCGGAACTGAGGGCCGTGTCCAGCCCGGCGGCGAGGTAGCGGAAGGCGTCCGCCGCATGGGACGTCCAGTCATGGAGCGGCCGCGCCCGGAAGTCCTGCGCCTTGTCGTCCCATTCCCGCTGGTAGAGCCGCAGCGCTTCGAGCCCGGCAGCGCACTTCTTCGCGTCGAACCAGCAGCGCGGGATGAGCAGGCGCACGGCGTTGATGCCGTCATCGACCTTGGCGGCAGGCAGCACGCGCCCGCTGATGCCCAGGCGGCGCAGCGTCTCCAGGCGCGTCGTGCCCGTGCCCAGCTCGGACGCCGCCGCGTCATGCGGAAGAAGGTGCTGCCCGTAGACGTAGCCGCGCCCGTTGAGGATGCCGACGTAGTGATCGAGGCCGGCGCCGCTGCTCTGGTAAAAGTCGATGACGTGGACCTCGCGCCCCACCACCTGGGCGAACCAGATGGCGGTCGAGTCCGAGAAGCCCAGGTCCCATGCCGTATGCACGGGGAAGCCCGGCTGGTACGGCACGCCGCAGATGCGGCCCTCTTTTTCGGCCTCCTCCAGGATCCTGCCATAGTAGGATCCGCGCACGGCCGCCGTGAAACTGCATTCGTATTCCTGGGCGTAGACTTCCTCCGGCGTCTCGCGCCGGGCGAGCTCCAGGTCCCCGCGGCTGAGGATGCCGGTCTCCGATGCCCGGTACATGAGCGCCGCCCATTCGTCCGGATTCTGCCTGGCGTTCTCCCATACGCGCCAGAGGGC
>CACZQM010000188.1 GCA_902783285.1 uncultured Desulfovibrio sp. | reverse complement strand
TGCAGGTGAGGCAGTTGGCCAGGGGATGGGGCCGGGCCGTATGGGCCACGTCTTCCAGCGTGTACTCATGGCCCCGGAGGCCATCCTGGCCTACTACGATTCCATCGACTTCGCCGACTGGACCCAGGAATCCACCGGCACCCGCCTGCTCAAGGCCCAGCACCCGGAGATGGAGACCTACCTGTCCGGCAAGCACGCCGCGCTGCTCAACTGCGCGGACTGCCACATGCCCATGGAGATGAGCGAGGACGGCACCGTGTACCACAGCCACCTGCTGGTGAGCCCGCTGGAGAACGAGACGCTGCTTGAAAACTGCGCCACCTGCCACGGCGACACCGACATGGCGAAGGTGGTCCATGGCATCCAGGACCGGGTCACCGCCCGGGAGACGGAGGTGGGCAACCGGCTGAGCACCATGAAGACGGCGCTGGCCGACGCCGTCACCGCCGGCACCATGAGCGAGGATGAGCTGAACGCCGTGCGCAAGCTGCACCGCGAGGCCCAGTGGTTCTTCGACTTCTGCTACGTGGAGAACTCCGAGGGCGCGCACAACTCCGAGCTGGCGATGCGCTGCCTGGACACCGCCGACGCCAGGATCGACGAGGCCATGGCGCTGCTGGACAACTAACGACCCTTAAACCCTGCAGGGGCGCCGCAACGGCGCCTCTACTATTTGACGCGAAATGAGTGTTCTGAAGAGAATCTACAAATTCCTCTGCTCCATGCGCTTCGCCATCCTGCTGCTGGTGGTGCTGGCGCTGGCATGCTCCGTTGGGAGCCTGGTGACCCAGGGGCAGAGCTACGAATGGTACGCCCAGCGCTATTCCGAGCGCACGGCGGCGCTGATCGTGGCGCTGCACCTGGACGACGCCTTCCACAGCGCCTGGTTCATCGCCATCACCGGCTTCCTGTGCCTGAACCTGACGCTGTGCAACCTGACGCGGCTGCCCCAGCTGATCCGGCGCACGAAGGCGGAGGGCCGGCCTGACGGCGCGCTGAAGACCGCGGGCGACGTGACCTGCGAGGGCGTCGCGGACCCCCGGGCGGTGTTCCGGAGGCTGCACATGCCCGGGCCCGCCGCCTGCCGGACGGAGGACGGCCGGGAGGCCCTCTTCGCCTCGCGGCACCGGGCGGGGCTCTGGGGCGCCTGGGTGTGCCACCTGGGCATACTGCTGCTGATCCTGGGCTTCGGCCTGGGGCAGATGACCCAGGAGCAGTACGCCGTCTACGGCGTGCCCGGCGATGTGAAGCCCATCGGCGACACCGGCCGCATGCTGCAGATCGACGACTTCACCGTGGCCCTGCGGGAGGACGACACCGTGGAGCAGTACACCGCCGACATCACCGTCTACGACATGAACGCCGAAGGCGCGCCGAGCCAGAGCGCCGAGATCAGCGTGAACCACCCGGCCACGCTGTTCGGCATGAAGTTCTACCAGAACTCCACCGGCTGGGCGGCGAAGGTGACCGTGCTGAAGGACGGCGAGCCGCTGCAGGAGGCGGTGATCTGCGCCGGCGAATACCTGCCCATCGCGGACAAGCCGGAGCTGGTGGTGTTCCTGAACGCCTTCTACCCGGACTACGTGCTCGTGCCCGGCGCCGGCCCGTCCACCGCCTCCGGCCAGCTGAACAAACCGGCCTACCTCTATTCGGCCTACTACCAGGGGCAGCTGCTGGGCATGAACGCGCTGATGGCGGACGAGGCGCTGACCATCGACGAATACACCATCACCTTCTCCGAGCCCCAGAGCTACACGCTGATCGCCGTCAAGCGCGACCGCTTCACGCCCGTCGCCCTGGTGGGCGGCCTTGTCACCCTGCTGGGCCTGCTGCTGGCGTTCTACCTCCAGCCCGCGAAGGCCTGGGCCGTCCGCCGGGACGACGGCAGCTGGACTGTCCACGGCCGCTGTCCGAAGGGCGGGGCGATATTCCGCGAACGGTTCCTCGATGCCGCCGGGACGGACGCCGGCGGGGAGACGGAAAAGCAGGCGTAAGGCGTCCCGGGCCCGCGGCGCAGCTCCCGATTCCCGGCCCTTCCCCTTCCCCCTCACTCATAGCCAAGGAGGCCAATATGCTTCAAGTTGAGAACACACTCTTCACGATCGTCATGCTGCTCTACTTCGCGGCGATGCTGCTGTACTTCACGTTCATCGCGGTGAAGAAGGACGGCGTGGCGAAGGTGGCCATCGCCCTGCAGGCCGCCGGGCTCGTCCTGCACACGGCGGCGCTCATCTGCCGCGGCATCGGGGCGGGACGCCTGCCGCTGACGAACCAATACGAATTCGCCACCTCCTTCGCCTGGGGCCTGTGCCTGGTGAGCCTGATCTTCGTTCTGCGGTTCCGGTTCCCGGTGCTGGGGGCGTTCGCCTCGCCGGTGACGTTCCTGATCATCGGCTACGCGGCCATGCAGAGCAAGGAGGTCCACGAGCTGATGCCCGCGCTGCGCAGCAACTGGCTGGGCTTCCACGTCTCCACGGCCATCATCGCCTACGGGGCCTTCGGCGTCAGCTTCGTGCTGGGCGTGATCTTCCTGCTGCGGGAACGGATGCGCGCCCACGGCTTCATGG
>CACZQM010000187.1 GCA_902783285.1 uncultured Desulfovibrio sp. | reverse complement strand
GCGGCAGTTGGCAACGAAGATGGGCGTAGCGGTATAGCAATAAGTCAGCGCAAGAGCTATGACGGCTGCACAGAGGAAGAAACACAGCTTCCAGCGGGTGAGCACCGCCTTGAAGAGCACGGAAAGGTCTATTTCGATGATGTCGCTGTCTTCGCGCACAGGGGCCGCGTTTTCCATGATGGCATATCCTTATTCAGAAGAACAAAGCGCAGCAAGACGCTGTGCGGCCTGCTGGCCCAGTCCGGACTTGAGGGCGTCAAGGGCTGCATAAGCAGCCTTGAGACGCGGCGCCCGCGCCCCGGTATTGTGTGCGTCGCTGGAAAGCACGACCCTGTCCGGGAAGCTTTGCACAATGCGCTCAGCCAGACGGCGGACTTCCTTGCCGAACACGCCGAGCAGGCTGCCGCCGGTGATCTGCAGATAACAGCCCCGCGCGGCGAAATCTCCCAGCAGAGGCATATCCTTCTCGCTTGCCGAAGGATAGCGCTCGGGATGCGCAAGCACAGGGATGAGCCCTGCCTTCCTGGCATCTTTTAAGATGCCCCCGGCAGCCGCCAGCGGCATGAAGGGGGAAAGCTCATAGAGGAACGCCCGGCTCTTGCCGAGCCTTCCCCGGTTGCTGACCACATCGATGAGGTCCGGCGTGAGCATCCACTCCGCGCCGCATTCCAGGCGTATGGAAAGGTCCGCATCTGCAAGGCGTGCTTCAAGCTCGTCACGCAAGGCCGCATGCCGGTCAAGCATGGCAAGCCCATCGACCTCGGCATTGATATGGGGGGTGCAGATGATGTGGTCTATGCCATCATCTGCTGCCTGGCGTGCCATGGCGAGCGTCACTTCCCATGAAGGAGACCCGTCATCGACGCCGGGCAGCAGATGATCGTGGGCGTCAAGCATCGTTTACCAGCGGGTCTCCGGAACGTAGACCACGTCGCCGGGTTCCAGCTCCATGTCACCGCCGGGGAGGCCTTCCTCAAGCAGCTTCTGGATATTCACCAGGAAGGACTTTTCTCCGCGGGTGACGCGTATCTTGGCCAGGGACTTGGGACGTTCCACGCCGCCGGCCAGCGCGATGGCGCGGCTCACGGTCAGGGGATTCTCCGGCGTGGCAAAGAACTCACCGGGATTCTTGACCGTGCCGAGCACCGAGATGGCCTTGGCCTTGGGCACGACCACGGTATCGGAAGGCTGCAGAAGGATGTCAGCGACATTTTTGCCGCTCATGATATCGCGTGCAGGCACGGAGATCATGCTGGTATTGCCATTGCTTCCCAGGCGGCGCACCACAATCTTGGTCACGTCGGCGCTGGGGGCCAGGCCGCCGGCCTGGCTGATGGCCTGCATGGCCGTGATCTCGCCGCCCTGCGGGATGTCAAGCGTGAAGTTCGTCTGCCCGTTGATCTCGCCCAGCACATAGACCTTGCGCGGGGCAAAAGATTCCACGGACACCACGACTTCGGGCTGCTCAAAGCCGTTGCGGCGCAGCGCGCCGGCGATGATGCCCTCGATCTGGCTGGGCGTCTTGCCCACGGCCTGGATGCGACCCGCGATGGGGAAGCGGATGAAGCCGGAATCGTCGACGCGCACCTTCACATTCATGTCTTCCTGGCGGTAGACATAGATGGAGAGCATGTCGCCCTTGTTGATGCTGTACGAGGCCGCACCGGCCTCGCCGGCGGCGAAGAAGAACATCGCCGCCAGCAAGGCGCAGAACAGCGTTTTCATGCGGAGGATCGTTTCCATGTGGTATCTCGCGCGGGACTAGAAGGTCGCCGCCAGGCCAAGCGTGACCTGGTTACGACGGATGGAATCTCGACCGTCATACTTGAGCACGCCATGACGGAATCCTGCACTGACATTGAACCAGTCGGTCACGCTGTAGCTCACGCCGATGTGGGCGCCGTATTCCTGGTAGTCATCATCGCGGGACGGCGAGTTGACGGAGACGTACGGCGTGAGGCGGGCGGTGAAGCGCCCGGCGTCAGGCGAATAGCCCAGGAACACGCTGCCGGAGAAACGGTCGATGTAGTTACTGTTGCGGCCGTTGGTGGTCATGGCGCCGTACACAGGCTCATAGGCAAGCTCGGCACCCGTGTACCAGTCGGCGCTGAGGGCGTACTGCCCGCCCGCACGGAAGGTGGGGCGGCTCACGCTGTCATGGCTGTCCGTCATGACGCCGTCGTCATCGAAGTCGATGTACTTGAAGCCGGCTTCGGCGTACAGCTTGGCGGCGTCCTTATACTTCCAGTTGAGGCCGAGCGCGGCAGCATAGGAAGTGGCAGAGTTGAGCTCGTGCTTGCGGGGATCGACAGAGCTGGCCGAAAGGCGTGCGTACACCGTGGTGTTCGGCGTCCAGTCCCAGTAGGGGCGCACGGCTACCGTGTGCTGGTCGTATTCGGAATAGCGCAGGCGCTGGGCCTCGCGGCGCTGGCCGAAGTAGGTGTAGTCGATGTCCACGCCGGCGAAGGGCGAGGGACGCAGCGTGATGCCCGGGTTCACGGAGTAGCGGTGCAGGGAGAAGATGTCTTCCACGTCGCGGGCGTTGTCATAGGAATGATCATAATTCACGCCAAGGTGGGCGCCGAAGGCCGGCGAGAAATCCACGTCGCCGCGGGAATGGAAATACCCCTGCAGCCCGTTGTACTCGGAATGCTTGGCATAGGCGTTGTGCTGGATCTGGCCTTCGAGGCGCAGCTTCCACACGTCTGGCTGGTCGGCCTCCATCTTGAAGCCGCCGGCCGTGGAGAAGATGGTGTCAGAGGTCTTGCCGTGGGCGCTATTGTAGATGTTGTCGTCGAACTTCATGAATTCGCCGACCCACACATCCAGGTCGACCAGGCGGCCGCCCAGCTTCTG
>CACZQM010000186.1 GCA_902783285.1 uncultured Desulfovibrio sp. | reverse complement strand
TCAGCTTCGCCCTCTGGGCCAGCATGGAATCGAAGGCGTGCCTGCCCACGATGCCGAACCTGCGCAGCAATGCCTTGCGGAACGCCTTCATCGCGGCGGCGCCTTCCTCCTGGGATGGCGGCAGGAAAGCACAGGCCAGCCTTATCCCGCCGCTGCCGGCCGCGAACGCACGCCTGCGCATCCCGGCGGAAAGGGCAAGCTGCCTGATGTTCTTCAATGTGGCCTTCATATCCCGTGCGCACCGCCTCATGGAGTCCTGCTCCCGGATATCTGCCAGAAGTGCGTGGCAAAGGCAAGGACCGCCCCGCGGCGGGGCAGCCCGCCGGCTCTCTTGCTGAGCGGGAGCCGGCAGGAGACCGGGCGGCGCAGGGCAGCGGGATGCATTATTAAAGCTTGATAAAGGCGCCTGCCGGGTTTACCATGCGCAAATGACGGTCCATGCCGGTGCGCCCACCGGCTGCAGCGCCGGTCCTGGCGGAGCCGTGATGACCCGAGGAGGCTTTCCCCCACATGTCTGACAGCAACCTGAAATTCCATTCCGGCAGCGGCAAACGCAGGGTCCTGGTCATTGAGGACGAAGCGATCAACCGCGACATACTCGGCTTCCTGATCCAGGATGAATATGAGGTCCTCTTTGCCGAAACAGGCGCCCAGGCCCTGGACATCCTTAAGGCGCAGCATGAAACGCTGAGCCTCGTGCTGCTGGACCTGAACCTTCCGGACATGTCGGGCGTGGACATCCTGCGCGGCATCAAGGCCGACCCCCGCACTGCCATGCTGCCGGTCATCGTCATGACGGCAGATACCGATGCCGAAGTGGAGTGCCTGCACCTGGGTGCGACGGACTTCATCTCGAAGCCCTATCCCCAGCAGGAGATCATCCTGGCGCGCATGCTGCGGACGATCGAGCTTTATGAAGACAGGAGCATCATCAGGTCCACGGAGCGCGACCCGCTCACCGGGCTGCTCAACCGCGAATATTTCTACCGCTATGCCGCACAGTTCGACGCCTACCATCCGGACACGGTCACGGATGCCGCCGTGCTGGACATCAACCATTTCCATATCCTCAACGAACGCTATGGCAGGGCATACTGCGACGACGTCCTGATAAAGCTGGGGGAAAAACTCAGGGAAGCCGTGAAGGGATCCGGAGGCATCGTCTGCCGCAGGGAAGCGGACACCTTCCTCGTCTACTGCCCGCACCGCACCGATTATGACGAGATCCTCAGGCTCGCCGCGAACTGCATGGGCGAGGAGAACCAGGTCCGCGTGCGCATCGGCGTCTATTCCGAGGCGGACCGGGGCATGGAGATGGAGCAGCGCTTCGACCGGGCGAAACTGGCGGCCGACACCGTGAAGAACAGCTATTCCTCGTCGCTCGCCATGTATGACGACTCGCTGCACGCCAAGGAAATGTTCGCTGAACGGCTGATGGAAGATTTCCATGCCGCCATCAGGGAAAAGCAGTTTTTCGTCTATTTCCAGCCGAAGTTCGACGTGCGCCATGCCTATCCGGTGCTGTGCAGCGCCGAAGCCCTGGTGCGCTGGAAGCATCCGGAGCTGGGCATGATCAGCCCGGGCGTCTTCATCCCCCTGTTCGAGGAAAACGGACTGATCAGGGAACTGGATTCCTATGTCTGGCGCGAGACTGCCGCGCAGATCAAAACATGGAAGGAGACCCTGGGGCATCCGATCCCTGTCTCTGTCAATGTCTCACGCATCGACCTGTACGACCCCAGGCTGCAGGAGACCCTGGAAGGCCTCAGGACCGAATTCGGGCTGAGCCGCGAAGACCTGCTCCTGGAGATCACGGAATCGGCCTACACCGAGGATTCCGACCAGATCATCTCCGTGGTCAGGCGGCTGCGCGACAGCGGGTTCCGCATCGAGATGGACGACTTCGGGACGGGCTATTCCTCGCTCAACATGATCACCACGCTCCCCATCGACATGCTCAAGCTGGACATGCAGTTCATCCGTGCGGCCTTCAAGGGGCGCAAGGACACCCGGCTCCTGGAAGGGATCATCGGGCTGGCCAGGTCGCTGGGCCTGTCCACCATCGCAGAAGGCGTGGAAACGGCGGAGCAGATGTTCACGCTCAAGTCCATGGGCTGCGACATCGTGCAGGGGTACTATTTTTCGAAGCCGCTGCCCGCCGGGGAATTCGAAGACTACGTCCGCGGCCTGGACCGGAACGAAGCGAGGGCGGGAAACGCCTTTCCGGAGGCGGTCATGAAGGGCCCCAGGGACCGCTTCACCTATGAGGCGATGCATGATCCGCTGACGGGGCT
>CACZQM010000185.1 GCA_902783285.1 uncultured Desulfovibrio sp. | reverse complement strand
TATGTGGCCCTGGGGCACATCCATAAGCCCCAGAGGGTGCTTCGGGATACGCTGCGCTATGCCGGGTCACCGCTCACGTATTCCTTCTCCGAAGCCAATCACAAAAAGAGCGTGGCCGTCGTGGACATGCTCGAAAAGGGGGAGGTCGCGGTGCGCACCCTGCCCCTGTATCCGTTGCACGACGTGCGCCTGATCGAGGGCAGGATGGACGAGCTGATGGAGATGCCCTATTCGGAGGATTATCTCTGGGTGACGGTGCACGATGAGCTGCCGCCGCCGGATGCCCGGGTGACGCTGAGCGTCAATTATCCCAATATGATGAAGTTCTCCATCGTCAATTCCAGGACAAAGTATGATGTGGACGTACTGGCCACCGAGGGCATGGAGAACAAAACCGTCGCCGAGCTGTTCAGCGATTTTTACCGGCTGCAGAACAACGATCAGGCGCCTGGCGAAGCGCATCAGAGGGTGCTTAACAAGGTACTGAAGGAATTGGAGGGAAGCACATGAAGCCGTTGAACCTGACGCTCTCGGCCTTTGGCCCGTATGCCCGGGAGTGCTCGGTGGATTTTTCCCGGCTTGGCGAGGATGGCCTGTTCCTGATCGCTGGGGATACCGGCGCGGGAAAGACGACGCTGTTCGATGCCATCAGCTTTGCGCTCTACGGCGAGGCCTCCGGCGGCAAGGAACGCCGCAGGAGCAAGTCCTTTCGCTCGGACTACGCCGCCGGCAAGACGGAGACCTGGGTGGAGCTGACCTTCCGCCACAAGGGAGGCGCCTGGCGCATACGCCGCAATCCCGAATACGAGCGCCCGAAGAAATCCGGCGAGGGCACCACGACCCAGACCGCCTGGGCCCAATTGACCAATCTCGATACCGGCGAGACCTGGGAAGGGCTGACAGAGGTCAACGGCAAGGTCTATGAATTGCTCGGCCTGACCCAGGACCAGTTCACCCAGACGGTGATGATCGCCCAGGGCGATTTCCTGAAGATACTCAACGCCTCCTCCGACGACAGGAAGGCGCTGTTCCAAAAGCTGTTCAACACCTCTGTGTATGCGGGTCTGCAGCTGAAGCTGAAGGATATGAACACCGCGTGCATCCGGGAGAGGGAGGACCTGGAACGGACCATCGCCATCGCAGCGGACAAGATCGACCCGGAGCCCGATTTTCCGGAGCGGGACAGCATCGCATTCTACAAATCGGATGCCAAATACGCAGACCTTCTGTCGGAATGTCTCGCGCATCTGATCGAAGAGGAGAAGGCTGAGCGCGCAAAGGCGACGGACAGAAGGCAGGCAGCCGGCGAGCAGACGGACGCCCTCATCGCCGCGATCGAGCAGGCCAAGGCGGTCAACGTGGATTATGAAGCGCTGGCAAAGGGGGAAAGGGAACTGGCCGCGCTGCTTGACCGGCAGAGCGCCATGGACGACCTCGAAGACACGTTGCAGAGGGCGCGAAAGGCGCAGGGCCTGCTGCCCGATGAAACGCTGGTGCGCTCCAACGCCATGGCGATTGAAAACCAGCGCAAGGAGCTGGCCGAAGCGATCGAAGCCGTGACATCCGCGGAGGGCGCCCTGCCCGCGGCAGAGGCCCGAAGGCTGGAAGCGGAAGCCCATGCGCCGGATGTGGAGAACCTGCTGGCCTCCGCAAGGCAGCTGTCCGACGGCATCCCGGTGCTGAAGGAACTGGAAGGGCAGAAAAGGCAGCTGGCGCAGCGGGAAAAGCAGCTCACACAGCTGCTCAAGGCCAGCAACGAGGCCGATCAGGCCTATGCCGCCGCCAAGGAAGGCTACTATCGCAGCCAGGCGGGGCTGCTGGCGTCTGAGCTGGAGCCGGGAAAGCCCTGTCCCGTGTGCGGCGCGCTGTCCCATCCGCAGCCTGCGCAGCTGGCGGCGGAGTCCGTCACCAGGGAGGCCATGGAAGAGGCGGACCGGCGGCATCGCGATGCCGCCGACGCGCTGCACAGGACCGACAACAGCCTGACCGCGCTTCGAACGCAGGTGGACAAGGATGCCGCCCGCCTGCGGGACATGGGTATTGCGGAGGCGGAGACCGAGCG
>CACZQM010000184.1 GCA_902783285.1 uncultured Desulfovibrio sp. | reverse complement strand
TTATGCCAGTTGGCAGGAGGCGATCAGTTATCACCATGAAGATCGTGCCAGGCGGACTTAGCCTTGGGTTTGCAGCGATTATTTGCGTTGGACAAACGTGTGGACAAAAGAAAAAAGGGCTGCAACAGACAGTTACAACAACTTGAAATATCAGGTAATCAATGACAACCGAGCCAACGATCATTGGGCGCGCCGCCCAGCTCGTGATGTTGCGGAGCCATCATGCCCGATATGCGGATCCCTGTCATCAGGGGACGTTTTCCCGCAGCACGCCTTCATCATGGGAAGTTTTTGCAAACCGGCAGCACGCGCCAGGACCCCGCTTTTTCCTTCCCTGCGGTTCCGCCAAGGGCAAAGACTGCGTGGAGCTGAAGGCGCTGATGGCCGGGATCGACTGCTAAGGATTTACCGCAGCCATCCTCCAAAAGAAAGCCGGACCGGTGGACAAATGCCGCTCCGGCTCTTTGCATCGCCGCGGCTGGCAGAACAGCGTCAAACAGGTCCGCCGCGGCCATTCTCATTGCTTTTTGCGCCGGAACGCTTTACACGGATGCAGCAGTCTCTCAACGGAACACATCCTGTTCCGGCAGCAGGGGACAGGTCGGCGCAGCAACGGGATGCCGGATCTTCAGGAACTGGCCATGCAGCCGCATCTTCCCGTCCGGCAGCCGCGAACAGATACAGGAGATGGTGATGACGCTTTACACGCTTATGCAGCTTTTGGGCGGGGTGGGAATGTTTATTTTCGCCATAAAGCTTATCAGCGATTCGCTCCAGAACCTTGCCGGAGCAAGACTGCGCGGCCTCATCGAGATGTTCACCAAGACTCCCCTGATGGGCGTGATCCTCGGCGCGGCGGCTACCGTGCTCGTGCAGAGCAGCAGCGCCGTGACGGTCATGACGGTGAGCTTCGTCGATGCGGGGCTCATGAATCTGTCCCAGGCGATAGGCGTCATCATGGGGGCCAACATCGGCACCACGGTCACCGGCCAGATCCTGGCCTTCAATGTGAAGGATGTCGCCTACCTTTTCATCATCGGCGGCGTGCTCCTCCATTTTTCCTGCAAGCGCAGCACGTGGAAGCAGTTCGGCATCGGGCTCTTCGGCTTCGGCCTGCTATTCGTAGGCATGCAGACCATGGAAAGCTCCATGAGCTTTCTTCAGGACAGAAAAGAGCTTTTTCTCGCGTTCAGCGAGAACCCGCTCATGGGGCTTGCCGCCGGCGCGCTGCTGACGATGCTCGTCCAGTCCAGCGCGGCGACCGTGGGGCTCACCATGGCCCTGGGCATGCAGGGGCTGCTGCCCCTGGAGGCCGCCGTCCCCATCATTTTCGGCGATAACGTGGGCACGACCATCACGGCCGTCCTGGCTTCCTTCGGGACCGGCCGCAGCGCCAGGCAGGCATGCGCCGCGCATGTCCTTTTCAATGTCATCGGCGTCTGTGTCTGGCTGCCATGCATGCCGTTGTGGATCGGCGTGGTCGAGGCGACATCCTCATCCCTTCCTCACCAGATCGCCAATGCCCATTCGCTTTTCAATATCTGCAACACGCTGCTGTTCCTTCCTTTTGTGCGGCCGTTTGCCGCGCTTATCCGCAAGATCATACCCGACGAGCAAAACCCCGCAGATAAGGACATCCAATTCCTTGACCCGCTCCTTCTGAAACGGACGCCGGTCGTCGCCGTCGGTGCCGTGCGCCTGGAGTGCAGGCAGATGGGTGCCATCGTCAACGAACTCATGGAGAGTTCTGCGCGGCTGTTTTTTGACGGCAGGGAAGAGGAGAAGGAGAACATCGTGTCCCTCGAGAACAGGCTCGACCGCATCGATGAAGCCATCCGCGATTATTCCACAAAAATAAAGAGCTCCGGCCTTTCCGAAAAATACGCGGAGGAATTGGACGCATGCATCATCTGCGCCGGGGACATGGAGCGCATCGGCGACAAGGGCAAGAGGATGCTGGATTTTTACGAATACGGTCAAAAACGGTCCGTCACGTTTTCGACGGCGGCTTCCGAGGAACTGCGCAAGTTGTATGATGATGCGTGCGGCGTGTTTTCCAGCGCCCTGGAGATCCTTGAGAAGGATGATATCGACGGCGCCGCCCTGGCCGGGCTCACTGCGCGTGCCGAAGATATCCGCATGACCGAGAACCGCCTTCGCGAGCACCACACCGTGCGGCTTGCACAGGGCAAATGCACGCCTGAAGCCGGCCTTGTGTTCATCGACGTGCTGGGCGCCATCGAGCAAATAGCGTACAGGGGGCGGAAAGTCGCCGACAGCATGGCAGGCTTCAGGTCTGCTTCCGAAACGGCATGACGGAAGGACGGCTGTGCCAGGCCGGGCAAAAAAGCGGGAAGATGGCATGGATCTGAAAAGGATCTGGACGATGTCATGCCGTTTTTGCTGGCGGGGCTGCGGGCAGGAGCGGAGATGATCAAAGACATGCCACTGCCATGAGCGCCTTCCTGAAGCTGGCGGGAACAGCAGCACGTGCCCACCGTGGCCGCTCCCTTTGCGGGCATATTGACGCCATGGGCGTGTGTGGCTTACGCTGTAAGCAGATGGCTCTTGCGTCCAGGCGGGCATCACCGTTTTGATCCGGCTCCTATCACGCCCGGATGCCGTTCCCGGCGCCTGATCCCTGCGTGGGACCATACTCCGTGAAGGCTGTCTGGCACAGGGCGGGCACTGGCGTTCCTGCCATGGACTGGAACAGTGCCTCTTTCCCCGTCTGCCGCGCCATGGCATGCGGAAGCATGGCGTGCCCGGCCATTTTTTGAGGCAACGGGACTTTTTCCTTCAGGTGAACGCATGGCCTGGCTCCGCAGCACCTTCCGTTTTTTCCAGCCTCTTACGGACGTCCTGCTTTTCATCCTCGCCCATGCCGCGCTGTTTTTTTGTGCGCGGCTGGCGCTTTGCTGCTTCCTGCTGCCGGACATTGCCGACCGGTGGGCCATAGGCAAGGCGCTCCATATCGGATCGAAGTTCGACATGCGCCTGGCAGTGTTCATGTCACTGCCCATGGCCCTTTGCCTGTTCTTCCCCTTTCTTGAACGATCTGCCTGCCGCAAGGGAAGATCCCTTGTGCGCACGGCGCTTTGCAGTGTGACATGCACCATGGCGCTGCTGGTCATGCTGATCTACATCGTTGATTTCGGGTTTTTCTTCTACCTGCGCCAGCGCATCGACATGGGTGTCATGGAATTCCTCAGGGAACCGCTGGAGTCGGCCCTCATGGTATGGCAGAGCTATCCGGTCCCGGCCATCCTCCTGGGGCTTGCCGCAGGCACCGCGGCATACGCCTGCCTGCTCCGCCGGTTCATCATGGGTCATGATCCCCTCCCGGTCACAGGCTGGAAAAGCGCCTTGCGCCGCACAGGGCTGGCTGTCCTGGCTGCTTTCGTCATGGCCGTGCTGATCTACGGGCAGGGCATCACGAGCCGCTACCCCCTGCGCTGGAGCAGTGCCTATTTCTGCACGGACAGCAACATCCCCCTGCTCGCCATCAATCCCATCCAGAACCTGTACGACACGCGCAGGCATGGACAGATCCTGTTTCCTGATGTGCATGCCGCCCGGGAAGCATGGCCACGCATGGCGGCATGGCTGCGCGTGCCGGACGGGGCAAAGCCCCTCTCCTATGCGCGCCATGTCCAAGGCAGGAGCATGGCGGTGCGGCCCAATATCGTGATCATCATCATGGAATCACTGTGCTGGGAACGCACCTCCCTTGCGCCCTCCATGCCCGCCGGCATGGGCGGGGACATAGACCCCACGCCGTTCTTGAAGGAGCTTGCCGGAAAGAGCCTGTGCTTCCCCCGTTTTTACGCGCCCACGCGCACCACGGCGCGCGCCGTGTTCACCACTGTCAGCGGCGTGCCCGACGTCAACCACACGGGCGGCATTTCCGCATGCAACCCGCGGCTGGTGAGGCAGGCTTCTGTGCTTGCGGATCTCAAAGGCTATGAAAAATATTACATGCTGGGCGGAGATGCCGGGTGGGAGAATATCCAGGGCGTCATACAGCATAACGTGCCGGACATCCGCCTGCTGGAGGCGGGCTTCTGGAAGTCTCCCGCTGTCGATGTGTGGGGCATTTCGGACATTGCCCTTTTCAGGGAGGCCGTCGACGTCCTGAACATGAGCCGCGGCCCGTTTGCAGCTGTCATCCAGACGGCATCCTTCCACCGGCCCTACACCCTGCCGGAAGACAACGAAGGTTTTGCCATGCCGCCCGCTCCTTCGCCGGAGGCCCTGGCATGGTACGGCTTCAGCAGCGCAAGGGAATACCAGTCCCTGCGTTTTGCTGACCACGCACTGCGCCGCTTTTTTGAAAAAGCCAGGCGCCAACCCTGGTTCAGCAACACCGTTTTCGCCATTTTTGGCGATCATGGCCTGAACGCCCCCTCCGGCAACATCACGCCGGCCGTGAAGGCGTGCGGCCTGCAGGCCTGGCATGTCCCCCTGCTCCTGCATGCGCCTGGCGGGCAGGTGGCTCCAGGCGTGGATGAAACGCTGCGCATGCAGACAGATGTGCTGCCCACCCTGGCCTGGATCGCCGGCATGGATTGCCAGGTGCGTTCCCTGGGGCGGAACATGCTTGATCCGGAAACGAAGCGTGATGCCGCCGTGTTCATCAGCCATAACGACAACACCCGCTTTTTACTGAAGGATGGCTATGCGTATGCCATGTTTCCTCAAGGCAGTGCCCTTTACAGGCTGGATGAGCAGCCTCCGGACGGCGGCGCAAACGATCTGTCAGGGGAAATGCCGGAGCGTGCCTCGTCCATGCACCGGGAACTCATGGACTTTTACCACACTGCGCGGTACATGCTGCACAATAACGGCATGCCTGGCGCGCAGGAGCCACGTGCCCGCCGATCCCGCCATGGGCACCTGCAGGCAGCACCGCAGGACTGACGCGGCAAAAGCCTCCCTGAACGCGCAGCCATGATGCGTTTGCCGTAGGCCTTCCGCTACCGAGCATCCTTATCAAGCGTGATGCTGCCAAGGACGCGGTAGAATTCGTCGCTTTGCCCGCGGATGATGAACAGCAGCGCCGTGCCGCCGAAGCGCTCCAGAAAAGCATCTTCTCCCTGCGCGGTGACGAATTCCACGTTGCCTTCCACATACCGGATGTTCTTACCGCCCATGTTCTGCGCGTAGGCGCGGGCGGGCTGCTCGAAGCCATCATCTTTCCATGCGAGGCCGGTCTTGCATACGCGGATGTAGGCGTCCTGGGTGTTGGCCCTGAAGATGAGGGTCTCGCCCGTGGTGAGGACGGTCCATTCCGGCAGGCGTTCGCCCCTGATGCCGAAAAAAGATACTGTTTCCGCGCTGGCGGATGACGCCGCCAGCGCAAGGGATGCCGCCAGGGAAAGATGCAGCAGGAACGATCTGGTTTTCATGGCTTGCCCCGTCATGAAGAAATGGTTTTTTAAAAATCCAGCGCAAACTCCATGCTTCCGCACACGGCCAGGATGCTGCCCTGGGTCATGGAGTTGACGGACCCGGCGTCACTGACGGCGCAGGGCCGGAAGCCATTTTTGCCGGTCCAATGCCGCCTCCTTTGCTGCGCCGCAGCGGAAGCTGCGGGGATTCTGAGCTGAGGGGAAAGGGGTCGCTCCAGAACGTTGCAAGCCGGAGGATATCTTCCCTCAAAGGCTGCGCACAGGATAGCATGGAGCAGGCATTTCCTGCAACCATGCCGCCGCCTCACAGTGCATGGCGCAGCGGGCAGGCCGCCGGGCATCGCCGGTGCAATGTCCAGGATGAAGGTCCTCTCCGCCAGGACCCGCCCGGCCGCCATGGCCGGTTTCCGCATGCGGATCCCCATGCCCTGCCCTGCATCCGCAAGGCAAAAAGCAGGCGGCCAGCCGCCAGCAGGATGGACCGTGCGCCTGTGCGAAAGGCCGGACATGAGGGACCTGCGCCTGCCGCGGGCAAATACGTTCCGGAAACCCTTGCCGTTCCCCGCTACATCACCTATCATGACGATGTTGGCAGAACGCCCAGGACCATGAGATGAGGGAGAACGATGGGGAACAGACCAGTGAACACGGATCCACAGAAGAAAGGCGCGATGGCCATGCGCCGGCTCCTTGCCCTTGCCTGCGCATTCCTGATGGCGGCAGCCGTCCTGCCCGCCGCCGCGCTTGCCGCCCCTGAGACCAAGACCGTCCGCGTAGGCTATTATGAAAATGAGGTCTTCCAGGAAGGCGCAAGGAAAGATGCGGTGAAGACCGGCTACGCGTATGAGTACTACCGCAAGCTTTCGGAATATAC
>CACZQM010000183.1 GCA_902783285.1 uncultured Desulfovibrio sp. | reverse complement strand
CAGGGCTACGGCGCGTTCAAGCCGGCGGTCGGCGATGCTGTCGTGCAGGCGCTGGCCCCCATCCGCGAAGAGGCCAAACGCCTGATCGCTGACAAGGAGTACCTTGCCTCCGTGTACCGCGAAGGGGCGGAGAAAGCCTCCGCCATTGCCGGCAGGACGCTGCGCAAGGTCTATAAAAAGATCGGTTTCTTCCAGCTGTGACCCGCACGGGATCTGTGCAACCCATCCGCGGCCGGACGCCGCATACCGAGGCTGACTCCATGAGAAGACCAACATTCCTTCACCGCTTGCTGGGCGCGGCGACCGCTTTCGCGCTTGCGCTCCTGCTGTCCCTCCCCGCCCGGGCAGAGACCCTGGTGGACATCTACGGACCGGGGCAGAACCTCATCAACCTGGCCATGGCCGATCCCCTCACCGGTCCCAGCCTGAAGGCCACCGGCCTGGGTTCCGAACTGCACAGCGCCATCAACGCGGACCTGAACTTCCTGCCCTTCATGAAGCTCACCCCGCCTTCCGCCGTGCTCGGCGGCACGCTGCTTTCTTCGTGGAAGGGGGAAACGCTGGACTTCCGCCGTTTCCAGATCGCCGGCGCGGACCTGCTCGTCACCGCATACTGGCCTTCCGGCGACGGCTCCGGATCGACCGTGGAGCTGCGCGTCTTCGAGACCTTCTCCGGCAAGTTCGTCTTCGGCAATTCCTACGCCGGCGTCACCAAGCCGGAAGTGCCCAATGTCGCCGACCGCTTCTGCGACGACCTCATGGAAGCGCTCACGGGCGGCCGCGGCTTCTTCAGCAGCACCCTGGCCTTCGTCAAGGGCAACGGCAAGAAGCGCGACGTCTGGATCGTGCGCCCCATGGGGCGCGGCCTGCAGCAGGTGACGAACATGCCGGGCTCGGCCATGTCCCCGTCCTGGTCGCCTGACGGGCGCTACGTGGTGTTCAGCCACATCGACGACAGCACGCACGCCCTCGGCGTCTGGGACCGCTCCACCAACAAGACGCGCCGCATACGCTTCCCCGGCAACACGGTCATCGGGCCCTGCTTCCTGCCCGACAACCGCGTGGCGGTGAGCCTTTCCACCGGCCAGTATCCGGACATCTTCCTGCTCAACCGCCAGTTCCAGCGCGAGCGGGCGCTCGAGCAGAGCCCGGCCATCAACGTGTCCCCCTCGTTCGACGCCACGGGCACCAAGATGGCCTTCACGTCCAGCAGGCTCGGAGGTCCGCAGGTGTTCCTCAAGGACCTTTCCTCGGGGTCGGTGCGCCGCATCAGCCTGAGCGGGTCGTACAACTCCGAGCCGTGCATCAGCCCCGACGGGACGCTCGTGGCCTATACCAAGCAGACTTCCGCTGGGTTCCGCATCTTCGTGCATGACCTGCTCACGGACCAGGAACGCCAGGTGAGCTTCGGTCCCGGCAGCGATGAACAGCCGGCATTCGGACCGGACAGCTACTTCATCGCCTTCGTCTCCACGCGCAGCGGCACGCAGCAGATCTACCTCACCACGCGCCATGGCGGCGAGGCCAAACACCTGCCCACGGGCGGCGGCAACGCCCAGTTCCCGCGCTGGGGCAAGTAAAAAGATAAATTTTCTTGCCCGCAGGGCGGGCGGAACGCTTGACAACAAGGGGTTAGTGGGTAATAACGCCCTTTGCTTTGCAGCAAATTTTCTCTGCCTGATGTTAAAGGCGGAGGGAACATATCTCATACTCTCAGGAGGAGTAGCAATGAAAGCTCTCAAGACTTTTGGTTTGATCATGGTCCTCGCCCTCGCCCTCGCCATGGGCGCCGGCTGCGCGAAGAAGAACGAAGAAGTGGCCGCCGGCACCGCTGCTGACAGCAGCATGGCCGCCATCAACGCCGCCGCTGAGCAGATCACCAACGGCATCGTGTACTTCGACTTCAACAAGTACGACATCAAGGCCGAATACCGCACCGTCCTGCAGCAGAAGGCCGAACTGATGAAGCAGTATCCCTCCATCAGGGTCCGCATCGAAGGCAACTGCGACGCCCGCGGCACGCAGGAATACAACCTCGCCCTCGGCGAACGCCGCGCCCGCGCTGCGTATGACTACATGGTCCGCCTCGGCGTCCCCGCCGACCAGCTGGAGATGATCTCCTTCGGCAAGGAACGTCCCGCTGTCATGGGCTCCGGCGAGAAGGTCTGGGCCCAGAACCGCCGCGACGAATTCAACGTCATCGCCCGCTAAGCTGACATGAAGCTCCCGGCAGGCCGCAAGCCCCCGGGAGCTTTTTTTTACCGGGGCGTGGCGCAGTGGTAGCGCGCCTGCTTTGGGAGCAGGAAGTCGCTGGTTCAATCCCAGTCGCCCCGACCACCATGCGGAATGCTGCCCGTCATAGGAGCGCGTGCTCTTATCGCGGGCTGTTTGTTTTTTAATCCGGACGGGCGCATCCCGCCCGCCCTGTTTTTCCTGCCCGCTGTGAACATTGACAAGCCCGTGATCCGGCGGCTATCATTAAAAGCTCTGCCGCAGGGCATGCAAAACGTCATCTCACGCCCCGGCCAT
>CACZQM010000182.1 GCA_902783285.1 uncultured Desulfovibrio sp. | reverse complement strand
TCGTGGAAGGATACGAAGTGATGCCAGAAGCCCACCGGCGCGCGCTCCGGCGTCTCGTTGGCGAAAAATGCGTCCATCAATTGCTTTCTGTCCATTTGTCCTGCCTCCTGCGGTTCAGGTTACTTCTCAATGCAAGAATCGCACAGCGCCTCCAGCTGCCAGCTCATGGTCACCGCGCCGGGATCCAGGTGCCCCACGCCCTTGTTGGTCTGGTAGGTGGCGCGGCCCTTCACGGCCTCCATGGCCCGGGTGGCCTCCGCGCCGTCCAGCGCGGCCCGCTTCACCGCGGTCAGGATCGCCTTCTCGTCCTCCCCCGCCGCGAGGCCCTTTTTGAAGGCCTCCACCGCGGGATACAGGGAATCGATCATGGTCTTCATGCCGGGCTCGGCCTTGCCGCGGGCCATCATGTCCTTCACCATGGCCTCCAGCGCCGCGCACAGCCCTTCGGCGTCCAGCGCCTCCCTGCCCGCGCACACCCTGGACGCCGCCATGTAGGCGGAGCCGTAGAGCAGGCCCGAGGAGCCGCCGATCTTGCTCATCATCACCATGCCGATCCTGCGGAAGGCGGCGTCGATGGGCAGGGCGCTCAATTCCCCGCCGATGGCCTCCAGGCTCTCAAAGCCCAGGTTCATGTTCGCCCAGTGGTCGCCGTCGCCGGTGGCGGCGTCGAGGCCGCTGATATAGTCTCCGTTTTCATGGATGCGCCGCCCGACGCGGTTCAGGTACGCCACGTAGTCGGCGCTCGTCAGGATAAAGCCCATGGTGCCCGCTCCTCTCACTTGTCAAATACCGGGAACGCCGCCACCTCGGTGGGATAGTCCAGGTACTGCTTGAGCTCGTCGTCCAGCTTGAACAGCGTGACGGACGCGCCCGCCATCTCAAGGCTCGTCATGTAATTGCCCACATAGGGCCTGTAGATCTTGATGCCCTTGGCCTTCAGGATCTCCTCCACCTCGCTATAGAGGATGTACTGCTCCATCAGCGGCGTGCCGCCCAGGCCGTTGACCATCACGGCCACCTCGGCGCCGGTGGAGTCCTCATCGGCGAAGATCTTCTGAAGCAGCGTGGCGGCCAGCTCCTTTGCGGAGGTGAGCTTCTCCCGGTGGATGCCGGGCTCGCCGTGGATGCCCATGCCGATCTCCCACTCGTCCTCTGCCAGCTCGAAGCCGGGCTTGCCCACGGCGGGCAGGATGCAGGGCGTCATGGCCATGCCCATGGTGCGGATGTTGGCGATGGTCTTTTCCGCCGCCGCCTTCACCTCGGGAAGGCTCTTGCCCATCTCCGCCGCTGCGCCGGCCACCTTGTGTACGAACACCGTTCCCGCGATGCCGCGGCGGCCGGTGGAATAGGTGCTGTCGGGCACGGCCACGTCGTCCTTCACGATGACGTAGTCGGTCTTGATACCGTCCATTTCGATCATCTCGCCGGCCATCTGGAAGTTCATGATGTCGCCGGAGTAGTTCTTGATGATCATCAGCACGCCCGCGCCCGCGTCTGCGGCCTTGAGTCCCTCGATGATGCGGTCCGGGGAGGGCGACGAGAAGATGTTGCCGCACACCGCCGCGTCCAGCATGCCCTTGCCCACGTAGCCCGCGTGGGCCGGCTCGTGGCCGCTGCCGCCGCCGGTGATGACGCCCACCTTGCCGGGCGTCTTTTCCGCGCGGGCGATGACCTCCACGCCCTCGCCCAGGTACCGGATCTTCGGGTTGGCCTTCGCCATGCCCGCGAGCATCTCGCTGACGACCTCGTTGGGGTTGTTGATGATCTTCTTCATGGTTCCTCCTCCTTCGGTGGTGGATGTGATGGATAGAATTTTGAATTGGGAATGCAGAATTGAGAATTACAGAGTGAGCCGGATATGGCACCCCTGTTCTGATCGCCATTCCCGTTTACTGTTCCTTTGCCTTGACACCTCATCCGTCTCGCGCTGCGCGCGATCCACCTTCCCCTCAAGGGGAAGGCGACTTTTCCTGTTCCCTGTTGCCTGTTCCCTATTCCCTGCTCCCTGCTCCCTTGCCCCCCAGGTACGCGCTGCGCACGCGGTCGTCCTGCAGAAGCTGTTTGGCGTCGCCCTCGATGGCGATGGTGCCGGTCTCCAGCACGTAGGCCCGGT
>CACZQM010000181.1 GCA_902783285.1 uncultured Desulfovibrio sp. | reverse complement strand
CCGTTGGGGTTGGCCGGATAGTCCTGGGTGGGCAGCCCCGTCCCGGCATCGGCATACTGCAGGGCGATGAGGTTTTCTTCCTCCAGCCGCTTCAGCGTTCCGGCATCGGGGGCGACGATGCGCCCTTCGCCATGGCGCACGGGCATGGCCAGCAGGCCCAGCCCGCGGGTGAAGACGCAGGGCGACGCGCCGTTGGTCTTAAGGGTCACCCAGCGGTCCTCGAAGCGCGCGGAATCGTTGTTGGCGAGCGAGACCTGCCGTTCAAAGAACCTGCCGCCGATGGCCGGCACGAGCCCCAGCTTGACCATCAGCTGGAAGCCGTTGCAGATGCCCAGGACGAGCTTCCCGTCCCTGAGGAAACGCTTCAAGTGGTCAAGAAGCGGGGTGCCTTCGGCATCGGACATGTGCAGCCAGCGCTGCGCCGCGGCCTGCCCGGCCCCGAGGTCGTCGCCATCGAGGAAACCGCCGGGGAAGACCATCATCTGGTAGTCTTCCATCCGCACAGCGCAGGAGACGATGTCGGAAAAATGCACGATGTCGGCGCGGTCGGCGCCGCCAAGGCGCGCGGCGTGGGCCGTTTCATCGTGGCAGTTGGTGCCGTAGCCGGTGAGTACGAGAACATTGACCTTTGCCATGGGCTGACTCCGTATGACAGGCGCCGCGCGGGGAAAAAGGCTGCTCCCGCGCCGGGCGCTCATTGCTGTAAAAATGCCGCTTGCCACTATAAGGAAGAAATCCGCCTGCCGTCAATGGGTGCCCTGCCCACGCGCCCTGCCCCATCGACGCAAAAGGGGGCGGCTCCCGGCCGCCCCTCCGCCTTTCATGGATGTGAAACGCCTACGCGCTGGCCAGCCCGGCCTTCTGCCAGACTTCAAAAAAATAAACGCCTCGCTTTTTCAAAAGATTTGACCACGGAACGCAAACGACAAGGGTATCGCACCTGGAAGGAGTCTACACGATGCGCTTATGCATGGTGGGGCTACAGGCCGCGTCCGCAGCACTTCTTGAACTTCTTGCCGCTGCCGCAGGGGCAGGGGTCGTTGCGGCCCACCTTTACGCCGTTGACATAGCGCACGGGCTCCTTCGCCTCTTCTTCCGCTGCGCCCGCCACGGCTTCGGGCGCAGCCTGGTGGCGGAGGGAGAACCCGCCCTGCCCAGGCCGGGGCTCCGCGGCGGGCTGCTCCTCCGGCGCTTCCTCCCGGGGTGCTTCCGCCTCGGGGGACGCGGCAAGGCCTTCCGCCTCCGCAGGCTCCTGCCCGTCGAAGGACTGCCCTCCCGCGCCTTCCTCCGGCGCTTCCCCGGCGTCCACCGCCACAGCGCCTTCGCCGCCCTCAGCCTCTTCCGGCTGCTCCTCGACGCGCTGCAGGCGCACATGGGTGAGCGCGGTGATGGCGTTCTCGTGGATGCGGAAGATCATGTCCTTGAACATGGCCAGGCCTTCGGTCTGGTATTCGCGCTTGGGATCGCGCTGGGCGTAGCCGCGCAGGCCTATGCCTTCGCGCAGGTAGTCCATGGAGCGCAGGTGCTCCTTCCAGCAGCGGTCCAGGGAATCCAGCAGGAAGTAGCGCAGGATGTCGTTGTATGCGGGGCCGGCGTCTTCCCGGAGCTCCTCGAAGATCTCCTCCACGGCCTTGCGCGAGCGCTCCCTGCCCGGTATGGCGGACATGGTCATGTCGGGCATCTTGCGCGCGATGTTGCATATCTGCAGGAGCTGGCTGTTGACCTGGGCGCACATGTCGGCGTCCGGGGCTTCCTTCATGCCTTCGAGCGGGGCGTAGATGCTGCCGAGCAGCTCGTCCACGAAGTCGAAGAGCACGCCCTCCACGCTGGGCAGCTGCATCAGGTCGCGGCGCAGGGTGTAGATGACCTCGCGCTGCTGGTTCATCACGTTGTCGTAGTCCAGCAGGGTCTTGCGGATGTCGAAGTTGCGGCCCTCGACGCGCTTCTGCGCGCTCTCGATGGCGCGGGAGACCATGCGGTTCTCGATGGGCACGCCCTCTTCCATGCCCATCTTCTCCATCCAGCCGGAGATCTTCTCCGAGCCGAAGATGCGCATGAGGTTGTCTTCCAGCGAAAGGTAGAAGCGCGAGGACCCGGGGTCGCCCTGGCGGCCGGAGCGCCCGCGCAGCTGGTTGTCGATGCGCCGGCTCTCGTGCCGCTCCGTGCCCAGGATGTGCAGGCCGCCGAGCTCCTTCACGCCTTCGCCCAGCACGATGTCGGTGCCGCGGCCGGCCATGTTCGTGGCGATGGTCACATGCCCCTTCTGCCCGGCCTGGGCCACGATGGCCGCCTCGCGCTCATGGTGCTTGGCGTTGAGCACTTCATGCGGGATGCCCTCCTTCTGGAGCATGGCGGAGAGCAGTTCCGAGGTCTCGATGGATATGGTGCCCACGAGCACGGGCTGGCCCTTCTCGTGCAGCTCCCTGATGGAATCCACGATGGCCTTGTACTTCTCGCGCTGGGTGCGGTAGATGAGGTCGGGGAAGTCCTTGCGGATCATGGGGTTGTTGGTCGGCACCGTGATGGTCTCGAGGCGGTAGATCTGGTCGAACTCCACGGCCTCCGTCTGCGCCGTGCCCGTCATGCCCGAAAGCTTGTCGTACATGCGGAAGTAGTTCTGGAAGGTGATGCTGGCCAGGGTCTGGTTCTCGGCCTCCACCTGCACGCGCTCCTTGGCCTCAAGGGCCTGGTGCAGCCCGTCGCTGTAGCGGCGGCCGGGCATGAGGCGCCCCGTGAACTCATCGACGATGACCACCTTGCCGTCGGCCACGACGTAGTCCACGTCGCGCTTGAAGCAGTGATGCGCCTTGAGCGACTGCAGGATATGGTGCTGGAACGAGATGCTGCCGGGGTCGAAGAGGTTGTCGATGTTCAGCAGCTCCTCGCATTTGGACACTCCGGCGTCGGTGAGCATGGCCGTCTTGGCCTTTTCGTCCACGGTGTAGTGCTCGTCCTTCTTGAGCTGGCGGACGAGGGCGTCCATGGCGGGATAGAGGGCGGTGGATTCATCGCTCGCCCCGGAGATGATGAGCGGGGTGCGCGCCTCGTCGATGAGGATGGAGTCCACCTCGTCCACGATGGCGAAGCTGTGCCCGCGCTGCACCAGCTGGTTGGCGTAGAACTTCATGTTGTCGCGCAGGTAGTCGAAGCCGAACTCGTTGTTGGTGCCGTAGGTGATGTCGCAGTCGTAGGCCGCCTTGCGCTCCTCATCGGTGAGGTCATGGACGATGACGCCCACCGTCAGCCCGAGGAAGGTGTATATCTTGCCCATCCATTCGGCGTCGCGCCGGGCGAGGTAGTCGTTGACGGTGACGATGTGCACGCCCTTGCCCGTGAGGGCGTTGAGCACCACCGGCAGGGTGGCCACGAGGGTCTTGCCTTCGCCGGTCTTCATTTCGGCGATCTTGCCGTTGTGCAGCACCATGCCGCCCAGCATCTGCACGTCGTAATGGCGCATGCCCAGCACGCGCTTCGACGCCTCGCGGACGATGGCGAACACTTCGGGCAGGGCGTCGTCCAGCGTGCGACCCTCTTCCTGGATCTGGCGGCGGCACTCCGCCAGCCTTCCGGCCAGCTGGGCGTCATCCAGGGCCTCCATCTCGGGTTCCAGGGCGTTGCACTTCCTGAGCTTGGGGCGCAGCGACTTGAGATAGCGCTCGTTGCGCGTGCCGAATATCTTGCCGATCAGCCACTTGATCATATCGTTCTCCGTAGGCATTGAGGTGCCGCAAGGCGGCATGCCGCTGATTCAAAAAATCACGCGCACAGGGAGAAGCGTCCTGGAAGGCGTTCTCTGACCTGTGCTCCCGCGGTGCCGCGCAACGTGGGATGGACTGCGCAGCGCACAGCCCCGCGATGTGTTAAGAACATAACCGCCCCATGCCATTTGTCAAATCCCCAGGGAGCATGTTCGGCCATTTTTTTGCTTTTTATCGCCTTTGCCGCGCACGCCGCTGGACAATCTCCGGCCTGTGCCCCATGATGGGGGCATGCGCTGCATCCCTGACATCCATCTCCTTCCGGACCGGCGCCGGTCCGTCCCCTGCCTGCTCCTTGCCCTGATCCTCTGCCTCCTCGCCTGCGGCTGCTCCGGCAAGAAAGCACCCGGTCCGCGCCGCGGGCCGGACACTTACTCCGTAGGGGGCAGGACCTACCATGTGCTGCGCGATGCACGCGGCTATGCCGAGACCGGCATGGCCTCCTGGTACGGGCCGGGCTTCAACGGCAGGAAGACCGCAAGCGGCGAGCGCTTCAACCAGAAGGCCCTGACCGCCGCGCACAAGACGCTGCCCTTCGGCACCATGGTGCGCGTGGAGAACCTGGCCAACGGGCGCGAGGTCGTGGTGCGCATCAACGACCGCGGGCCTTTTGCGGCAAGGCGCATCATCGACCTTTCCAAGGGGGCCGCCCAGAAGCTGGGCATGATCGCCAGCGGCACGGCGCGCGTGCGCGTCACGGCGCTGGACGGGGCGGCGCCGGAGCGGGAGCCCCGCGCCACGGCACCGATGCCAGGCGGCGCCGGGACCCAGGCGGACCGTGCCGCAACTCCCCTCACAGGGCTCTTCTACGTACAGGCAGGCAGCTTTTCCAGCAGGGCCCAGGCTGAAGCCATGGCCCTGGACATGCGCTCCCGCGGCTACGGCTGCCGCGTGGCGGAAGGCGCGGGGGACACGCACCTGGTGCAGCTGGGGCCCTATCTTTCCCGCGCGGAAGCGGAAAAGGAACGGAAGGGGCTGCGCGGCGCCTTCATCGTCGGGGAGTGACCCCTGGCTGCCGGACTCCGGGCCCCCTCTCCCTGCCATCCGGTCCATCCCCATTCTTCTTCCCTTCCAGCAGCCTGCCGCGGGTCACCGCGCCCCTGCCGTACTTTTCGCACAGGCTGTCCACCGCCCTGTCCAGCCTGCCGAGGCGCGCGTCTTCTGCGGCGGGGCCCGCCTCCGCCAGCAGGCTCCCCTGCTCTGGCGGACCTTCTTCAAAGCCCGAGACGCCCACCCCGATCAGGCGCACGCGGCGGGGCAGCTCAAGCGCATCAAGGATGCCCCTGGCCGTCTTGTAGATGGCCTCCGTGCCGCAGATGCGGCGCGGGAGCGTGACCTGCCGCGTGACCTGCCGGAAGTCCTCGAACTTGACCTTGAGGGTCACGGTGCGCCCGGCGAGCCCCTGCCTGCGCAGGGAGGCGCCCACGCGCTCGGCATGCCGCAGCAGCCACCTGTCCAGCACGTCCCTGTCGCGGGTGTCCTCCTCCAGCGTGGTCTCCGCGCTTTCCGACTTGGGCGGCGCAAAAGGCTGCACTTCGCGCGGGTCGATGCCCCGCGCCCTGTCGTGCAGCAGTTCCCCCTGCCTGCCGAAGCGCTTTCTCCAGAACTCCCCGCCAAGCCGTGCCGCCTGTCCGCAGGTGCTCACGCCCAGGCGGGCGAGGGCTTCCGCAAAGGTCCGCCCGACGCCCGGGACGGCGGTCACCGGGAGGTCCAGCAGGAACGCTTCGACGCCCTCCGGCCCGAGGATGAACAATCCGTCAGGCTTGCGCTGCTCCGAGGCGATCTTGGCCAGGAACTTCACGGGGGCTGCGCCCACCGAGCAGGTGAGCCCGCCCGTCGCCTCCCGCACCGCCTGCTTGAGCCTGCGCCCCATGGCTTCCACGCTGCCGAACACCCCTTCCATCCCTGTGGCGTCCAGGTACGCCTCGTCGACGGATGCCATCTCCACCCGCGGGGAGAAATCTCCGAGCACGCCGCGCACGAGCGCCGAGACTTCGGCATAGCGCGCCATGCGGGGACGGAGGAACACCGCGTTGGGGCAGCGGCGGCGCGCCTCGGACATGGGCATGGCCGAACGCACGCCGAAGCGCCGCGCTTCGTAGGAGCAGGTGCTCACCACCCCGCGGTGACCGCCGCCCACGATGACGGGCAGCCCCCTCAGGGAAGGGTCGTCCTTCTGCTCGATGGACGCGAAGAACGCGTCCATGTCCATGTGCATGATCCAGCGCTGCCTCTCCCTGCCGCCCACGGCAAGACCTCCCCCGGCCGGCGCCGCCGGCGGCCTCCCCGGATGATGCGGGAAGCGGCCTCCGCTGCCCGGCGGCGCACCACAAAAAAATTTTCGTGCGGTCCTTTCTTTTATTTTCCTAATATAACAGCATAAAGTTGTCAATTCGCGCCAGCTGTCCCTTGGTCCTCCTCCTTTTCCTTCCCGGCATGGCGGGACAGCGCCGCGGCAGAAGCGCAGGGATGTCCCCGGGATGATGCCCATGGTTTTTTCCGTGCGGATGTCCACCCGGCCAAACGGCCCATGTCCGCTGCAGCAGCGCCCATGCCCCGCCCCTCCAAGGGCGGGCTCCCTGTCCCGCCTGCCCGCATTTTCCCCCTTCCGGGGGCTACCCATGGCGGCGCTTTTCCTGTATGCTCCGACCATACAAGGAGATATTTGCCATGCTGAAACGATTTGCGGCCGCCTTCTTTGCCCTTTCCCTGCTCTGCGGCGGCGACGCCCTTGCCGCGGGCAAGCCCAAGGTCACCATCTACACGTCGATGTACGAAGACATCATCGAAGCCATGACAGACGTCATGCACAAGAAATTCCCCGGCTACGACGTGGAGTTCTTCTACGGCGGCACGGGCACGCTGCAGGCAAAGATCGCCGCAGAGCGCGATACGAAAAAGCTGGGCTGCGACATGCTGATGCTGGCCGACCCGTCTTACGCCCTGGAACTGAAGGCGGACGGCCTCCTCCACCCCTACGTTTCCCGCGAGGCTGCCAACCTCGCCCTGGAATACGACCCCGAAGGCTACTGGTATCCCGTGCGCAACCTCTGCATGGTGCTCGCCTACAACCCCGAAAAATGCAAGAAAGAGGACCTGCCCCAATCCTTCAAGGATTTCGCCTTCAGCGAGGCCGCCAAGGGCGCCATCTCCATGCCCAACCCGCTCACCGCCGGCACGGCCCTCGTGGCCATCTCCGCACTGAAAGACAAGTACGGCTATGGCTACTTCGACAAGCTCGGGCAGAACCGCGTCATGGTCGAATCCGGCTCGGTCGCCCTGACGAAGCTCGAAACAGGCGAGTGCAGGGAGGTCATGATCCTCGAAGAATCCGTGCTGAAGAAACGCGAGGAAGAGAACAGCGCCCTCGCGGTGATCTATCCGGCCGACGGGCCCATCAGCATACCTTCGCCCATCATGACGGTGAAGGACGAATGGAGCGCCCACGGCAACGCCCGGATATGCGAAGAGCTGACGGACTGGTTCCTCTCTGCCGAAGGCCAGAAGTACATCGTTAAGGGATGGATGCATTCCGTGCTGAAAAATCCCCCCGCCATACCCTTCGATTCCGTGCCCTCGGCCGAACTCAGGGAAAAGTCCATG
>CACZQM010000180.1 GCA_902783285.1 uncultured Desulfovibrio sp. | reverse complement strand
GCGTCGTGTGCACCTATCTTGCCTACATTTTTCTGGCAGAGGCCCTGAAGCGCATCAGCCTCGTCCAGACCGTCGTCACGTCGGAGCTCGAGCCCGTTCTCGCCATGCTCTGGCTGTGGCTGGCCTACGGCGAGTGCTTCATTCCCATAGGCTGGATAGGCAGCGCCCTCATCATCGCCGCCATCCTGCTCATGACCCTTTCCGGCGGAGATGCATAGGCGTCCCGGATCCGGACGCAGGGAGGACTGCACCATGAACGTCGGCATTGCCTTGGGCAGCGGCTCGGCCAGAGGCTGGGCGCACATCGGCGTGCTGGAGGCCCTGGCATCCATGGGCGTCGAGCCGTGCATCGTGGCGGGCACCTCCATCGGCGCCGTCGTCGGCGCGGCCTACGCGGCTGGACGGCTTTCCGCCGTCAGGGAATGGGCCTGCGCCTTCAGCCGCAAGGGCGTTGCCTCCTACGTGAACTTCACGGGTCTGCTCAAGGGGCTGATCTCGCCCGGACGCCTGCGCGAGGCGCTGGCCGAGCACGCGGTGCCGGAGGATCTCGCCATCGAGGACATGCCCCGGCGCTTTGCCTGCGTTGCCACGGAAATGTCCCTCGGCCGCGAGCAGTGGTTCACCAAAGGACCTGCGCTTGACGCCGTCTGGGCCTCCATGGCCCTGCCGGCAGTGCTGCCGCCCGTCCGCCGGAAGGGCGGCTGGTACGTCGACGGCGGCCTCGTCAATCCGGTGCCCGTGTCGGTGTGCCGGGCCCTCGGCGCGGACGTCGTCATTGCCGTCAACCTCAACGGCGCCCTGCTGCCGGGCCTTGCCAGGGCAGGGGCGCAGGCGAAGGAGGCGAGGGCGGCGCGGTTTGCGGCGGCCGCGGAAGTTCCGGGCGCCGCCAGGGACGCTGGCAGTCCGCGGGATGCGGACGGAGCCGCCGGCGGCGAGACGCCTGAAGACGGCATCAGGGGCCAGATCGGCCGCATGGCGCGCGCCGTGAAGGACTACGCGCCGGAGTGGCTTGCGCGCGCCGGGGGAGGGACGGAATCCGAGGCCGTTCCGCCGGGCATACTTGAGACCGTGCTCGCCTCCGTCAACATCGCCCAGGACCGCATCACCCGGAGCCGCATGGCCGGCGATCCGCCGGACGTGCTGATCGCGCCGAGGCTGGGGCATCTGGGGCTCCTCGACTACCACAGGGCCGGCGAGGCCATCGCCGAGGGCCGGCGGAGCACCGAGGAGATGCGTCCCGCCATCCAGTTTGCCGTGCCGGACGCCGTGCCTGCGGACGGGCGTCCTGGACAGGCTTAGGGAGCGGGCCTGTCCGCCTGCCCTGACGCTTCTGCCGCGCCGGGCGCCTCCTCCGCCGGGCTGGCCGCGGGCGGTTCCGGCCTCGGCGCGCCTGCGCCCTTGTTCTTCTGCCTGTCCGGCAGGAAGAGCAGATCGGAGACGGGGAAGGTGAAGTAGGTGTTGGGGTAGGGTTCGTTCTTGAGGGTGTAGTGCCACCACTCCGTCTTGATGCCCTTGAAGCCGCTGCGTTCCATGGCGTCCCGCAGGATGCGGCGGCTCTTCAGCTGCTCCCTGGTCAGCGTGCCCTTGTAGTCCGGATGGGACCTGGCGCCGAAGAAGTCGAAGGTGCCGCCCATGTCGACGTCCCTGCCGGTCTTGAGGTCGGTCAGGGTGACGTCGACCGTGCTGCCCCGGCTGTGGCCGGACCGCGGCGCAATGTAGGGCCCGAGCAGCTTGGACTTGTCGATGTCGGGATAGAAGTCGCGCTGCATGCGGGTGTCGGAAAGATCCTTGGCCCACTTCACGAAGTGGGTCACGGCCTGCTGGGGGCGGTAGGCGTCGTAGATCTTGAGGCCGTAGCCCTTTCTGGCGAGGTCGTCCGAGGCGTTCTTGAGGGCGAGGGCCGCCTCCTTCGTCAGGATGGCGCAGGGCGCCTCGTAGCCGGCAATGCGTTCGCCGACAAAGTTGTACGTCGAGAAGTAGCGGATTTCCTGCTGGATCTCCGGCGCGTAGAGCTTGACGAGCACGAAGCCGGAAGAGTCATCCGGCGACACGGAGCGCGCATGGGCAGGCGCCGCTCCGCCGAAGAGGAGAGCGGTGACGCAGCAGGACGAGGCAAAGACGTTGAGCAGCATGGCGCAGACCCCCTTGTTGCGGCCGCGGGGCCTGCCCCGGCCGGGACAGGCGGGGGACAGGGCGATCAGACATCACGCGGCCTGCTTTGTCAATTGCCGCGGAGGAGGGCCGGCGGCTCTGTACGCCGGAAGAGCCCTCCGGCATTCCGGAGGGCTCCCTGGAAAGACGGCGTCCGGCCTACGCTTCGTAGAAGGCCTTGTAGGCGAGGTAGCAGGCCCAGACGTCGGCCGCGCTCGAGAGCTCAAAGGGGCTGTGCATGGCGAGCAGGGGCGGGCCGAAGTCCACGACGTTCATGCCGTAGGCCGCGAGGAAGAGGGCCACCGTGCCGCCTCCGCCGTGGTCCACCCGGCCGAGCTCGCCGGCCTGCCAGGGGATGCCGGCACGGTTCAGGATGCCGCGCACCGAGGCGTAGAACTCGGCATGGGCTTCGCTGGCGCCGTACTTGCCGCCGGAGCCGGTGTACTTTTCGAAGCAGGGGCCCATGCCGAGGCTGGCCGCGTTGCCCTTCTCGTGGGCCTCCTGGTAGTCGGGATCCATGCCGGCCGTGACGTCGGCCGACAGGGCCTGGCTCGCCAGCAGCACGTGGCTTGCCGGGGTTTCGGGCTCGTGGGCGCGGACCACGTCCTCGAAGCAGTACTGGAGGAAGCGGGAGGAGGCGCCGGTGGCGCCGTCGGATCCTATCTCCTCCTTGTCCCAGATCATGAGGGCGATGTTCTTCGTGCAGTCCGCCCTGGCGTCGCACAGGGCCTGAAGGGCGGTGTAGACGCAGATGCGGTCGTCCTGGCCGTAGCCGCCGACGAGGGAGCGGTCGAAGCCGACGTAGGACGCGG
>CACZQM010000179.1 GCA_902783285.1 uncultured Desulfovibrio sp. | reverse complement strand
TTGGCCGTCGTCACCTGCCCTGCCCTGAATTGCTCAAGGATGTCGGTGAGCTGGTCGCCCAGGAACAGCGACATGATGGCCGGGGGGGCTTCGTTCGCGCCAAGGCGGCGGTCATTGGAAGCCGAACCGACCACGGCGCGCAGGAAACCGGCATGGCGGTGCAGCCCCCGGATGACGGCACATAAAAAGACAAGGAACTGGGCGTTTTCATGCGGATTGTCCCCGGGGGCGAAGAGATTGCCCACTTCCGGGCTGCCGATGGAATAATTGAGATGCTTCCCAGAGCCGTTGATGCAGTCGAAGGGTTTTTCATGCAGCAGGCAGGACATGCCGTGCCTTCGGGCCGTCTTGCGCAGGACGGTCATGATGAGCTGGTTATGGTCGCACGCCAGATTGCCGGATTCGTAGGTCGGCGCTATCTCGTACTGGCTGGGCGCCACTTCGTTGTGCCTGGTTTTGACAGGCACGCCAAGACGGTAGAGCTGGCGTTCGACATCGGCCATGAACGCCAGGACGCGGCTGGGTATGACGCCATAGTACTGGTCTTCGAATTCCTGGCCTTTCGGCGGATGGGCCCCGAACACGGCACGCCCCGCGATGAGCAGGTCCGGCCGTGCGGAAACGAATGAGCCGTCCACAAGGAAGTATTCCTGCTCCAGCCCGCCGTTGGAGGTGATGGGCATGGAAGGCTCGACGCCGAAAAGGCGCAGCACGCGCGATGCCTGCTGGCTCAGGGCCTGGTTGGAGCGCAGGACGGGGGTCTTCTTGTCGAGCGCGATGCCTGTCCACGAGAGGAACACCGTGGGGATGCACAGCACCATGCCCGCCGGGCTTTCCATGAGATAGGCAGGGCTCGTCACGTCCCAGGCGGTGTAGCCCCTGGCCTCGAACGTGGAGCGCAGCCCGCCGGAAGGGAAGCTCGAGCCATCGGCCTCTCCCTGGACGAGCGCGCTGCCGCTGAACTGGGCCAGGGCGCCTCCCCTGCCGTCGGGATCAAGGAAGCTGTCATGCTTTTCGGCGGTCAGGCCGGTCAGGGGATAGAAAACGTGCGTGTAATGGTCCGCGCCCCGCTCCATGGCCCAGGACTTCATGGCGTTGGCCACGACATCGGCGACGGCGGGGTCGAGCCTGTGCCCCAGGTCTATGGTCGTGCGCAGGGACTTGTACACTGCCTTCGGCAGGTAGCGCCGCATGGTTTTGTCGTCGAAGACGTTGCAGCCGAAGTATTCCGTGGGGTCTGTCGAGGCTGCGCCCGGAGCGGCCGGCAGGGCGGACTGCTCCGCGTCGCGCCTGCGTTCCGCGACGGAAAGGACGGCGTGGCTGCGGCTGGCGTTGGCAGGATACATGGGGGCTCCTTTCTGCGATTCGTGAAAATCCGTTATGGTGCTTTTTACAGGCTGGACCTATCCGATGTCCAGGATCTCGATCTCGAAGGTGAGATCTTTTCCTGCCATGGGGTGGTTGGCGTCAAGGATGATGTTCTTTTCGTTGATCTCGCAGACCACGACCTCCAGTTCGCCCTGGTCTGTCCCCACGTGGAGATGCATCCCTATCTCGGGCTCGATGTTTGCAGGAACGCGCTCCACGGGCACGGGAAAGAGGAGCTGGGGCTGGCGTTCCCCGTAGGCCTCTGCGGCGGGGATGGTCACGATGAACCTGTCTCCTTTTTCGTGGCCCAGGACAGCGTTGTCGAATCCCGGTATGACCTGGCCCGAGCCGCTTTTGAAGCGCAGGGGGCTGCCTGGCCGGGACCTGTCAAATTCCGTGCCGTCGGCAAAGGTGCCTATGTAATGGATGGAAACAGTGTCGCCGCGCTGTATGGGCATGGGGCACCTCGCATGTTTGTCCGTTGTCAGCAGATCCGGGCACGCGTCCATGAATATTGACGCACGTGCCGCAAGGAGATTAATATAGCACAAAGCGCTCCATCATCCAAGTCTATTTAAGGGGTACCGCCCATGGAAAATGGACAACAGCCCGAAGACGCCCCTGGCAGATTCAGCCTTCTCGGCACGGCAAGCACCATGGGGCTGCATATGGTATCCGGCCCGCTGGTCGGCGGGGGATTGGGCTGGCTGCTCGATTCCTGGCTGGATTCGTGGCCCTGGTGTGCAGGTGCCGGACTGCTGCTTGGCATAGCTGCAGGATTCCGGAACGTGTGGATAGATGCCCGCTACCTCATCCGTTCTGAAGAGCGGATCGACAAGGCTGCGGAACGGCGCGCGGGGCACCCCGGCGGCCATGCCGCCGTCCGCCATGATGATGCGGATCCATGCAGGAACGGCAGGGACGATGCCCCCGACCTGCGTTCGGCGTCAGTCATCGCAGGCATCGACCCCGGCAGGGACGGGCCTGCTGACCTTCCAGATGATGAGACGGAAGAGGCCATCCTGAGGATCCTGGGGCCCGGAGCGTCCGCCGGCGCCAGGCAAGGGCCGGAAACGGGCGGGGATGGTCCGCCATGTGCATAATCGAACGGATCGATGGGGCATTGTGGCGCCGGGGCTTCATCCAGCCCTCTGTCCGCCGCGTCATGCGCAATATCCTTTGCGTTTCTCTTGCCCTGGCCGCAGCCGGGGCCGTCTTGCTCCCCTTTACATCTGAAGGCGTGTGGACCGCCTTGGCATCTTTTTTAACATCTTGGAATTTTTATGATATTGCAAGATCTGTGCAAAAGGTCTTGCCTGCTTCCATCCCCGCTGGGGACAGCAGGGGGGCGGCCGCAGCGGCCATTGTGAAAAAAAGAGTTCTGCTGCGCAGCCAGATAAGGCTTTTCTTAAGCGCCGTTTTTCTGTATGCTGCCCTTGTTGTTTTCCACGCCAGCCCATTTTCGCTGGCCGCGGGTTTTTCTGTTTCTGTGATCGTCATTCCGTTTTCCCTGCTGCCGCGGAGCTGAGCAGGGAAAGGGAGGTTAGTCCCATGGCCGCATCCGGTTTGTCACACCCCCTGCTGCTTTCCACCATTTTCCATATGGACTCCGTCACATTCAACGGCATGGTCATCGACACCAAATATGTTTTTTTTACATGGGTCGGGCTTGCCATACTGCTTGCTGCGGGCCTTGTCCTGCGCAGGAAGCTGGATGTCGTTCCGGGAAAGCTGCAGATATTTTTTGAGGCGCTCGTCGACGGCCTTGAAAAGTTCATCGTGGGCAGCATGGGCGAAAAGGGGCGCCGCTTCGTCCCGCTCCTCGTTTCCATCTTCATCTATGTGCTGACGATGAATCTGCTCGGGCTCGTCCCCGGATGCGATGCCCCCACGGCCAACCTCAACACCACGGTCTCCGTCGCCCTGTGCGTGTTCCTCTATTACAACTATGTCGGCATGCGTTCCTGGGGCGTGCGCTATGTCAAGCATTTTACCGGTTCGAGCAAGGCGCTGATGCCGCTCATGTTCCCCATAGAGATCATTTCCCACCTCGCCCGCCCGCTTTCCATGTCCCTCCGTCTCTTTGGCAACATTTTCGGTGAGGAAACGACACTGGTGATCTTTTTCGGGACCTTCGGGGCGAGCATCTACATCGCCTGCCTGCTGGGCACGGTGCCGCTGTATTTCCTGTTCCTGCTGGGCAAAGTGCTCCAGGCCTTCATCCTGTTCATCCTTTCCATGATCTACATCCAGGGCGCCGTGGAGCACGCGCACTGATCTCACCCTCGGGGGAATGGTCCTTCGGACCTCACACTATAACGCATTGGAGTTTGTTATGCGCAAAGTTTTTCTCATCACCCTGAACACCCTGGTCTTCCTTTCTGTCGCCGCCATGGCCTTTGCTGCTGACGGCGGCATGGACGCCGGATTCGGCCTCGCTGCAGCCGGGCTCGCCATCGGCATCGGCATCGCCGCCGCCGGCGGCGGCTGCGGACAGGGCATGGCCATCCGTGCCGCCTGCGAAGGCACCGCCCGCAATCCCGACGCATCCGGCAAGATCTCCCAGTCGCTCATCCTCGGCCTCGCCTTCATCGAATCCCTGGTCATCTATGCCCTCCTGGTGTGCCTGATCCTGCTTTTTGTTAAGATGTAATCCATTGTATTGTTGCATTTTACGGGCAGAAAGGCTATTGTCTTCCTGCCCTTTTCTTTTTAACCGCGGCGGTGCCCCATGTACCAGAACGTCAAATCCGACCAGCATATCCCTCGCGCGACCATCCAGCGCCTTGCCACCTATCTCCAGGTCCTGGAAGCCTTTGACAAATCCCTGGACGGCAAGGAAGGAAGGGAAAGGGAGACCATCTCTTCCGACAAGCTGGCGGCGATGTGCGATGTCAATGCTTCTCAGGTCCGGAAGGATCTGGCATATTTCGGTCAGTTCGGCACCCGCGGGCTGGGCTATTACGTCACATACCTCATCGACGTGATCAAAGATTGCGTCAATGCCAACCGGCGCTGGCGGGCGGCCCTTGTCGGCGTGGGCAACATGGGGCGGGCCCTGCTCAATTACAAGGAGTTCGGGCGCCGCAATTTCACCATAACCGGTGTTTTCGACTGCGATCCCTTCAAGATCGGCGACCGCGTCTACGGGCTCGAGATCTACAGTACGGAATCCCTCATCGAAAAGATCCCCGAACTGGGCATCGAGATAGGCATCATCACTGTGCCGGCAGAACATGCCCAGGACGCTGCGGAAAAGCTCGTCGCGGCCGGGATACGAGGCATCCTCAACTATTCATCTGCACGGATACGCGTCAGTTCAGATGTGCCCGTGGAATACGTCAATTTTTTCCACCAGCTCTATTCACTCACCTACAACGTCTCAAAGATCCAGCGGTGACATCCTCCTGGACCACCGGGCGGTCCAAAGCTTTGCCTGGCGCATGAAATCTTGGCTCAGATATTCTCTTGCTCATTCAAGCTCCATAGCGTATCAATAAGGAAATGGACGCGGCCGGCCCCGGCAGGCCGCCTGACAGACAACAATGGGCGCGGTCAGGGCATTTGCCCCTCCCGCCTTTCAAGGAGATAGAACATGGAAAAACTGGAACTGCTCGCGCAGCGTATCGATAGCCTCATCCGGGAAATGGTGCGGCTCCGGGAGGCAAATGCTTCTCTCGGAGGCGAGATAACGGATCTTAAGGACGAGCTGGAACTTGGCAGGATGGAAAAGGAAGACCTGCAAAAACAGATCACTTCGAACGAAGCAGCCCGCAACGAGGCATGCACCCGCATAGACGCCCTGATCGGACGCATCCAGGAAGCATTGTCTGAAGCTCCCCTTCCCGGCGCCGGATCGCAGGAGGACGGGGGGGCTTCTCCGGCGGGACAGGAATAATCTTTTGTTGATCGGTCATCGTGATGCGCAGCTATCAGCTTAATGTCTGTGAGATGCAGCTCCCCATACGGGCAGACGCGGATCCTGAACGGATGGAACGCGCCCGGCAGTATGTGGATGAATGCTACAGCAGAATGAAAGCCAATGGCGGGCAGGTGAGCAGAGAACGGCTTTTGGCCATGCTTCTCATCAGCATGGCAGATGATCTCCTTCTCCTCAAGGAGCAAAGCAGCAGGGAAGATTCCGCGATCGACGAGCTTCTCCTGCGCATGGAGGAAACAGGTTTTGGCATTGCCCCCGCCCTTTCCTAGGTGCGGAGGCGGCCATGGCGAAGAGACAATCCCTGGGGTGTGCGTGACAGGCTGTTTGCGCCGGCCTCACCAGTGTTAGCAGGGAGCTGGCTACCGGGATGGTGTGCATACCCGCATCGCGGGGAGCCTGAAATCCCGGTCAGGCGCCCACTTGGAGACCACCAGGTCTCGTGCCAGCAGCCCGTTGCGGCATCCCGGGGTTTTCTTCCTTCCTCCTTC
>CACZQM010000178.1 GCA_902783285.1 uncultured Desulfovibrio sp. | reverse complement strand
CGGGCAGGTCCGCCTGCTTCATCGTGCCCTGTCCCTGCCGCTCATGATAGGCGATGGCCCGTGCATCGACAAGCAGAATGTCATTCCTGGGGGAAAGGCTGAAAACACTTGCAAACAGCCGTTATACGGGCTACGAAAGGTCAGATTCTACCTGATGGGAGATCCGCAGGGGTGCAGCAGTCCGCCGGAGAAGCGCTCAAGACGCTGGCAAAGCCCGGCACGCTGGACGCCAAGTCCCTGCTTGGCTCGCTCAAGGCCATGCAGACGCATTACGAACGCCTTGACAAGCTCGGGCAGCTGAGCGAAGCCCAGCAGGAAAGCATGGCGTGGATGTTCACCTCGAAGATCCAGAGCCTCACCAACGAGGAGCTCGCCGCGGTCTTCCAGAGCTTCACGAGTTCCGAGATGGACCTTCTGCAGACGGCGCTCCAGCGCGAAGCGCAGATCAACCCGCAGGCCGCTGACGCGGCGCATGCCGCGGAAGCGCTCTTCGACATGCAGGCCCTGGTGATACGGGAGATCAGCAACCGGTCGATCAACGCCCAGATCGACGACATGGTGGCGGCGGACGCGAGCAAGGCCGGGGAAGCGGAGGCCATGCGCCCACAGAGCCTGACCGATGCGCACGGCGGCCAGGCGGCCGAAGGCATCCATGATCCCGCCGGGCAGCACGGCATGAGCGCGTACAGCCTGCACACCCTGGCCGAGGCCGCATCCGGCAGTTCCACGCAACGCGAAAAAAACGCGGTCGCCGAGGCATCGAAGCTTTCGTTACGCAAGCTCGACAACGTCGCCGTCAAACAGATGGGCGACGTGCTGCGCGGCGCCGAGCTGACCATCAACATCAAGACCGAATACCTCATCGGCGGAGCGAATTCCATCTTCGACCACCCCAACGATCCCATGGTCAACCTCTTTCATCTCCACGAGCAAGGGATCGAGCCGCTGGGCAAGGGCGAAGCATACCGCTCCGAGCGCGACACCGTGGAAAAGGAGATGTTCCCCGCTCTCAAGGGGCATGCGATCCGCGCCGACGAACGCCCCATGTACGGAGCCCTCAACGTCGACAGGCGCAGGGGCGGGGCCCTGGGCGAACGGTCCGGCTACGGCGCGTCGGCCATCGTGCTCAAGCCGCACGTGGCGCGCCGAGCCACCTATACGCTGGATGACAGCTTCATGTCCGGCAAGATATCCATCACGCCCGAGCGCAAGCAGAACTTCTACCGCCTGCTGGACGGTTCGAAACTCCCGCAGGCGGCCATAGAAGCGCTCAAGGATCCGAACTCCAAGGAGCGCCGCAACTTCGACGCTTTCCTGGATACGCTCCCGGTCAAGTCTGACGCCTGCATCCGGTATTTCACGTCGAACGTGCTGCCCGGCGGGATCGTGGACCTGCTGAGCGACCCCGGCAATGATCAATACGTCACGGACAGCAATCTAGACCGGTTCAAGGACCTGTGCATCCAGTGCTTCAGCGACAGCGAGGCCACGCAGGGCGCCATGGCCACCTATGACAACATAGAGAACCTCGTCACCCAAATGAGCGATTTCGACGGCAACGCCCTGGCCCTTGCCGCGCAGAAAAAGGCCTCCGGCCAGATGCCGCACGCCACGCTCGGGCACGCGCAGTACATCGAAGCCCAGATCCATGGTCCCATCATCCCCAGCCGCGACATCGCCGAGATACGCATCAGCATGGACGATGTGGACGACGATGAAAAAGCGGCCCTGCGCGAACAGGCCAAGGCTTATAAAAAGGCAACCGGCATCAAGGTCACGCTGATGGAAAACTTTCTCGAAATGGCTGATCAGGATGATACGGTCGTCGAGCAGATCCAGAAGGAAGAGATACGGTTCAACACCGCGCACATGGACATGGCCGCCCTGGAAGCCCTCAAGCAGGAATACCTGAGGAATATCACCGCCAAGATACAGGAATACCTTCGCCTCTTCCCCGAGAATGGATGCCCGGAAGGCGCCCTGCGGCTGGAAGGCAATGCCCTGCAGTCCTTCGCCTCCAAATTCCTCGAAAAAGTGGACGAAACCCTCGCGAACCCCAAGGGGCTGTACCGCAATCACAGGGAGTTTTTAAACGGGGTCTTCACCGATACCCTTCGTCCTATGATCCAGCACAAAGCGGAACTGCTGCGGGAACTGGAAACGCTGGCAGGAAACGAGCCCCCCATGACCGCCGCGCAGAAGGAAGCCGTGACCAAGTGGATCGTCAGCGCCAAGGCCCTGCGCTCTCCGGAAGAACTGCGCATGATCATCAGGAACGCCAGGGCGCAGGAAAGCCTGCTGCGCGAGATCGCTGCCGCCGACCCGCCCCTGACGCCGGAGCAGATATTGCAGCGCCAGAGCGCCCTGGTCAAAAATGCCGACGCTGACCTCGCAGCCTTCCTCCGCAACAGCGGTCTGGGCAATGAGTTCCTGCAGGACGAACTCACCAACGAGCAGGACCGCATGTCCTTCATGGGCATCGCCCTGCTGCAGAACGGCGATCCGCCCATGGATCAGGCAGCCTTGCAGGATCTTTTTGCACGCATAGGCGGTCCCGGCATGAAAAACCTGACAGACCAGCTGGAGAGCGTGATCGAGGACGTCGCCGGGGGCGGCCACGAAAGTCTCGATGCCCACCATCTTAGCATGATACAGCAGCAGCTGATGCTCAACGCCCACAACCTGGGCAGGCAGATCGGGCAGAACTTTGCGCTCAATGCCAGGGCGTTCGAAGGCGAGCTTTCGCTGCTGCAGGAGCCGCTGCGTGCCGCCCTGCGCGAAACGGTGCCGGACCTGGCGCAGAAGCTGGACGACGAGCACCCGCCCTACGCGCCCATGCCCGCGCCGGCGAACCCGCAGGCCATGCCGCAGGACGAAGCCCAGCGCCGCGCCTTCTGCGTCAAGGCGATGGACAGCTACATCCCCATCGAGAAGGTCCATGAAAAGGGGCGGTCCACGCACGGCCGCGGGCACATCGCCCGCTCCTACATCTATGCCAACGCCATGTGCAACATGCTCGAGGAAGCCGGCATCAAGGTCGACAGGAACGCCGTCCAGCTCAGCATCGCCGGGCACGACATGGGCCGCCAGGGGCCTGGCTACGACAAGTGGGAGCAGGACAGCGCGGACAAGACCGTGGGCGCCATGCAGACGACGTACGGACCGGACGCCATGGGCCAGGACTACGAGCAGCACATCGCCGGCTGCATCATCCACACGAGCCCGCAGAACAACACCCTGG
>CACZQM010000177.1 GCA_902783285.1 uncultured Desulfovibrio sp. | reverse complement strand
GAGGACCTCGACCTCTTTGAGCGCGTGGCCCGCATCATGAAAAACGGCTGCCTGGTGACGGGATCCCTGCACGACGGCATCGAGATGGCCTACAATCTCAACCCCGTGTACGACGAAGACTAAGGCCAGCTGGTCCTGCATCGTCCGGCGCGGATGCGAAGGCATCCGCGCTTTTTTCATGCCCTGCCCCGGCAGGGGACCTGTGCTGCAGGTGCTGGGGCCCCCGGCCCGGAGGGGCTGCTAGCTGAACTTTTCCCCCCGCTGTTCCAGGTCGCGCACCTTCCTGAAGACCGTGCTCCGGTCTATCTTCAGCTCCCTGGCGATGTTAGGGATGCTGCCAAAACGGCGCATCGCCGCATGGAGCACGGCGCTTTCCATGTCGCGCATGATGTCTTTCCATGTGCGCCCGTCAAAAACGATGCCGGGGACCATGTCGCCCTGGGGATCCTCATGCCTTGACTCCGCCGCGGCAAACGGCAGGTGCTCCGGCAGGATGACATCGTCCGTGCAGGTCACGGCCAGCCCCTGGATCATGTTGCGCAGTTCCCGCACGTTCCCGGGCCACGCATGGGCCTGCATGGCTTTTTCCGCATCCGCCGAAAAGGACATCTTCCTTCCGTACTTGTGGTTGTAGAAATCCTGGAAGAAATGCGCCATGGGCAGGATGTCGTCCCTGCGCTCCCTCAACGGCGGGATCTCCAGCACGGCGATGCGCAGCCTGTAGTAGAGGTCGCTGCGGAACTCGCCGCTCCTGATGGCGGATTCAAGGTCTTTATTCGTGGCGGCGATGATGCGCACGTCGAGCCGCTTGGGATGCGTCGCGCCCACGCGCAGCACCTCGCCGTCCTGGAGGAAGCGCAGGAGCCTGGTCTGCATGGCCAGGGGCAGTTCGCCGATCTCGTCAAGGTACACCGTCCCGGAATCCGCGGCCTCGATGAGCCCCACCTTGCCGTTCCTGTTCGCGCCGGAGAACGTCCCGCCCACGTAGCCGAAAAGTTCCGTTTCGATGAGCCCGGGAGAGATGCTGCCGCAGTCCACCTTGATGAAGGGGCAGTTCTTCCGGTCGCTTTCACGGTGGATGCGCTTGGCCAGCACGTCCTTGCCCACCCCCGTTTCGCCCAGGAGGAGCACCGGGGCATCGGTCTTGGCAAGCATGGATATCTTGGAACACAGGGCCGCCATGGATCCGCTCTGCACGATCTCCGGCATGTCCGCGTCCTGCATCCGCGCCGCGCTGCTCAGCTTGGTGAACACGTCCAGCAGCTCTTTCTGGAACTCTATCTTGCCCCTCATCTCCTCAAGGCGGCTCTCGTCCCGCAGGATGGTGACGCAAAAGACGACGCGCCCCGCACGGTCGAAAATGGGGTGGCCTTCCAGCACAAGGCGCCTCCCGCTGGAAAGCGTCTGCACCTTGGTGAGCGGCTTGCCCGTGCGCAGCACCTCCGGATTGATCACGGTGTCGAAAACGCCCCTGCCGGTGAACTCCAGCACGTCGCGGTCGATCATGCTCTCGCGGGGGATGCCGGTGATCTTCCCGTGCATGGCGTTGACATATAAGACCTTTCCTCCGGCGTCGGTGACGCACACGCCATCGCTGAAAACGTCGAGCACCTGGTCGAGATAGTCCTGCAGCATGCTTCCAACTCTCCTCTTAAAGTCTGCATACATGAATGCCCTGGCAATGGCAATGGCACAGCTCCTGCGAAAACGCCCTTTTTGCCCCTTGCGGCGGGCTGGGAGGCGGCATACACTGGCAGCCCGGACGCAGCCCCACTGAAACGCACAGGAGAACGCATGATCACTGTCAGAAACACGCCCGTCGTCCTTGATGGAGGATGCCTGCTCGCCCCGCAGGAAGCCAGGGAAAAAGGCATCGACATGGAAAAGGCCGCCGGCGCCACGCTGGCCGCGCAGATCCTTGCCGCCCACGCCACGGACTGCAGGGACGGCGTGCTGCACATCACCTTCGATGCCATGCTCTCCCACGACATCACCTTCGTGGGCATCATCCAGACGGCGCGCGCCAGCGGGCTGAAGAGCTTTCCCCTGCCGTACGCGCTCACCAACTGCCACAACAGCCTTTGCGCCGTAGGCGGCACCATCAACGAGGACGACCACCTCTTCGGCTATTCCGCGGCGCGCAGATACGGCGGCATCTATGTGCCCCCGCACATGGCCGTCATCCACCAGTACGCGCGTGAGATGATGGCCGGCTGCGGACGCATGATCCTGGGCTCGGACAGCCATACGCGCTACGGGGCCCTGGGCACCATGGGCTTTGGCGAAGGCGGGCCGGAACTGGTCAAGCAGCTCCTCGGGCGCACCTACGACATCGCCATGCCCGAAGCCGTCCTGGTCTGGCTCGAAAACGCCCCCCGGCCGGGCGTCGGCCCCCAGGATGTGGCGCTGGCGCTCATCGCCGCCGTGTTCAAAAGCGGCGTGGTGAAAAACCGCGTGCTGGAGTTTGCCGGGCCGGGGCTTGCCGGCCTGTCCGTCGACTACCGCTGCGGCATAGACGTGATGACCACCGAGACCACCTGCCTTTCCTCCATCTGGGAGACCGACCCCAAGGTGCAGGCATACCTCGCCGCGCACGGACGGGCCGATGCCTACCGCCCGCTGCGGCATGACGCCCCGGCGGCCTTCTCCGCCCTCGTGCGCATCGACCTTTCCCGCGTGGAACCCATGATCGCCCTCCCCTTCCATCCCAGCAACGCCTTCCCCGTGGCGGAAGTCGCCGCCCATCCTGCGGACTACCTGGGCCATGTGGAAGAAGAAGCCGCAAGGCAGTTCGGCAGCCTGGCAAAGGGATTCGACCTGCGGGGCAAGATACGCAGCGGCGGCGTATGGGCCGACCAAGGCGTCATCGCGGGCTGCGCCGGAGGCACGTATGAGAACCTCACCGTCGCGTCGCGCATCCTGGCAGCCCATCCCGGCCCGCAGGGCGGGGCATTTTCGCTCAACGTCTATCCGGCATCCCAGCCGCAGGCGCTGGCACTGGTCAGGAACGGCTCCTACGCCCGGTTCATGGAGGCGGGGGCCATCGTCAAGACCGCCTTCTGCGGCCCGTGCTTCGGCGCAGGGGACACACCGGCCCACGGAGCGCTTTCCCTGCGGCATTCCACGAGGAACTTCCCCAACCGAGAAGGCTCCAAGCCGGGCAATGGGCAGCTGGCAGGCGTCGCCCTGATGGATGCGCGCTCCATTGCGGCCACGGCAGCGAACGGCGGCAGGCTCACGCCGGCCACGGAACTGGATTGGGACGGGCTCAGCTGCGATCTCGGATACGCCTTCGATCCGCTCCCCTATGCGTCGCGCTGCTACGATGGCGTGGGCCGCCCGCAGCCCGATGCCCCCCTCATCATGGGGCCGAACATCACCGACTGGCCTGCGATGCCCGCCCTGCCGGAACATCTTTTGCTGCGCGTAGACAGCGTGATCCACGATCCTGTGACCACCACCGACGAACTGATCCCCTCCGGCGAGACATCCTCCCTGCGCTCCAATCCCCTCAAGCTTTCGGAATTCGCCCTTTCGCGCAAGGATCCCGGCTATGTGGGGCGCGCCAAGTCCGTCCGCGAGATCGAACGCCGGCGCGAGGCCGACCACGCCGACGCCGACGCCCTGGGATACGCCACCGCGGCATGCTCCGCGCTGCGCAGCGCCGCACCGGAAGCCTGGGACCGCGTCTTCGCCCGGGGGACCATGGAGGACCTGGGCTTCGGCTCCGCCATCTTTGCCGTGAAGCCCGGCGACGGCAGCGCGCGGGAACAGGCCGCATCCTGCCAGAAAGTGCTCGGAGGCTGGGCCAACCTTGCCGTGGAATACGCCACCAAGCGCTACCGCTCCAACCTCGTCAACTGGGGCATGCTGCCCTTCCTTGTCGATCCCGCCCTCGGGGAACGGCTGGAGCTGGGCGCCTTCGTGCTCGTCCCCGGCATCCGCTCCGCCATCGCCGGCGGCCAGGAGGGCGTTTGCGCCTGGGTCATGCAGGACGGCGCCGCAGAAAAGGCCGAGCTGCGCCTGGGCGCGCTGACGGACGAGGAACGGCGCATCATCCTTGCCGGATGCCTGATCAATTTCTACAACAGCTGAGATACGCCGCAGGACTTTGCAATGTTTTTAAACGCAGCGCTCCTTGACCCGGGGCTTCCGCTGTGGGAAAAAGAAGCATCATCAACCTGCTGCAAAAGGAGCTGACATGAGATTCCACCGCAACATCCTCGCCATGATGGCTGCGGGCGCCTTTGCCCTGCTGGCTACCGGCTGCCATGAATGGGACGATCATTACTATGACGCTCCGCCGCATCATGGGCACCATGCGGTACCCGGACATACCCCGCCGCCTCCGCCGCATGTCAGGCCGGCGCCCGACCGTCCGCACCCCGGGCATGTGCAGCCGGCGCCCAAGCCGGTGCCGAAGCCGGATGTCAAGCCGGCGCCCAGGCCTGACGTGCGGCCGCCTGCGCATAAGCCGGACATCAAGCCCGTGCCCAAGCCGGCCTCCAGGCCGGCGGTCAAGCCGGTGCATGCGCCTGACGTGAAGCCCCAGCCCATGCCGGGCCGCCCTGCCGCCGACCACCGCATGCCTGCGCGTCCAGGGATGCCCAGGAAGTAAGCCCCTCCAGGATCTCCAGCGGAACGCCGGCCCCTCCGGCGTTCCGTCTTTAAACCGCCCGGCGGCGGCGTCCGTTTTTGCCCTGCGCAACGCCGTGGCGGGGGAAGGGGCGCCTAAAGACTCTTGCTTTTTCCACGCTGCTGCTCCATGCTTAAGGGGCAACCGCTTACGAGGAGACCTCCCCCATGGGAATGACAGCAACGCAAAAGATCCTTGCCGCGCACGCGGGACTGGAGAACGTTTCCGCCGGGCAGCTCATCGAAGCCCGGCTCGACGTGGTCATGGGCAACGACATCACCATTGCGCTGGCCGTGCCGGAATTCCGCAAGTCCGGCGCATCCCGCGTTTTCGACCGGGACAAGGTCGTCGTCGTCCTGGACCATTTCGCCCCCAACAAAGACATCAAAGCCGCCATGCAGTGCAAGGCCTGCCGTGACTTTGCCCGGGAAAACGCCCTTTCCCATTTCTACGACGTGGGCCGCATGGGCATAGAGCACGCCCTGCTGCCCGAACAGGGCATCGTGGCCCCCGGCGAACTCATCATCGGCGGGGACTCGCACACCTGCACCTACGGGGCCCTGGGCGCGTTCTCCACAGGAGTGGGCAGCACGGACCTGGCCATGGGCATGGCCGCCGGCGAAAACTGGTTCAAGGTCCCTGCCGCACTGCGCTTCCGCCTGGGCGGCAGGCTGCAGCGATGGGTCTCCGGCAAGGACGTGATGCTCCACATCATCGGCATGATCGGCGTGGACGGCGCGCTCTACCGCTCCATGGAATTCTGCGGGGACGGCGTCGCCGCCCTCTCCATGGACGACCGCTTCACCATCGCCAACATGGCCATAGAGGCCGGCGCCAAGAACGCCTTCTTCCCCGTGGATGACATCTGCCGGTCCTATCTTGCCGTGCACTGCCGCAAGCCCTGGACCGCCTATGAGCCGGATGGGGACGCGGAATACGAGCGCACCTTCGACATTGACCTTTCGGCCATCCGCCCCACGGTGGCCTTCCCGCACCTGCCTTCGAACACGCGCAGCATCGACGACGTGGGCGACGTGCCCCTGGACCAGGTGTTCATCGGCTCCTGCACCAACGGGCGCATGGACGACATGGCAACGGCGGCATCCATCCTCAAGGGGCGCAAGGTGCACGAAAGGCTGCGCGCCATCGTCATCCCTGCCACGCCGGCCATCTACATGGAATGCATGGAAAAGGGATTCCTGCGCATCTTCATGGAAGCGGGATGCGCCGTGAGCACGCCCACCTGCGGGCCCTGCCTTGGCGGCCACATGGGGCTCCTTGCGGCAGGCGAAAAATGCCTCTCCACCACCAACCGCAATTTCGTGGGGCGCATGGGCCACGTGGATTCCGAAGTGTACCTGTGCAGTCCGGCCGTGGCCGCGGCTTCAGCCGTGGCCGGGCGCATCATCAGCCCCGAAGAACTCCTGAAGGAGGAAAACTGATGCAGGAAGCACGCGGCAAGGCCTTCACCTTCGGCGACGACGTGAACACCGATGTCATCCTCCCCGGCAAGTACCTCAACGTGACCGATCCGCAGGAACTGGCCTCGCACTGCATGGAATCGGCGGATCCGCAGTTCGCCCGCGAAGCGCGCCCCGGCGACGTGCTCGTGGCGCGCAGGAACTTTGGCTGCGGGTCCTCACGCGAGCACGCCCCCCTTTCCATCAAGCACCTGGGCATATCCTGCGTCATCGCATCGACGTTTGCCCGGATCTTCTACCGCAACGCCCTGAACATCGGGCTCCCCATCCTGGAATGCGAAGAAGCGGCAAAGGCCATCCGCCCCGGGGATACGGTGCGCGTGGACTTTGCCACCGGCACCATCACGGACGAGACCCTGGGGCTCACCTTCCAGGCAGAGCCGTTCCCGCCCTTCATGCAGGAGCTCATCGCCTGCGGCGGGCTCGTCAACTATTCCAAAGCCAAGATCGCAGCACGCGGCGCCTGAGCAGGGCTCCCGCAAACCTTTTTCCCTTTTCTTCCGAGGTGACACCGACATGGCAGACTTCCGCATCGCCGTCATTCCGGGCGACGGCATAGGCCCGGAGATCGTAGAGGAGGCCCTTAAGACCCTCGAAAAGCTGGGCGCCGCATATGGGCACCGCTTCAGCTTCACCAGGCTGCTCATGGGCGGGGCCGCCTACGACGCCACAGGCACGTGCTTCCCCGAAGAGACCGTCCCCGTATGCAGGCAGCACGACGCCGTCCTCCTGGGTGCTGTGGGCGGTCCCAAGTGGGATGCGCTGCCCGGTCCGGAGCGGCCGGAAAAGGCCCTCCTCAAGATCCGTTCGGGCCTGGGCCTGTACGCCAACCTGCGCCCGGCCATCATGCACCGCGCCCTGGCCGCCTCCTGCCCCATCAAGCCGGAAAACATGGGCGGCAGCATGGACGTGCTCATCGTGCGCGAGCTCACGGGCGGCATATACTTCGGCGAGCACGGATGGCGCGACGGCGCGTTCGGACCGGAAGCCTATGACGTGGAGCGCTACAGCGAGACAGAGATACGGCGCATCGCCCATGTGGCCTTCAAGGCCGCCATGTCCAGGAAGAAGGTCCTGACCAGCGTGGACAAGGCCAACGTGCTGGAGACCTCCCGCCTCTGGCGGCGCGTCGTGACCGAGATGTCCGCGGATTACCCTGACGTCAGCCTCTCCCACATGTACGTGGACAACGCCGCCATGCAGCTCGTGTACCGTCCGGGGCAGTTCGACGTCATCCTCACGTCCAACATGTTCGGCGACATCCTTTCCGACGAAGCCAGCATGATCACGGGTTCGCTGGGCATGCTGCCATCGGCCAGCCTTTCCGACGGCTCCTTCGGCCTTTACGAGCCGAGCCACGGATCCGCTCCGGACATCGCCGGGAAGGGCATCGCCAACCCCATCGCCACCATCCTTTCCGCATCCATGCTGCTGCGCTACTCGCTGGGGCTCACGGAAGAGGCCGGAGCCCTGGATAGAGCCGTCACCGCCGTGCTCAATGCCGGCCTGCGCACGGCCGACATCGCCGGCAAGGGCGCAGCCTGCCTTTCCACGTCGCAGATGGGCCAGGCCATCCGTGACAGGATCGGGCAGCCGCGTGCATAGGTCCGGCCGCAGGATGCGCATCAAGAGGACAGCATGAGACAGCACGGATCCCCCCCGAAGCCGGACGCCCGCGTCGCCGCGCGCGTCGAAGAGCTTTTGCGCGAGCAGCTTGCCGAACGCGGCGTCGCCCTGCGCGAACTGACGCCGGCGGACATCGCCACCGGCATGGACTGCGCCATCGCCCCGGACAACAGCATGACCTACTACTGGCAGAACGAGCCCATCCTCCATGTCGTGCCCGAGCGCCTGCGCGCCGACGGTGAAGACATCGTCCGCTGGCGCATGTTCACCAGGGACGATGCGGAAGAATCCTGATCGAAACACGGTGAGGTCCACATGAAGCTTCTGGAAACCATCGGCAGCACGCCGCTCATCCTCCTGGAAAGCCTTTCCGCAAGCCTGCCGGCGCGCATCTTCGTCAAGAACGAATCCCGCAACCCCGGCGGCTCCATCAAGGACAGGGCCGCCCTGGGCTACATCGAAGCCGCCATGGCGGAAGGCTCGCTGAAGCCGGGCGGGACGGTCGTGGAAGCCACCAGCGGCAACCTGGGCATCGGGCTGGCCATCGTCTGCGCGCAAAAAGGGCTGCGCCTCTTCCTTACCATGCCGGAATCCTCCAGCCTGGAACGCCGCGCCCTGCTCCATGCCCTGGGGGCCAGGCTCGTGCTCACGCCTGCTGCGGCGGGCATGCAGGGGGCCCAGGACAAGGCGGCGGAACTGCAGGCCGAACTGTCGGCCTTCCGCCCCGACCAGTTTGCCAACCCGATCGGCCCTGCGGTGCATTACCAGGCCACGGGGCTTGAGATCGTCCGCCAATGCCAGGCAGAGGGCATCCGCCCGGCGGCATTCGCCGCCGGAGTGGGTTCGGGTGCGACACTGATGGGCATAAGCCGCCGCCTCAAGGAAGCCTTCCCGGGCATCTGCTGCGCCGCCGTGGAGCCGGAGGAATCGCCCGTCCTTTCCCAGGGCAGGGCCGGGAGCCATGGCATACAGGGCATAGGGGCCAACTTCGTGCCCGGCGTCTTCGACCGCAGCCTTGTCGATGCCATCCTCACCGTGAGCACCGATGAGGCCATGCGCATGTCGCGCATGCTCATGCAGCAGGAATCGCTGCTCTGCGGCATCACGGCCGGGGCCAATGTCCACGCCGCCCTGCAGCTCGCGCGCCTGCCGGCATTTGCCGGCAGGGACATCGTCACCGTCATCCCCGACACCGGCGAGCGCTACCTTTCCACCCCACTCTTCCCCAAGGACTGACCATGCCGACCGACGAACCCGCCAGGGAGCTTTTCCTTTCCCGGATGCGCGAGCTTGACGACGTCACCGAAGCGCTCTGCGAGCCTTCGGCCCTTTCACCGGTGCTTGCCTTCCGCGACTGCCACACCTCGATGCCCTCCTATGATTCCCTCAAGGAACTCATGGCCCGCCTGAAGGCCGTGCTTTTCCCGGGATATTTCGGCCCGTCCAAGGTATACCGGGAATCGCTGCGCTACCACCTTTCCGCGAACCTTGACTCCATTTTCAGGATGCTTGCCGAGCAGATCCGCCGCGGCGGATGCTTTGCCTGCGCCGATTACATGAACGACTGCCGCGGCAGCGATGTGGCGTCCAGCGAGCTTGCCATGCGCTTCATGAAGCGCGTGCCCCATGTCCGCGCCATGCTCATCGGCGACGCGCAGGCAGCCTATGAAGGCGATCCTGCAGCCACGAGCCCCGGCGAGGCGGTCTTCTGCTATCCGTCCATGCTGGCCATGATCCACCACCGCGTGGCGCACGAACTGTACGAGCTCAAGGTGCCCATCATCCCGCGCATCATCGCTGAGATGGCCCATTCCCACACCGGCATCGACATCCATCCCGGGGCGCATATCGGAGGCAACTTCTTCATCGACCACGGCACGGGGGTCGTCATCGGCGAGACCTGCATCATCGGGCAGAACTGCCGGCTCTACCAGGGCGTCACGCTGGGGGCCCTGTCCTTTTCCAAGAATTCTGACGGCACCCTGGTCAAGGGCATCCCGCGCCATCCGATCCTCGAAGACAACGTCACGGTCTATGCCGGGGCATCCATCCTCGGGCGCATCACCATCGGCAAGGGCTCGGTCATCGGCGGCAACGTCTGGCTCACGCACAGCGTGCCGCCGGAGAGCCGCATCGTGCAGAGCGGAGCGAAGGCCAAGCCGGGAGAAGCACTGACGGGGAACAGCCGGAGCAAGGAATGAGGACCATGCCGTCTTTCAGCATCCTCTGCCTCCGCTGCGACCGCATCGGCGACATGCTCGTGAGCACGCCGGTGCTGCACCGGCTGCGCGTCCTGTACCCTGATGCCCGCATGACCGTGGTCGCAAGCCCCCTGGGAGCGGTGGCCCTTGAAGGCAATCCGGATATCGACCGCGTCTGCATCTATGACAAGCATGCCCCAGCTTCCTGGTTCTCCCTCCTGCCGTGCCTGCTCGCCAGGCACGACCTCGTCGTCAATTTCAACGCCGCATCGCGCACGCTGCGCATCCTCACGGCGCTTTCCAGGGGAAAGGTCAAGGGGATGCTCAACAAGGGGCGTCTTGCCCCGTGGAGCGGACGCCCTGAGGACGGGGAGCATTATTCCGGAGTCATGCTGCGCGAGCTGGAAGCGGAATTTTCCCTGCCGCACGACGAGTCGCCGGACATCCGCATACGCTTCGCCTTGCCGCCCGCCGTCGAACAGCGCGTCCGCAGCGAGCATCCGCCCCTGGACGGGCTGAAGCGCGTAGGCATCTTCATAGGCAACATCAAAAAGCAGGGACTGCGCTGGCCCGCGGAAAAATTCGCACAGCTCACGCAGAGGCTGCTCGCGTGGAACAGCGGGCTCGAGGTCTACATCATCGCAGGGAAGAGCGATGCCCCCCTGCTCGACGCCTTTTCCGGCATGGCCGACCCGCGCATGCATACCTTCATCGGCGATGATTCCCTGCAAGGGCTGGCGGCATTCCTCAAGACCTGCGACGCGTTCGTCACATGCACGTCGGCGCCGCAGCATCTGGCAGGCGCCATGGGCGTGCCCACGGTCTCCATCACCTACCCGTGGTCGGAACGCCTGTGGACGCCCCGCGGCCCCCTGAACTTCTCCGCCGTTTCCGAGATCAATGACGACGTGAGGGACATCCCCGTGCGCCAGGTATACGAAACGCTCGACAAAACGATGCAGGGCTTCCTGAGCCCTTGGCAGGAGTAAGCATGCGCTGCGCCCTGCTCCAGCTCGACGTGCGCCTCGGTGACGTCAGCGCCAACATGGCCGCCGTGGAGCGGCATGTGCGGGCGCTCGCGGATTCGCCTGAGCCGCCGGACGTGATCACCCTGCCCGAGCTCTGGTCCACCGGCTACGCCCTTGAGCAGGCGGCAGGGCTCGCCTCCCCGGGCGGCGGGCGGGAAGCGGATTTCCTGGGCGGGCTGGCCCGCCGGTTCCATGTGGCGTTCGCCGGCGGTTCCGTGCTCGCCCGTGAAGGCGGGCAGGTCTTCAACCGCGCCCAGGTCATCGGCCAGGACGGCAGGCTCATCGCCTGCTACGACAAGATCCACCTCTTCCGTCCCATGGGCGAATGCCGCTGGCTGGCGCCCGGCACGCGAAGGACGGTCTTCACGCTCGGCGGCATGCGTTGCGCCTGCGTGACCTGCTACGACATACGCTTCCCGGAACTGGCGCGGAGGCTCGCCCTGGAAGGGGCCGAGACGCTTTTCGTCGCCGCGGAATGGCCTGCCTCCCGCATCGCCCAGTGGGAGATCCTCCTCAGGGCGCGCGCCGTGGAGGACCAGATGCACGTGGTCGCCTGCAACCGCTGCGGCACGTCGGGGGACACCGCCTTTGGCGGCGGTTCCCTGGCCATCGCGCCGGACGGGACGGTGCTCGCGCGCGGAGGAGAAGGGGAAGAACGCATCTGCGCCAGCCTTGACCCGGCATTTGCCCCGTCCCTCAGGGGCTCCTTCCCCGTGCTCGCCGACCGCGTGCCCCGGATGTACTGAAAGCGGGACAGGGAGATCCTGCTGGACAGCCCGCCCCGGATGGCATAGGAAAGGCTTTCCACATTTTGGGAGGACAGCATGGAACTTTCCGCAGGACTCATCCTTCTGCTCTGCTTTTTCTTCCTCGTTGCCGGATTCGTCGATTCCATCGCCGGCGGCGGAGGGCTGATCACCACGCCTGTCCTGCTGCTCTGCGGCATCCCCCCGCACGCCGTGCTCGGCACGAACAAGTGCGCCACCACCATAGGCACGCTTTCCGCAGTATGGGCCTATGCACGCAGCCACCTCATCGTCATGCGCATCGCGCCCGCAGGCTTCGCCTCGGCTTTCTGCGGGGCCATGGCGGGCTCAGGGCTCGCCATGCTTCTGGACAGCGCCGTCCTGGGCAGGGTCATCGTCTTCCTGCTGCCCGTGGGCATGGCGATATCCCTGTTCTCCGGGCACAGCTTCGGCAGGGGCGGGGAACTCCCCCAGAAGGGGCTGTGGACCAAGGTGATCCTGATGGGCTTCGTCATCGGGATGTACGACGGCTTCTTCGGCCCTGGCACGGGCAGCTTCTTCATCCTGGCCCAGCACATCCTGCTCCGCATGGACCTGGTCAGGGCATCGGCCACGGCAAAGATCTTCAACCTCGCCTCCAATGCCGGGGGCTTCGCTGTCTTCGCCACCGGCGGCGTGGTGCTGTATGCCGCGGCCATCCCCTGCGCCGTGGCCAACATCATCGGCAACCAGCTGGGCACGCGGCTCGCCATACGCGTGGGCCCGCGCATCGTGCGGATCTTCCTCTACATCTCCCTCTCGCTGCTGCTCTGCACGCTGATCTACCGCTTTTTTATCGCCTGACACGGTTGACAGCGCGCCCAACGGCTTTTAATTATGCTGGACAGCATTCGACCATTATCACGAGGAGCGGAACATGGCTTTCACCGGTTGGGAAAACGCAAAGCCCGGCGAAGAATTTTCTGTGGATGAGATCACCGCCTTTTACGGGGACATCGGCCCCTATTCCCTGCTGGAACGCCCGAAGCGCAGCCTCTGGGGGCGGTGCCCCCTCGCGGCGAAGTGCATCGTCAAAAAGGGCATCCCGGGCAAGTTCGAGCCCGGCGCCAGGGTCCTTGCCTTCCTCAGGCAGGAAGGCTCGAACTGCACCGTCGCCGCCTTTCCCGAATCCCTCTTCGAGACGGACAAAGGCATGCGTTCCGTCATCGCCAGCGCAGAGATGCGCTCGCTGAAGGATGCCCCCCTGGGCGGTCCCTGGACCATGCAGCACAACGCGCAGCTCTTCATCCAGCCCTATACGCCGGAACTCCGCGAACTGACCCCGCCCTATGCTCCTGAAGACATGGAGGGCGTCTTTAAAAAGCTCGCGGAAAAGCACGGCAGCTTCGGCGACTTCGCGCTCGCGTCCGAACTTTTCGCCACAGGCACGGAAGGCTTCCCCCATTTTGCCTTTGCACTGGCCCGCACGGGCGCGGAAGACGGCCGCGGCAAGATCTATGAGCCGTGGGACGTGGTCCTCCTCTTTTTTGGCAAGGCACCGGGCAATGCCGTCCTCGCGGCCCCACTGCGCGCCGTGGCCTTCTGGGACCAGGAAAAGCTGGCGGAGTTCTCCACCGCCCTTGCAAGCCAGAGCGCAGCGGCGGAAGGATAAGCGACCTGCCCGCAGCCGCCCTCCCCTTGCGCAGGGCGCCGGCTGGCGGATGCGCAGGGCGCCGTCACCGCGCGCGTCCTTCCCCTGCCTCCGCCATGAGCTCGACTTCCAGCCTGTAGCCGAAATGCAGCTCCTTGACGGGCACGACGACGCGCGCCGGCCTGTGTTCTCCAAAAACATCGGCGTACAGCCTGTTGACCTCCGGCCAGTCGTCCAGGTCGGCGATGTAGATCCTGCACAGCACCGTCCGCGAAAGGTCCGTCCCGCAGCCGGCAAGGATGGTCCGTATGGTGCGGAACACCGCATCGAACTGTTCTTCGAGCGGAGCGCCGGGTGCGACCGCGTTGGGCAGGATGCCGGAAAGCCAGGCTGCGCCGTTGAAGACGACGGCATGGCTGTAATGACCGTTGGGCGCGGGCGCGTCCGGAGCGATGAACGTCCGCATGGGGTGTCCTCCTAACATTCGTACCAGCCGCCAAAGCGCTCCCATGTGTCCACGACCTCGACGCCCAGGCGGACGACGCGGTAGAAGGGATGCTGGGCGCCCATGGCGCAGGCGTGGTTGGGCAGGATGCGCAGGCGTGAGCCCACGGGGAAGCGGGAGATGTCCGCCGCCCCGCCGTCCCGCCGGGCGATGATGCCGTGCTCCTGGTTGGCTGCCGTGACGATGAGCCCGTCCAGGAGCTTGCCGTCGATATCGCAGACGAGTCCGTAGCCCTGGTCCACGGACTGCGAAGCCGTGCCCCTGTCGCGCGAGAGGGCCATCCATCCCCCGTCGGTGATGATCCAGCCTTTTTCGGGCTGGTGCCCGATGACTTCGACCAGCAGGGAAAGCGCGATGTCCTCCACGCCGCAGGCGCCTATGCCTGCCATGACGAGGTCGAAGGTGCCGTACACGCCGCAGCGCAGTTCGGTCACGCCTTGCAGGCTGCGCGCGAAAACGGCGGTGGGCGTGGAGCCCACGCTGACGATGGGGACGGCGTATCCCGCGGCACGCAGCCTTTCCGCAGCCAGCACCGCCATGGCGCGCTCGTTTTCCGCGGCTGCTATGCAGCATGCTGCGCCCTGGCACTTGTAGGAATCCCCGGCATGGGTGAGGACGCCGGCGAGCCGCGCCCCGCCTTCAAGGCAGGAAGCGACTTCCAGCAGCAGGGGGGATCCCGCCGGGACGCCCGAGCGGTGCCCGTCGCTGTCGATCTCGATGAGCACGGGGATGGACACGCCCTCCCGTGTGCAGAAGGCGGAAACAGCTTTTGCCGCGGCGGCATTGTCCAGGATGACCTTCAGGCTGCAGCCCGCGTCGATGAGCGCCTTGCACCGGGGCAGCTTGGACGGGGTGATGCCCACGGCATAGGTAAGGTCGGTCACGCCGTGCGCAAAGAACACCTCGGCTTCGCGCAGGGTGGACACCGTGGCCGGCCCCTGCGGGGAGGTCATCTGGCGCAGGGCCATCTGCAGGCATTTCCCCGTCTTGAGGTGCGGGCGCAGGGCAACGCCCAGGCCGGCAGCCTTGCCCTTCATCCGCTCGCAGTTGCGCTCGAAGATCTCCGCGTCCAGGATGGCCGATGGGGTGGGTATGTCGTGCAGCGTCATGCAGCGCTCCTTGCGTTCGGGTGGGCGTGCAGGCAGGCACGCATCCTTGGGAAGCATGGCAGAACACGCCGGCGTTGTCCATATCCGGGGATCTGCGCGGCAGGCGGAGCGGATCCGGTCCCTCTTGCCTGCAGGCGATGCCGCCTGCCATGGCCAACGAGAAAGGCGCGGCATGGCCGCGCCTTCGTGGTTTCCTTGATGGCCAGGCCCTATCTGACCGCATCCGGACGGATGACGTCCAGCCCGCCCATGTACGGACGGAGCACGGCCGGGATGACGATGGAGCCGTCTTCCTGCTGGTAATTCTCGATGACGGCGACCAGGGAGCGCCCCGTGGGCAGGCCGGAACCGTTGAGCGTATGCACGAACTCCGGCTTGCCGCCGCCCTTCGGACGGAAGCGTATGTTGGCGCGGCGGGCCTGGAAGTCGACGCAGTTGGAGCAGGAAGAGATCTCCCTGTAGGTGTTCTGCCCCGGCAGCCAGACTTCCACGTCGTAGGTCTTGGCCGAGCCGAATCCCATGTCGCCGGTGCAGAGCGTGATCGTGCGGTAGGGCAGCTCCAGCTTCTCCAGCAGGATCTCCGCGCAACGGCGCATGTTTTCCAGCTCCTCCCAGGACTTGCCGGGATGGGCGAAGCGCACCATCTCCACCTTGATGAACTGGTGCTGGCGGATCAGCCCGCGCACGTCCTTGCCGGCGGAGCCGGCTTCAGAGCGGAAGCAGGGCGTGCCGGCGGTGTAGCGCAGCGGCAGCTGGTCTTCTTCGAGGATCTCTCCGGCGTGCAGGTTGGTCACGGGCACTTCCGCCGTGGGGATGAGGTAGTAGTCCCACTCCGGCATTTTAAAGAGGTCTTCCTCGAACTTGGGCAGCTGCCCCGTGCCCTGCATGGTGGCGCGGTTGACCATGAACGGGGGCAGGATCTCCGTGGCCCCGAATTCCGTGGTCTGCGTGTCCAGGTAGAAATTCATCAGCGCCCGTTCCAGCCGCGCGAACACGCCGCGCGAAACGCAGAAGCGCGATCCGGCGAGCTTGGCCCCGCGTTCGAAGTCCAGCCCGGCTGCGGCCGCGCCCACCTCGAAGTGCTGCTTGGGGGCGAAGCCGAACTCGCGCGGCGTCCCCCAGCGGTGCAGCTCGGGGTTGTCGTTCTCGTCGAGCCCCACGGGCACGGAAGCGTCCGGGATGTTGGGGACGCGCAGCATCCACTGGTAAAGCTGCTCCTTGATGTCGTCGGCCTTCTGGTCGAGCTCCTTGATGCGGTCCGAAAGCAGCCCCAGCTTCGCCACGAGTCCGGAGGCGTCCTGCCCGGCGCGCTTCAGCCTGGCGACGTCGCCGGATTCCTTCTTGAGCTGCGCCTTGAGCGTTTCCACTTCCGTAAGGGCGGCGCGGCGCCTGGCGTCCAGTTCCTGAAATTCCTCGATGGATACGCTGGAATGGCGGTCGGCAAGGGCCTTGGCGACCACTTCCGGCTGCTTCTGCAGCAACTTGAGATCAAGCATGGGCAAAAATTCCTTGGATCGTTGAAGTGTGCGGCACCTATGGTGGACGCAAGAAAATCTTTTATCCCTGCCGCCGCCGCCCGTCAATCATGGCGGTGCGCCCCACGCCCCGCACAGCTGCCGGCCTGGCGGTCCCCAGGCAAAGGCGATGCGGCGCGGCAAGGCGGGAACGTGCAGGGAAACACTGGAAAATCTCCGGCATACGGGATAGGATGCAGGCAGCGGACATCCCGTCCGCCTGCAACATGGCTCCCTTGCCCGGAGGAACGATGAAGATCTTCTCTTTGCTCATGGCGATATGCTGCATGGCCGCGGCCGTGCCCGCGGCGGCAGACCTCCTGCCGCCGCCCCCGCGCTATGTCCTGGCCGAACCCTTCAGCAGCGATGTCAGCGTCGAGCCGGGCTTTGCCATGGTCCCCCGCGCCAATGCCCAGGGGACGCCCGTCCCCTGCTTCACCGTGACCGTCCCGGGCCCGTGCAACATGAGCGTGGCCTTGTCTGCCCGCACAGAGCCCGTGAAGGCATGGAGATGCTACGTCCACAACGAAGCGCCCCTCGCTTCCAGGTTCCTCATCCCCATCCCCGCAGATGCTTTGACGGACGGGGAAAAAGCCGTCTTCTCCCTGGATGCCGAGGTCAAGCTCCACCGCTACCAGAAGGGAACGGTCAGGAAAAAGGGGCCGTTGCCGATCCCTGCGGGCAGCACGGCGTACCTCTTTGTAGATGAGCAGGGTCCAAGGTTCCAGTGCAGCCATTCCGCCGTGCTGGAGAAGAAGGGAGGGGCCATGCTCCCCGCAGATGTGGGCGGGCAGTCCGCCCATGATCCCGGCGGCATCCCTGAGACGTGGCTGAAGCCCTGGCCGGCCAGGACGAAATGAGGCTCCTGGCCGCGCTGCTCACGCTCTTCCACCTGGCCGTGGACGGGACCTGTGCCGCGGCCATGATGGACTACGCCCTGCGGGAGCCCCAATGGGAGCGCGCCGCCTTCTTTTTCGCCATGTACAATGCCATCGCCTTCGGCGGGCAATGGGCGGCAGGGCTGGCCCTGGACGAGCGCCCCGCATGGACGGTCCGGACGCTGGCGGCATCCCCCTTCCTGCTGGGGCTGGGCTGCGTGCCGGCCCTCGGTCCTGCGGCCCAGGCCGCGCTGCTGGGGCTGGGCAACTGCGTCTTCCATGCTGCCGGCGGGCGATGCGTGCTCGTCCGGTCCGGGGCGTTTTTTGAGCCCGGCCTTTTCGTTTCCGGCGGCGCCGTGGGGCTTGCCCTGGGACTGGGCGGCATGGTCCCAGCGCTGCCCTTCCTTGCCGCGTGCGCAGCCTGCGCCGCCGGATCCGCCGTTGCGCTGCACCGGGCAGCCCCCGGGGAAGCCATGCCCCCGGACCCTTCGGCCGCAGGGATGCCCCATGCCCCACAACTGCCCTTGTTCTGCTGCGCGGCGCTGCTCATGGGCGGCGTCGTCCTGCGCGGCTTCGGCGGGGGCGGCTCCGTTGCGGGACACGCCCTGCTCTTTGCCTGCGTGTTTGCCGCCGGCAAATGCCTGGGCGGGCTTTTCTGCGACAAGGCCGGCTACAGGAACACCGTCCTTGCCGTCTTCCTCATCAGCTTTGCGGCGCTGCAGCTGCGCGGTCTGGCTTCCGCCCTGCTGCTGGCCTTCGCCTTCAACATGACCATGCCGCTGACGCTGCGGCTGGCGCACTGGTGCTTCCCGGCGCATCCGGGCATGGTGTCCGGCATGGCCGCCGGATGCCTGCTGCCGGGGGCGTTCTTCAGGCAGGGATCTTTCTTCCCCATGCCCGGCATGGTGGCGGCGCAGTTCATGCTGCTCTTCCTTGCCGGCCTGCTCTATGCCAGGCATGGAGGGGCGGAACGGGCACGCCTGGGCTACGGCGGGGCAGACCATGCCTGAGGTGTCCGCCATGCTGCCGGGCATGTTCCTGCCCATGGTCCTCACCGTGCTCATCGAAACGCCGCTCTTCTTCGCCTGCGGGTTCCGGCGCCCCCGCCAGCTGCTGTGGTTCGCCGCCGTGAATGCCATGACGAATCTGCTGCTGAACGGATTTGCCGTCCAGTGCGCCTACCAGAGCAACCGCGGCGCCTTCGCCCTTTGCTGCGAGGCCGCCGTGGTCTGCCTGGAATGGATGCTCTGCCTCTGCGTCTTCGACGCCGATGGCAGAAAGCTCTTCAAAACGCTGTTGCTGACCAACGGCGCCAGCTACCTGGCAGGGCTCGTCCTGTTCCCCTGACGGCGGCCCGGCAGATCCTGGCGCCCCTTTCCTGCTTGCCGCATCTTCCTTGCAGGCGGCAGGCAGCCTGCCGTGCAAGGACATTTGCCCCCCTCCGGCGTAGCTTTTCGCCAAGGCTTGCCGAACGACGCCTTCCGGCGTTAATATGCCCCCCGGAAAGCCGCAGGGCTGGAAGCCCCTTCCGGATGGACATGCCGGCAGGGAGGTCCTTTGCCTGCCGCTGACCGGGAGTCCCTGCATGAAGATCGTTGAATATGCCTTGCAGCACAAGGCGCTCTTTTGGGTGCTCATGCTGGCCGTGCTCCTGGGGGGCATCGCCTCCTACCAGGGCATGGGCAAGCTGGAAAGCCCGCCCTTCAAGATAAAACGGGCCACGGTGACGACGCTGTACCCGGGGGCCGCTTCCCGCCAGGTCGAGCGGGAAGTGACCGAGAAGATCGAGGAAGAGATCCAGAAAATGGCCCAGGTGGACTACCTGACCTCGGTCAGCCGCAACGGGTTCTCGCTCATCAACGTTTACATACGCCCCGAGGTCGATTCCGCGGAACTGCCCCAGATCTGGGACGAACTGCGGCGGAAGACCGCCGACATACGCCCCCGCCTGCCTGCGGGCGTCGCAGGCATGCGCGTAGGGGATGATTACGGCGACGTCTATGGCATGTTCCTTGCGATCTCCGGCAAAGGATACGGCATCGACGAACTTAAAGCCCAGGCGGACCTTATCAAAAAGCAGCTGCTGCTGGTCAGCGGCGTCGCCCGCGTGGAATTCTGGGGCGTCCAGGAAAAGGCCATCTACGTGGAATTCGACCGCGCCCGGCTGGCCGGGCTCGGCATCACGCAGCAGCAGATATTCCAGACGCTGGAAAGCAGCAATGCCCAGGCGGACGCAGGATCTGTGCACATAGCGGATGAGTATGCCAGCCTCATGGTCTCCGGCTCCATAGACAGCCTGGACGACATCCGCGACCTGATCATCACGGGCAGCCCGGGCACGCTCCTGCGCCTTGGCGACATCGCCAGGGTCAGCCGCGGGCATGCGGAGCCGGCAAGCCAGATCATGCGCTTCAACGGCGAGCCCGCCATAGGCATCGGCATCTCCGCCGTGGAAGGCGCCAATGTCGTGTCCCTGGGGAACGCCATCCAGAAGCGGCTGGAAGAAATGCGCAGCTCCCTCCCCGGGGGCATGACCGTTGGCTTTGTCAACTACCAGTCCGACGATGTCAGGCGTTCCATCAAGACCTTCATGGCCAATCTCGTGGAATCCGTGGGCATCGTCATCGCCGTCCTCCTGCTGACCATGGGGCTGCGCTCGGGCATAGCCATCGGGGCGACGCTGCTGCTCACCATCCTGGGCACCTTCATCTGCATGCACGCCGCAGGCATCGACCTGCACATGGTCTCGCTGGGCACGCTCATCCTTGCCCTGGGCATGCTCGTCGACAACGCCATCGTCATCGCTGACGGATACCTCGTCAAGACCGCGGCGGGCGCGCGGCCCGAAGCGGCGCTTTCCGAGATCGCCCGCGAAACGGCCTGGCCCCTTCTGGGAGCGACCCTGGTCGCCATCCTGGCCTTCGGCTCCATCGGGCTGAACACCGGCAACGTCGGCGAATTCTGCCGGTCCCTGTTCTCCGTCATCGCCATCTCGCTCCTTCTGAGCTGGATCATGGCGCTGACCTTCACGCCCCTGCTCTGCCTCTTCCTCATCAGACCGCAACCGCAGGGATCCGGCCAGATCTACGGTGGGGCGGTATACAGGGCCTACCGGTGCCTGCTCGCGGCCTGCCTGCGCCACCGCACCCTGACCATGGGCGCCCTGTTTGCCGCGCTTGCGGTCTCTGCCGCAGGCTTCCTGTCCGTCCCGCAGTCCTTCTTCCCCGATTCCGCCAGGACGAAATTCTACATCGATTACTGGCGCAACTCCGCCAGCCACATCGACGAGACCGCGGGCGACGTGAGGCAGATAGCCGCCTATGTCAGCAAGCTCCCGGGCATCCGGAACGTGACGGAGTTCGTGGGCGCAGGCAGCCTGCGCTTCCTGTTCAGCTACGATGTCACCAGCCCCTCCCCTGACTACGGGCAGCTGGTCATGGAGACGGACAGCGTGGAGGACATCGACACGCTCACGCCGCAGATCGAAGCGTTCCTCGCCAGGAACTTTCCCAGCGCGGATGCCATGGTGCTGCGCTTCAGCGACGTCATCTGCATCCCTTCCAAGGTGGCGGTGCGCTTTTCCGGACCGGACAGCGATGTCCTGCGGGAGCTGGCCGCGCAGGCCAAGGAGATCATGCGACAGAGCGGCCATGCCCGGCACATACGCGATGACTGGCGGCCGCCCGTCAAGACGAGCCGCATCCTCTATTCGGAGCTCAAGGGGCGCAGCTCGGGCATCACGCGCAAAGACCTCGCCCAATCCCTGCAATGGAACTTCAGCGGCGTCGCCTGCGGGGCCTTCCGCGAAGGCGACGAGCTCATCCCCATCATCTCGCGCCCGGTCAGGGAAGAACGCTCCTTCAGCCAGCTGTCCAGCGTGCAGGTCTGGAACGCCGCCGGCAGGAACCTGCCCCTGGAGGCCGTCACAGACGGTTTTGAAACCGTCTGGGTGGCACCGCAGATCTGGCACAGGGACCGCATCCCGACCATCACCGCGCAGTGCAGCGAATGGGGCGTCAACGCCGCGCAGCTCAGGGACGAGATCAAAGAGAAGATCGGATCCATCCATCTCCCGCCGCTTTACACCATGGAATGGGCCGGGGAATACGAACAGAAGGAAGATGCCCTGGAAGGCGTGCGCGCCACCTTCCCCTTCTTCATGCTGCTCATGTTCCTCATGCTCATGAGCCTGTTCAGGACCCTGCGCGAGCCGGTCCTGGCCTTCTGCGCCATACCCTTCGCGCTCATCGGCGTCGTCGCCGGACTGCTGGTCACGGGCAAATCCTTCGGCTTCATGGCCATACTGGGATTCCTCGGGCTCACGGGCATGCTGCTCAAAAACTCCATCGTGCTCCTCGACCAGATCGGCCTGGAACGGAAAAAGGGCAGGCCGCCCTATGCGGCGCTGGTGGAGGCTTCCGTGAGCAGGCTCAGGCCGGTGACCATGGCTGCCGGGACCACTGTGCTGGGCATCCTGCCCTTGCTTTTCGACGTGTTTTTCGACGCCATGGCCGCCACCATCGTCTTCGGCCTTCTTGCAGCCACGCTGCTGACGCTCATCGTCATCCCCGTCGGTTACGCACTGGCCTTCGGCGTGCGGGAGCCCTGCAAAGGGTCATGAACGCCTGGGAGATGCTCCCGCGGACAAGATCTGACTCTGGATCGCATGGCAGGCAGGACCTTTATGCGCGACCATGTAATCATCTATTAAACAGATAAAAATATATGGATAGTTCGGAAAATAACAGCGCATCACATGATATTTTTATCCGATAAACAGATATGGACATGTCAATTTTTTGTTGACAGCAACAAGCTCTGACCAGGATCATTTCGGATCGTACAGGGAGGTCACGATGGACAGCCTTATGGAGGCCATGGAATTCCTGGCCGTGCGTTGCGAGGGGGATGCGGACAAGAACGGCGTGCCGTACTGGACCCATCCGGTCGCCGTCTTCCTCAGGACCAGGGAAATGGTGGAGGAACTCAGGCTGGACGGCTCCGCCTGCATAGCCGCCCTTCTTCACGATGCCGTCGAGGACGGGAAGGCGACCTTCGAGGAAGTGGAAACGCGCTTCGGTCCCAAGGTATGCGGAGAGGTCAGGCTCCTCACGCACAGGAAAGGGGTTCCCTATCCGGAATACATCGACGGCATCATTGCTTCAGGCTGCAGGGAAGCCATGGCTGTCAAGCTGGCAGACCTGCTCCACAACACAGACCCTGACCGCCTGGGCAGGCTTCCCGAAGATGTCCGCGTCCGTCTTCTGGACAAGTACGGGCCAGCCAGGGCGAAAATGGAGAAGGCCCTGGCAAGCGCAAAGGCATAGCGTTCCCTGCTCCGGCCATTGCGACCGGCAGGAGGGGGAAGGCGCCATGCTGTTCTTCCTGGGTGCAAGGATCCGGCAGAACGGGCCTCGCTGCCAGGTGCCGGAGCAGGGCGCCCACCGGCGCCGCTTAGCCGATCCTGTTCGTCAATGTGCCGATGCCATCCGCTTCGCAGATAACGACATCGCCTTTCTTCAGGAATTTCGGCGGTTGGAATCCCATGCCGACCCCGGCGGGCGTCCCCATGGAAATGATCGTCCCCGCCTTCAGCAGCATCCCTGCGGAAAGCTCTTCGATGACGTCCTCTATCCCATAGATCCAGCTGGACGTGTTGCCGTCCTGCCGGAGCTCCCCATTCACACGGCAGCGGATGCCGATGGCCGGCGGGAAGGGGAATTCGTCTGCCGTGACGATCCATGGCCCAAGGGGAGCAAAGCCATCCAGGCTCTTCCCCAGGAAGAACTGCTTGTGCCGGGTCTGGACCTCCCTGGCGGAGATGTCATTGAGGATCGTATATCCGAAAACGTATCCCCGGGCGTTTTCCTTTTTGACCCTGAGGGCGTCCCTGCCGATGATGACCGCCACCTCGGCCTCGTAATCCACCTGGCTCGTCACATCGGGGTGGCTGTCCACCACCCCGCCGTCAGGGACCGCTTCGTTCACATGCTTTGAAAAATACACGGCATGGCTTTCCCGCACCAGCGTCGGATGGAACTTCGCCGCCTCATGGGTATGGTCCGCGAAGTTCATGCCCAGGCATATGACATCCTGGGAAGGCCTCGGGATCGGAGCCAGGAGCCTGACGTCTTCCAGGGGGATCCGCACATGCGGCAGCTCTGCCGGAAGGCCCGTACGGATCAGATCCTCCATGGATGCGCATCCCGGGACCGGGATCACGCCGTCGCCATCGACTATCCCGACTCGCTCCTTCCCTTCATGGATGAATGTGGCAAGTTTCATTCGTCACCTCCTGGCGGCCTGACTGTGAAGATTTGCTGTGCACGGCAGCATCATAAAGGAAGCAGGGGGGAAAGTCAGCCTGAAAAAGACCTCTGCCCCTGGGATCCCGCAGGACACCCTGCATCCGTGTCCCCCCGCCCGCGGCCTGGCAAGATACCCTGGATAGGGCGTCCGGCAGCGCGGACTGCCGCAGGCAGGGCTCATCCAGGCAGTTCATGATGCAAGGGCTTTTATCCACGCTGGGGAACGATATGCTCCCCCAGGCAAAAAAAGAAACAGGAAGGATGCCTGCCGCCACGATGCAGGATCTTCACCAGGCGGCGACGACGCCGTCGGCACGCGGTTCCGTAGCAGCCGCGTAAACGCCGCCAGGCTGCCGGAGGATCATCTGTCCCCTGCCAAAAGAGGTGAAGTCTTCCGCAACGCTTATGACATGGCCCCGCTTCTTCAGGTCTTCCACTGTCTTTTTTTCAAAACCAGCTTCCACTTCAACGGTTTTACCGCCTATCCACTGCCAGCGCGGCGCATCCAGTGCTTCCTGGGGATTCAGGGAAAAATCGATCAGGTTATTGACGACCTGGACATGCCCCTGAGGCTGCATAAAGGCGCCCATAACGCCAAAAGGCCCTACGGCCTCCCCGTTTTTCAGCAAGAATCCCGGTATGATGGTATGATACGGTTTTTTCCCTGGAGCCAGGCAGTTGTCATGTCCCGGGTCAAGGCTGAAATTCTTTCCTCTGTTGTTCAGCAGGATGCCTGTCCCCGGAACGGACAGCTTGGAACCGAAGTTGTTGAAATGGCTCTGGATCAGGGACACCATGTTCCCCTCACGGTCTGCCGTGCAAAGGTACACTGTACCTCCACAGTCCAAGTCCACCGGCCTGGGAAGACGGGCACCGGCACCGATCTCCGCAGCCCGTTTCTTGCCATATCCCTCACCGAGAAAGTACGCGACATCTGCTTTCATGTAACGAGGATCCGCAATATACATCTTTCCGTCCGTGAATCCCGTCTTCATGGCTTCCAGCTGCTTATGCACCGTTTCCGGATCTTCCTTTTCCGTCAAAGCCACATGCCGCAATATGTTCAGCGTCATAAGGACGACCAGGCCGTGGCCGTTGGGCGGGATCTCGCATACATCGTATCCCCGGTAATCCAGCCTGATGGGCTCGACCCATTCAGGTCGATAATCATGCAGATCTGCTTCGGTGAGATAGCCTCCCGTTTCACGGGAAAACCGGCTCATTTCCCTGGCAATGTCTCCCTTATAAAAGCTGTCGCAGTTGCTCTCTGCCAGCCTGCGCAGTGTGCTGCCCAGCTCAGGCATCGTTACGACGCTTCCCGGTTCCAGCCTTTTGTCCTTGAAAAATGTCTCCCAAAAGGGCTGATACATCATTTCCTTTTCCAGCCCTGAGACTTTTGAGGCATTCTCCTTCCATAATTTGCTGCAGACCGGCTGCAGGGGATAGCCATCTTCCGCATACCGGATCGCCGCTTCAAACAATGAAGCAAGATCTGCAACGCCAAAGCGTTCATGAAGCGCTTTCCATGAAGCAGGCGCACCGGGAACGGTCACAGTCTCCCAACCGTTGTCCGGCATGGAGGAAACGGATAGGTCCATGATCTCCCCGCTGTCCGAACACGTCCCCTTCGCCTTGCCGTCCTGATGGAGTTTCGCCAGCACTTTTTCCCTGGTAAGCGCCATGGGAGCAGGACCGCTGCCGTTCAACCCGTACAGCTTTCCCTTATGCCAGACCAGCGCGAACAGATCGCTGCCAACGCCATTGCTGGGAGGTTCCAGCACAGTCAGGCTGATCGCCGTGGCTAGGGCAGCGTCTATCGCATTGCCTCCCCTTTTCAGTATGTCAAGCCCGGCCTGGGCCGCCAGCGCCTGGGATGTGCAGACCATTCCATTCGTTCCGTACACCACGCTGCGGCGTGAGGGATACTTATTGGATCCAGAGTTAAAGGATAAAAAAGTGTCCATGAGTCCTTCTCCCCGATGAGCATGGATGAGCTTGTCATACATACATGAAATCATACGAGACGCAAATAATCTGAAAAATCAAAGCCTCACGAAGTCTTATGGACTTTGTGAGGCTGTCTGAAAATATCCTGTGGTGGAGGCGGGGAGAGTTGAACTCCCGTCCGAGAAAGGTCCGCGCAAAGCGTCTACAGGCTTAGTCTGCGTTTGGCTTTTCGCCTGGGGATGGGCCCGCAGACGGGCATCCTTCGGTTATCCCACCGTGCATCCTCGCCCGCGCTCCGGCAGGAGCAAACGCGAGCCAGCCCGAAAGATCGGCGCCTCGGCGGACTATCGGACGTCATCCGCTCCGGCGTGGCGGCGCTTATGCCGCCAATTTGCCCCGCTTATGCAGCGTAGGCGTATTCGTAATCGTTGTTGGCAATTACTTTGTTGCCGCTTTTTACGAGGCCAGCGGCGCCTCGACCTGCTGCCATGGCTTCCAGCATCCCCGTCGAAACCAATGCGCCCCCATGAATGATGGCATGGTAAGGATGGCAAAACCACAGGCGGTCAAAATAAGCCGGATCGCGGGCCTTGTCAAGGGATGGAAAACACCTGTGCCGCAACGAGCCGCTGCTCCTGCCGGTCCGCCGCGATGAGGGGATGCCCGGCGCTCATTGCGCCCCCTGCAGCCCCGTTCCCCACAGCGGGATGATGTTGATCACCGGTTCTTCATAGGGGTGCGCGCCCTTCACCGCCCTGACCGTCTGTTCCAGCCTCCCGGCGCTGACCGTGACCTCGATCTTGACCTCATCCATCTCACAGAGCTCGCCCGCACGCCCGATGAACGGATCCGCGCCTTCCAAAGGACGCCAGGAGCCCCTTACCCTGCTGTACGCCAGGCAGCTGTCGTACCTGCCTATGTGGCCTGCGTCCTGTTCCCTCAGCGTTTCCCGCAACAGGGGGAAGTGCGTCTCCGGGACAAAGATCTCGAGCTTGAAGAAACGCGGTCCCATGGCCTGCTAAAACCTCACGCTGCGGGCAGCGTCCAGCGCCTTGGAGAAGTCCTCGTCCGTGTGGGCGAACGAGAGCATGTTCGCCTCGAAGGCTGAAGGCGCCATGAAGATCCCCTGCGCGCGCATCTGCTTGTAAAAGGCCTCGAAAAGGCGCTGGTCCGTGGTCTGCACGTGGGCAAAGTCCACGATGGGCGCCTCGGTGAAGTACACGCTGAACATGGAGGCTATGTGCGGGATCTGCACCGGGACGCCCTTGCTGCGCAGTATCTCTTCAAGTTCCATGACAAAGGCGTGCACACGGCTTTCCAGTCCCGCGTAGTCGGAGTGCCTGAGCACTTCCAGCGTGGCGATCCCGGCAGCCATGGCCAGCGGATTGCCCGAAAGCGTGCCTGCCTGGTACACTTCGCCCTGCGGGGCGACATGGGCCATGATATCCGCCCTGCCTCCGTAGGCGCCCACGGGCAGCCCCCCGCCAATGATCTTTCCGAAGGTCGTCAGGTCCGGCATGATGCCGAAGCGTCCCTGCGCGCCGCGGTAGTCCACACGGAAGCCGGTGATGACCTCGTCGAACACGAGCAGCGCCCCGTAGCGCGTGCAAAGGTCGCGCAGTCCTGCCAGGAAGCCCGGCTGGGGCAGCACCAGGCCCATGTTGCCCGCCACGGGCTCCACGAACACGGCGGCTATGCCCCCGGGATCCTTCTCGAAAAGGGCGCGCACGGCGTCGATGTCGTTATAGGGGGCGAGCAGCGTGTCCTTCACGGTCTCGGCCGGGACGCCCGGTGTGCCGGGGATGGAGAAGGTGGCCACGCCGGAGCCCGCGCTGGCCAGGAAGGCGTCGCCATGCCCGTGGTAGCCGCCGATGAACTTGACCATCTTGTTCCGCCCGGTGAAGGCGCGCGCCAGGCGCAGGGCGCTCATGGTCGCCTCCGTACCGGAATTGACCATGCGCACCATCTCCACCGAAGGCAGGGCTTCGCAGACCACGCGCGCCAGCTCGACTTCGTCCTCGCAGGGCGCGCCGTAGCTGGTGCCGAGCGCCGCAGCGCGCTGTATGGCCGCGACCACACGCGCATGGGCATGCCCCAGCAGCATGGGGCCCCACGAGCCGAGGAAATCGATGAAATCCTCGCCATCGACCGTTTTCAGGTGCGCTCCCCTGGCGGAAGCGATGAAAAGCGGATCGGCGTGCACGTTGCGGCATGCGCGCACGGGGCTGTTGACGCCTCCGGGGATGAGTTCCCTGGCCTGGGCAAACAATGCGGCGGAACGCTTGCTATCCATTGTTCCCTCCTGAGCCGCCGGCGGGCTCATTGAAATAGGTCATGGAGATTTTTTTCAGTTCCCTGATGCTGTTCAGGATCTCATAGCTCTCCAGCGGGGTGGAACGGCGTATCTCTTCGACGACGGCGAGGCAGTCTTCCGCGCTCCTGCCGTGGACCATGGTGTAAAAGGTATAGGGCCAGTCCGGGTAGGGGCTTGGCCGGTAATAGCAGTGGGAGATCCTGGGATGCGCCGCGGCAAAGGCGCCCGCGGCGTCGGCCTGGGCTTCGCTGGCCTTCCAGGCCACCATGGCGTTGGAAGTCCAGCCCGTGCGCTGGTGCTTGATGCTGGCGCCAAAGCGCCTGATGGCGCCGGAATCCCTGAGGCGGTTGAGCAGCTCCAGCACGTCTTCCTCGGTGCAGCCGGCCTGGGCGGCGATATCGGCGAAAGGCGTGAGGGAATCCGGGATGTCCTTCTGGACGATGCGCAGGATCGCGCGCTCAGTGGGTGTGAACTCCATGCGCAACCTCATGGGGTAGAAAATGCGTTTGCAAGCCGGGCGGCATCCCGGCGACGCAAAGACCCTATAGGAAAAACCGGGGAAAAGGAAGGGGCAAAAGAAAGCGGGCGCATGCCCTGCCCCTGCCCGGACGCAGAAAACAGGCGGGCGCCGCCCGCGCAGCGCCCGCTCCTCGTTCTGCATCCCGGAAAACAGCTAATCCCAGACGCGCTTGTCTTCGATGGGCTTGATCTGGGGCGGCAGGCTGCCGGGGGTGAGCACGCGCAGGTCGGGGCGCAGCTTGATGCGCTCGCGGAACATATGCAGCAGCTCTTCCTTGCGCTTGAACTGGCTGGCCTCGATGTACAGGATCATTTCGTCCACGCCGCCGGGGTTGGTGACCTCGATCTGCCAGCGCTTGACTTCCTCGAAGCGCGCCATGACCTGCTCCACCTGATGCGGATAGACGAACATGCCCTTGATGCGGGCCGTGGTGTCCACGCGGCCCACGATGCTCCCCAGCCGGGGGCTCGTGCGCCCGCAGGCGCAGGGCGTGCGGTCGATGTACGAAAGGTCGCCCGTGGCCAAGCGGATCAGGGGATAGGTCTTGTTGAAGGCCGTGACCACGACTTCGCCCACTTCGCCGTCCTTGAGCGGAATGCCCGTGTCGGGATGGCATATCTCGACGTAGCAGCGGTTGGAGATATGCAGCCCTTCCTTCTGGAAGCACTCGTAGCCGATGCAGCCGACATCCGCCGTGCCGTAGCCCTGGCGCATGATGATGTCGTACTTCTTCTCCATCTGGGAGCGCATCTTCTCGGAAAGGCGCTCGCCGGTGACGAAGGCCACTTCCAGGAACAGGTCCTTGCGCAGGTTGAGGCCCTTTTCCTCGGCCCTGTCGGCGATATGCTTGAGGAAGCTCGGCGTGCCCACGTAGCCCGAAACGCGCAGCTTCTGCATGATGTCCAGCTGCGTGCCGGCGTCGGTCGGTCCGGAAGGGATGGCCGCGCAGCCCAGGTTGCGCAGGGGCTCTTCGAACATCAGCCCGGCGGGGGCCAGGTGGTAGTTGAAGGTCACCTGCACGGCGTCGCCCGGCCTGAAGCCCACGGAATAAAAGGCCTCGGTATAGCCCCAGTAGTCGTCGGACCTGTCCTCGGGATCGAAGATCGGTCCGGGCGAAAGGAAGACGCGGCGCAAGTCGCCGATATCCTTGGTGAGCAGCCCGCCCAGGCGCGGCCCCATGGTCTGCAGGAAGATAAGCTCCTTCTTCTTGAGGATGGGGATGTGCTTGATGTCAGAAAGCGTCTTGAACTTCTCCACGTTGAACTGCGCGCGGTCGAAGCGCTTCTTCACGTCTTCGGAATAGCGGTAGGCGTAGGAGAGCAGGTCCTTGAGCTGGATCAGGTTGTATTGGCGGCGTTCGCTTTCGTCGAGGACTTCACGGCGGCTGTAGATGCCTTCCGTGCGATCTTTGCGGGTCATGGGCAGCTCCGGTATAAAAGATTTGCTGAGGGGTTGAATATATACGCACATTGCCGCAGCATTGCAAGAATTATTTTTTTTATCTTTTTATTCCAAATGGTTGATGCTATTTTTGCGGCACGCTTGTTTTCGTCCCGCAAGCAGGATATTAAAAACGGGCCGCGCGCCCGCGCGGCCGCCATCCTTATGCCATCCGAGGAATCCCATGCAGCCCGAATCCTCCCTTCCCAAAGTCGTCCTGCTCGGCCGCCCCAACGTGGGAAAATCGACCCTGTTCAACAGGCTCATCCGGAGCAACCGGGCCATCACGCACGACATGCCCGGCGTCACGCGCGACCGCATGGAAGGCACGGTGCGCCAGCGGGGCGAGGCCCCCTTCATCCTGGTGGACACGGGCGGCATCACCCTGGACAGCCACTGCGCCGTGGCCGAGGGCCCCAGGGGCATCCGCGGCTTTGAGGCCGAGATCCTGCGCCAGGCCGAAGAAGCCCTGCAGGAAGCGGACCTGCTGTGCATGGTGGTGGATGGCAAAGACGGCCTGCTCCCCTTCGACGAGCACCTCGCCGCCTATCTGCGGCGCAGCGGCAAGCCCGTGCTCCTGGTGGTGAACAAGGTCGACGGCGCCGAGAAGGAAGACCTGCTGAGCGCGGAATTCCACGGCCTGGGCTTCCCCATGATCGCCTGCTCGGCGGAACATGGATTCAACCTGCGCGGGCTGGAGGAGGAGATGCGCGCGCTCCTGCCGGAACAGGAGCAGGACGCGGAGGAAGCCGGAGCGCCGTCCGCGGACCTCGAGGAAGACGGCGATACGCCGGGCATCCGCCGGCGCCGCGCAGCCGAGAACCTGCGGCTCTGCCTGCTGGGACGCCCCAATGCAGGCAAATCTTCATTGGCCAACGCCTTCCTGGGCAGGGAGCGCATGATCGTCAGCGGCGAGGCAGGGACCACGCGCGACAGCGTCGACCTCTCCCTGGAAAAGAACGGGCGGAAGTACACCCTGGTGGACACCGCCGGCGTGCGCCGCCGCTCCCGGGTGACAGACGCCGTGGAGCGCTATTCCGTCAACTCCTCCATCAAGAGCACCACCAAGGCGGACGTCACCTTCCTGCTGCTGGACGCCTCGGAAGGGCTCACCGCGCAAGACAAGCGGCTCGTGGAGCTGCTGGACGAGCGCAAGACCCCCTTCCTCATCGTGCTGAACAAGATAGACCTCATCCCCCCCAAAAGCCGTGACGCGGTGCTCAGGGACCTGCGCGATGAGCTCGCCTTCTGCTCCCATATCCCCGTGACGCCGGTCTCGGCCCTCACAGGGGAGGGGTTGGGCAGGCTCATCCCCCTGGCCGAACGCATCTACGCCGAATGCGGCACGCGCGTTTCCACCGGGCTGCTCAACCGCGCCATGGAAGAAACGCTCTCCCGGCACCAGGCGCCCGTCGTGCGGCGCGTGCGGCCCAAGTTCTTCTACCTCACCCAGGCGGAAAGCGAGCCGCCGACCTTCGTCTGCTTCGTCAACGACGCCGATCGCGTGGCGGAATCCTACCGCCGCTACCTGGAACGGTCACTGCGCCAGCTGTTCGGCATCCGGCATGCGCCCATGCGCCTGCACCTGCGCTCCTCCCATGCGAAGAAAGAAAAATAGCGGCATGCGGCCGCTCCCCGGGCAGGTCCCGGAGCCTGCCGCCTTTCCCGCCTGCGCGCTCAGTCGAAGTCGCCCAGCAGGGTGGCCATGCTGAAGCCGCCGAACTGCGTCCCGGCGTTGTCACGCCGGATGCGGATCTGGGCCTCGTACAGATGCGGGGACTGGATGCCGTTGTGGATGGAGGAATATGCCTCGATGAAGGCGGCCAGGTTGTCGCAGGCTTTGATGAGCTGCCCGTCCTTGGGGTCGAACTCATCACGGTTGAAGCCAGCCTGCAGGTCGTCGAATCCCTCCAGCCTGGTCACCCTGCCCGAGCGGACGCAGGTGTCGTTGAATTCCGAGCCCGTGGCGAGCCCCAGATAATATTCCAGGCGTTCGCGTATGGCCCCGCATCCTTCCTGGTCCAGCGGATCCAGGATCTTGCGCCGCAATTCTTCATCCTCGTATTCGTGGATGAGCGCGGGCAGGCTGTCCACGGAACGCTTGACGGGGGTGATGATGTCGCGCGTGAGCAGCTCCGCCAGGTCATGGAACAGCCCGCAGTAGAAATCGTTGATCCGGCGCTGCGCGCAACCTTCGAAATACAGGCTGAACAGGTAGGAGAACACGGCCACGACGAACATGTGCCCCAGCACCGTGGTGGCCGGGACGCGCGGCGTGTTGGCCCAGCGTATCTGGAAGCGCAAGTGCCCGCAGAGGTTGGCCACGCGCGCGAGCGCGGTCCCGCCCGGCACGGAAAGCAGTTCGCTCACCCCCTCCACATCCTTGTAGGCGAGGAGCCTCTTGTTGAAGGATGCGCCGATGTCCTGCATCTCCTCGTCAAAGCGGTTGAACGGCTCGATGACTTTGTACTCCCATTGCGAGGCGTACATGTGCGCAGCGCTGAGTATCCTGCCCGCAAGGTCCTCCCCTTCCCCACTGTCACGGCGGTGGTAGGCGGCGAGCCGCGCCCAGAAGTCTTCGTCCAGCGGGCGGATGCGCGGCTCCAGCTGCTTGAGCACCCATTCCGTCAGCCTGGCGTAATGCTGCCTGTTCTCCTTGATGCGGTAAAAGACGGGCGGCTTGATGTCGGTGATGATGAGGCGGTAAAAATAGTCGAACAGCCCGCCTTCGATGATGTCGATCCCGATCTTCCTGCGCTCTTCTCCCGTCATGGACGAGGTGTTTTTCTGCCAGAGGAGGAAGGCCACGATCATCTTGTGCGCCTGCTTGTCCAGCTCAAAGAGTTCCGCCGGCCTCAGCTTGTCGTTCCACCGGCGCATGTTCGCCCCCGAAAAAATGAACTGGAGAAGGCTTTTCCTGATGCTGCGCATGAAAATCCTCGCTTGCATAATATTCGGATTTGTGACATATATGCCCTTCCGCCTGCTTTTGCAAGGGAAGGCAGCCTGGTAAACTGCTCCTGGTCCATGCCCACCCGCGCTCCCCGTTGTGCGGCGCATGTCCCTTAACTTGCACGGGCCTTTTGAAAGCGCTTTCCCCTGCGGGAAGGCATTTGTCGTGAACAACGCCACAGGCGCAATAACCGCCCCGCGCGCGGGGCAGGAGCTTGATATGAAAACTTTCAGCCCCAGGCTGTCGGACATCGACCGCCAGTGGTATCTGGTCGATGCGCAGGACCAGATCCTCGGACGCCTTGCCGCCCAGATCGCCAACAGGCTGCGCGGCAAGCACAAGCCTGAATTCGCCCCCCACATGGACAATGGCGATTTCGTGGTCGTGATCAACTGCGAAAAGATCCGCGTGACCGGCACCAAGCTGCAGGACAAGATGTACTACAGGCATTCCGGATGGGTCGGCGGGCTCAAGGCCACCTCCCTGGCGGACATGCTCGCCTCAAAGCCCGAAGAAGTGCTCCGCAAGGCCGTCCGCGGCATGCTGCCCAAGAACCGCCTTGGCCGCGCCATGCTCAAGAAACTGAAGATCTACGCCGGCGCGGAACATCCCCACGCCGCCCAGTCCCCGAAGCCCCTGACCTTTGAGAAGTAGGAGTCCTGCAATGCCCACGTCTTTTGATTATGGCACAGGCCGCCGCAAGACCGCTGTCGCCCGCACCCGCCTTTATCCCGGCGCCGGCCAGATCGAGGTCAACGGCCGTCCGATGGAACAGTATTTCCCCCGCAAAACCCTGCAGATGATCGTGCGCCAGCCCCTTGTGCTGACCAAGCTCGCCGAAAAGTTCGACATCAAGGTCAACGTCTGCGGCGGCGGCATCTCCGGCCAGGCCGAAGCCGTGCGCCTTGGCATCGCCCGCGCCCTGCTGCAGTCTGATGCCGAGCTCCGCGCCGTGCTCAAGCGCGCCGGCCTGCTCACCCGCGACGCCCGCAAGAAGGAACGCAAGAAGTACGGCCTTGCCGCAGCCCGCGCCCGCTTCCAGTACTCCAAGCGTTAATCCTCTTTCCCTGTGCTTCACGGCCCGCCCTTTGCGGCGGGCTTTTTTATTTGATTTTTCGCGGATCGGGTGTAGGCTGTGCCCATGAGCAGCGATATTTCCCCGCTGGGAAGCACCCTCCTGAACGAGGACTGGTGCATTTCCCTCATAGGCATGGCTGGCGTCGGCAAGACCACCATCGGCAAGCTTGCGGCCTCCGCGCTTGGCTGGGCCTTTGCCGACAGCGACCACATCATCGAATCCGCCTATGCCGCCCCCCTGCAGAAGATCAGCGACGCCCTGGGCAAAGACGCCTTCATCGACATGGAAGCGGAGATCGTCGGCGGGCTGCGCCTGTCGCGCACGGTGCTCGCCACGGGCGGCAGCGTCGTCTACCGCGCATCCACCATGGAGCATCTGCGCGCCATGGGACCTGTGGTCTATCTCAAGGCGCGCATCGACGTCATCCTGGAACGCATCGCGCGCAATCCGGACCGCGGCCTTGCCATCGCGCCCGGGCAGACGGTGGAGGATCTCTTCCGCGAACGGGAAGGATTGTACGAACGCTATGCCACGGTCACCGTGGACACGGCCGGGCTCTCCCCCGAGAGATGCGCCCGGCAGATCATCGCGTCCGTTGGCGGCACCGCCCCTCCAACGCGTCCGGCGGACAGCCTTTCCCTCCGGGGATGACGGGGAAGTCCTCAGGACTTTTCCGCGTCTGCCGCGCTCCCGGCGTTGAACTCGCCGATGATGAGGAACGAACCCCTGCCATCCGGCAGCCAGTAAAGCACCTTGCTGACCTGCTGCGTGCCGTCCTTCCCCTTGAATTCCAGGGGGCAAAACGCCGTCCAGTATCCCGGGCCTTCGAGAAGGCGCACGTCCCCGCCCTTGACCGGGTCCTCCGCGAGCGCCAGCTCCGTGCGCTTTTTGACCGCGAAGGCGGAAAATTCCTCGCGGTTGGCTTTTTTCCATTGCGCGGCGTCGTAAAGCGAGAGGACGGATCCCTCTTTCTTCTCCATCCCCGCCAGCCATTGGCGGGTCAGCGCCAGCACCTTTTCCCTGTCTGCACCCGCAGCCTCAGGCTTCTGCTCCGCAGCTGATCCGGCTGCAGGAGCCGCGTCCTTGTCGAAAGGAACACCGGCCAGGCTTTGCGCGATGAGCACGGGCGTGCCCGGGGCAAGATCGGGCACGAGGCTTATGATGGCTTCCTGCTCCACGGCGATGCAGCCGCGCGTCTGCACTCCCTTGATGGGGCGCCCCTTGCTGTGCAGCCAGATCCCGCCGCCCGTCTTGTCCAGCAGGCGGTCAACGGGATTGGGGTAGCTCAGGGCGAAGGCATGGGGGCCGTATTCCATGAAGTCCAGCTGCTGGGTGACCTTGCGCGTGACGAAATAGATGCCTTCGGGGGTCTTCAGGTCCCCTTGAACCTGCTTGTCGCCTTCGACTTTCCCATGGATGCTGGGATACTCCTTGACGATGGTCGCCCCCGCCATCTTATGCAGCACGTCCCTGCCCTTGTCCTCGGCAAAAAAATGTTCCGGAGCCCCCTGGGGGATGCGCGCCGTCCATCCGGCCATGGCGCGGCACGGAACGATCATGGAAAGGAAAAGCAAAAGAAAAACGGCTGGGCGCATCCCGGACCTCCCGTAGTTTGAGCGATGCCTTGCTGCCTGCATACCTGAAAACGCGCTGCCGCGCAATGCACAAAAAACCGCCGCCCACAACGGGGCGGCGGCAGATCGGGCAACACTCCTGTCAGCGCTGCGCAAGCACGCGGCCGACGATCTCGGATTCAAAACGCGAATAATGCTTCACGTCAAAGACCGCATCCAGTTCCTCAGGGGAAAGGTGCCCCCTGATGTCCTCGTCGCTGCGGATGAGCTCGGGGAAGGGACGGTGCGTCTCCCAGCTTTCCATGGCCCGCTTCTGCACGGCCACGTAAGCCTGCTGGCGCGGCATCCCCTTTTCGATGAGGGCGGTGAGCACGCGCTGCGAAAAGAAAAGCCCGTAGCTGCCCCAGAGGTTGCGCTCCACGTTTTCGGGCAGGATGCGCAGCCCCTTGATGAGCCGCGTGAGGCGGTGCAGCACGTAATCCATGAGGATGGTGGAATCGGGAGTGATGATGCGCTCCACGGAGGAATGGCTGATGTCGCGCTCGTGCCAGAGGGCCTGGTTTTCCAGCGAGGCAAGGGCATTGGAACGTATGACGCGGGCAAGCCCGCACATGTTTTCGGCGGAGATGGGGTTGCGCTTGTGGGGCATGGCCGACGAGCCTTTCTGCCCCTTGGCAAAGCCTTCCTCCACTTCGTGCACCTCGGTGCGCTGCAGGTGGCGCAGTTCCACGCAGATCCGTTCCACGGTGCCGGCGGCTATGGCCAGCGCGGTGAAGTAATGCGCATAGCGGTCGCGCTGGATGATCTGCGTGGAGATGATGTCCGGCTTCAGCCCCAGCAGTTCGCAGGCGCGCGCTTCGATGGACGGCGTGACCACCGTGTAGGTGCCCACGGCGCCGGAGATCTTGCCCGTGCGTATGTCTTCGAGCGCGTCGGCAAAGCGCTTTTTGTCCCTCAGGAATTCGGCGTAGAAGCCGGCGAACTTGTATCCGTAGGTCGTGGGCTCGGCATGGATGCCGTGGGACCTGCCGATGCACACGAGGCCCTGGTTCGCCAGAGTCAGCTCCCGGATGGCCTCGAGCACCATGTCGAAGTCGGCAAGGATCATCTCGCCGGCCTGGACCATCTGGAGGGCCATGGCCGTGTCCACGATATCGGAAGAGGTGCAGCCGAGGTGGATGAAGCGCGCCGACGGACCGATCTTCTGCTCCAGGAAGGTAAGGAAGGCAATGATGTCATGGCGCGTGACCTGCTCTATCTCCAGGATCTTCTCGACGTCGAAATCGACATCGGCCAGGATGTTCTCCAGGTCGGCGGCGGGGATCACGCCCTGCTCGCACCATGCGCGGCAAACGGCCTGCTCGACTTTGAACCAGCAGCGGTAGCGGTTTTCCAGCGTCCAGATATCAGCCATTTCTTTGCGGGAGTAGCGCTCTATCATTGTTGCTCCTTGCCGCCGGAAGGTTTCGGCGATTCAGTTTTTTCGGCAGGCGCAGCAGCGCCCTTTTCCTTTGCATCCGCACCGGAGCCGGATTCCGGCTTGCCGCCGTCATGCACGGACGGCACGCCATGGGACTTGTCAAAGAGGTTGCTGGTGCCGTGTCCGTAGGAACTGGCAAACCAGCCGCCGCCTTTCAGGATGAAGGATGTGTTGGAAATGACGCGGCGGGATGATGCGCCGCAGGACGGACAGGGCTTTTCCTCCCCGGATCCGCCCAGGCAGAGTTCCTCAAAGGTCCTGCCGCAGGCGGGACAGGCGTATTCGTAAATGGGCATGGTCGTGGGTGCTGACGTGAAAAAGGCGTGCCGCAACAGCCGGCACGCCAGAGATAAAAAATATGCCAGACGACAAAGCGGCTGCTACTTGGCAGCCTTGGCTTCCTTGACGCGCTCCTTAAGGCGCTTTGCGCGGCGATGGCGGCGGCGGTCAAGTTCTTTGGCGCGTTCAACTTTCTTGTGGGCCATAGAAATACTCCTTGCGTTCAAATTTGCCTGCGTATCATAAGCTTTCCTTCAGCTGCTGTCCAGAAAAGAATCCCGCATATCCCGCCGGGATGCGCTTTGCAGGCGGCGCTCCTTGCACGGAGGCGCTTCATGCCGTAGCATGTCCTTGCGGAGGGCGGGCAGCCTGCCATCTGCGCGAGGTATGGCATGAGCGATATCTTTGAAGAAGGAATCGATGCTGTTGAAATGGACGGAGGGCTCCGGACCGTGCGGGCAGCCGTGCCCGCGGGGGGAAAGGTCAGGCTGGACGCCTTCCTTGCCTCCGCTTCCGGGGAATCCCGCAGCCGCGTGAAAAAGCTCGTGGAAGAGGGGCACTGCCTCGTGGACGGCAGTCCGTGCGCCAGCGCAGACGCCCGCCTGCGGCCGGGGCAGGTGGCGGAGCTCTCGCTCCCCGTGCCCCAGGGATCCCCCGCAGCGGAAGACGGACCGCTGGACATCCTGTACAGCGACCAGGACATCGCCGTCATCAACAAGCCGGCCGGGCTGACCATGCATCCCTGCCCCAGCTGCCCGGAGGGGACCCTCGTCAACAGGCTGATCATGCGTTTTCCGCAGCTTTCCCTGCAGGAAGGGCAACGCCCGGGGATCGTCCACAGGCTCGACAAGGACACCTCGGGGCTTGTCATCGCAGCGCTTTCCGAACGCGCGCGCCTGCGCCTTGCAGAAGCCTTCGCCGCGCGCGAAGTGCACAAGACATACCTGGCCATCACGCGCGGCAGGCCCGCAGGCAGCGGCGAATGCGCCCTCCCCATAGGCAGGCATCCCACGCAGAAAACACGCATGGCCATCGTTCCCGAAGCCAAAGGCGGGCGCAGCGCCCTCACGAGATGGGAGACCCTCTATGCCCTGCCCGGCGGCACGGCCGCCCTGCTTGCCGTGCGCATCTTCACGGGGAGGACGCATCAGATACGGGTGCATATGGCGCAGGAGGGATTCCCCCTGCTGGGCGATGCCGTTTACGGTCCGAAGGATCCGGCATGCCCGGCAAAGCGCCAGATGCTGCATGCCTGGAAGCTGGAATTCCAGCACCCCGCGGACGGGCGCGCCATGGCTTTCACCTGCCCTCCTCCGGAGGATTTCATGCAGACCATGCTGGCGCTCGGGGACGGCATGGACATGCTCATACTCACGGGCATGCCGGGATGCGGCAAGTCCGCCGCGCTCCGCAGCCTGGGCGGGAAAGGCATCCCCACCTGGAGCGCCGATGCGGCTGTGGCTGCCATGTACCGGCCCGGATCGGAGTGCTGGAGCATGATGCGCTCCCGCTGGGGAGATTCCTTCCTGGAGG
>CACZQM010000176.1 GCA_902783285.1 uncultured Desulfovibrio sp. | reverse complement strand
TCCTGCCTGGTCATGTTCTTCCGGAGTTCGGAAGCTCTTTGCCGGTTGGAATGCTCGTAGTGGAAGATCTTGGGGATATGCCTGCGGGGAAGGAACCCGGGAGAGGATGCCAGGGCAGGAGATCGGGCAGGCGGCCGGCTGCCAGGCGTTCATGGCTCTCGATATCAGGGAACACACGCCATGGCAAGGAGTGAGCGCCGGGCTGAGTGGGCAGGGAGCGTTGGGCGGTGCTGGGAGATGAGTGGGGAGCACGGGGCGGTGAGTACCGGCACGCAACGATGGCCGACCCCTCCCCCCCGCCCCTGATTTTCCTGTGGACAGCCGCGGAGCTATGGGGGATAACGGGAGCCCGTGAGGGACCGGCGCTCCCGCCACGCCCCGCGGCCTGCGGAGCGGCGGCTGCGGCGCCATAACAAAGGACATGCCCCGATGAACATGGCGATCGTGCGCCTTGCGGGCTCGCTGGCGCTGGGGAACCTGCTTCTGGCAGCCGGAGTGATGGAGTTCGTTTCCCCCTGCGGCATCATCCTGGGCGGGGCCACCGGGCTATCCCTGGCCATCACGCATTATGTGCCGCTGCCGCTTTCGGCCGTGGTGCTGGTGCTCAACATCCTTCTGTTCGCAGCGGGCGCGTTCGCCCTGGGCAAGAAATTCGCCTGGGCCACGGTGGCCAGCACCCTGCTCTATCCGCTGTTCATGGCGCTTTTCGAGTTCCATCCCGCCACCCTGGCGCACACGGTGCAGGAACCGCTGCTCTCGGCCCTGTTCGGCGGCGTCCTCATGGGCTGCGGCGTCGGGCTGATCATACGCACCGGCGGCTCCACCGGCGGGACCGACATCCTCGCCCTCATCCTCAACAAGCGCCTGCACGCCAACCTGTCCGTCCTGCTCTATGCCATCGACGGCAGCGTGCTGGCCCTGCAGGCGGTCTTTTCGGATGCCCGGCAGATCCTGCTCGGCATCGTCGTGCTGGCGCTGCTGACCATGACGATGAACAAGCTCATGGTGATGGGCAAGACGCAGATACAGATCTTCATCATGTCCGACAAGGCGGAGGAGATACGCCGGGGCCTCCTGGCGCAGGAAGACGCCGGAGCCACCCTGTTCGCGGTGGAGAAAGGCTATACCGGCCAGGGCGGCACAGCCATTTTGTGCGTCATCCCCCGGCGGAAGCTGTATCCGGTCTGCCAGATGATCAGGACCACCGATCCGAGGGCGTTCTTCACCATAACGGAAGTCAAGGAAGTGCAGGGGCAGGGCTTTTCGTACGGCATGCACTGAAGCCCCTGCCGGGCGCATGGCCATGCCGGCCGGACAGCCGGAGGCCCACTTGGGCGGGAAGCGCAGGAGGGGCGCGCAAAGGCCGCGCCGCATGATGTCCGGGACAGGGCGCCCGCGGGCGCCTGCCTATACCGACATGCTCAGGAAATCGGGCGGGAGCCCCGCGCCGCCGGCGGATCCGCCTGCGGCAGAGCTGCTCAGCTGGTCCTTCCAGAAAATGATCTGGGTGATGAAGGCATTGATGGCCCTTTCCAGGGCCGCGCAATCCTCGAAGTCGTCGTCGTGGCGCTTCCAGAGCACGATCTTGTCCAGGGCGAAATGCACGCCGAAGGCCGCGCCCCCGGTCTCCGCTCCCAGCAGCGACGCCTTGAAGAGCTTCATGCAGGCTTCCCTGTCCAGGTCGCCGGCGGCGCCCATCTCGCAGTGCAGCAGCACGGAGCCGTCATCCTCGTCGGGCGTGAAGGTGATCTCGAAGGAGTCGTCAAAAAGCAGCGCGATGCTGCCATCCTCGTCCAGGCCGACGGGGCCGAGGCCGATCTTCTGGGTGAACTCTTTTATCAGCTCGCGGAATTTCATGCTGCCATCCTTTGCCCGGTGCATGACCGGCGGGGGATCGATGATAAAACAAGGGAAACCAGGGGGACATCTGCCGATCGCCGCGCACGACGTTCCCGGAGCGCGCCCCGGGGAATGCCCGGATGCGTTGTTTCCTGCCACTGATTGTACTTGCCGGCGCACACACGTCAACGATAAAGTCCATCCTGTCCGGGACAAATCCGCGGCAGGAGGCGCATCGGCAGGAGGGGCCCGCCGGCTTTCCCGAAAGGTATTGCAAGACAGCCCCTGGCCCTGCAAGCATTTGAAACATACAGGAACGGCCCGGCCTATTGCCATGGCACCCCGGCTAGCCTATATGTTGGGCGTGAACCGATGCAACCTATCCTCCAGGAGGTAAACATGTACAAGCGTTTCTTTATGCCCCTGTTCGCAGGCATGCTGCTGGCCGTGGCCCCGACCGCCGGCGCCGTCGACGTGACCGCAGGCCCCGGATCCGATGCCCCCGCCGCCGTGAACCCCGGAGGCGCCTATCCGTCCGCCGTGCCGTCTTCACAGCTTACCCCGGCAAGCCCCACCGGCGCAGCCCAGCAGGGCGGCCCGATGATGCGCCCCGGCATGCAGCGCCCCGGCTACGGCGGCCAGCAGGGCGGTGCGATGATGCGCCCCGGCATGCAGAACCCCCGCTACGGGCATACCGGCATGGGCCCCGGAGGCCCGGGCATGCGCCCGAACGGATTTGACGGCCCCCGCAGCCCGATGATGGGACGCCCCGGCATGCAGGGTCCCCGCGGTCCCATGATGGGCCATCCCGGCATGCGCGGCCCCCGCGGACCGATGATGGGACGCCCCGGCTATGGCGGGCCCCGCGGTCCCATGATGGGCCGTCCAGGCTATGGCGGGCCCCGCGGTCCCATGATGGGCCGTCCCGGCTATGGCGGTCCCCGCGGTCCCATGATGGGCCGTCCCGGCTATGGCGGTCCCCGCGGTCCCATGATGCATCGTCCCGGACCCGGTCCCCGCGGCCCGATGATGGGACGCCCCGGCTATGGTGCTCCCCGCGGTCCGATGATGCATCGTCCCGGATACGGTCCCCGCGGTCCGATGATGCGTCCTGCCATGCGCGGACCCCAGATGCGCCAGCCCGGTTTCCGTGGTCCGCAGATGCGTCCTGCCATGCGTGGTCCGCAGATGCGTCCTGCCATGCGCGCTCCGCAGGGCCGGCATGGCCGCGGATGGCGCCGCTGATGACGCCTGACGGAATCCTTCTGTAACGCAGCAGGCTCCCTGTCCGATGGACGGGGAGCTTTTTTTTGCGCTGCGGTGAGGGGATCCGGCTTGAGGGGGAAGGAGCGGCCGGGCATGGAAGGGAGCAGAAGCCTGTGATGGGTGCGCTTGCCATGATGGCCGACCCCTTCTGTCACTCGCTGCGCTCGTGACACCTTCCCCAGGGGGGACGGCATGCAAGGCGGGGGCTCTTGCGGAGCCCCTTCCTCTCAAGCCCTCCTCCAT
>CACZQM010000175.1 GCA_902783285.1 uncultured Desulfovibrio sp. | reverse complement strand
CGCATCCTGTTCTACACGGGCATCAACCACAAGATCGGCGAGACCCATGAAGGCGAGTCCACCATGGACTGGATGGAGCAGGAGAAGGAGCGCGGCATCACCATCACGTCTGCCGCGACCCACTGCCAGTGGAAAGGCCGCACCATCAACATCATCGACACCCCGGGCCACGTGGACTTCACCATCGAGGTGGAGCGCTCCCTGCGCGTGCTCGACGGCGCTGTCGCCGTGTTCGACGGCGTGAACGGCGTCGAGCCCCAGTCCGAGACCGTGTGGCGCCAGGCCAACCGCTACAATGTGCCGCGCATCTGCTTCATCAACAAGATGGACCGCATCGGCGCGGACTTCTTCCATTCCGTGCAGACCATCCACGACCGCCTCAAGGCCAACGCCGTCATCCTGCAGCTGCCCATCGGGCGCGAGGATGATTTCCGCGGCGTCGTGGACCTGGTCACCGGCAAGGCCATCTATTTCGACAAGGCCACCAAGGGCGAGAATTTCTGGGAAGAGGACGTCCCCGCCGACATGGCGGACCTCTTCGAAGAGAAGCGCACCGAGATGATCGAGGCCGTGGCGGAAGAAGACGAAGCCATGATGGAAAAGTACCTTGAAGAAGGCGCGCTTTCCGTCGAGGACATCCGCTATTGCATCCGCAAGGCCACCATCGCCCAGACCATCGTGCCGGTGCTCTGCGGCACGGCGTTCCGCAACGTGGGCGTGCAGCCCCTGCTCGACGCCATCGTGGAATACCTGCCCTCGCCGCTCGACATCGAGAAGATGAAGGGCACCAACCCCGACACGGACGAAGAGCTGGAATGCGAGCCCAGCGACAAGGCTCCCCTTGCCGGACTGGTGTTCAAGCTCGCTGCCGACCCCTACATCGGCCACCTGTCCTTCTTCCGCATCTACTCGGGCTTTGTCGAACCCGGCATGTCCGTCCTCAACGCCACCTCCGGCAAGCCGGAGCGCATCGGCCGCATCGTGCGCATGCACGCCAATAAGCGCGAGGAGATCAAGTGGGCTGGCGCCGGAGACATCGTGGCCCTCGTGGGCCTGAAGAACGTCTCCACCGGCGACACCCTGTGCCTGGCTGACAAGCCCATCAAGCTGGAATCCCTGGACATCCCGGAACCGGTCATCCAGGTCGCCATCGAGCCCAAGACCAAGACCGACCGCGACGCCCTTTCCGCTGCGCTGAACAAGCTCTCCAAGGAAGACCCGTCGTTCCGCGTTTCGGGCGACGAAGAGACCGGGCAGACGCTGATCGCCGGCATGGGCGAGCTGCACCTCGACATCATCGTTGACCGCCTCACCCGCGAATTCAACGTGAACGCCAACGTCGGCAAGCCGCAGGTGGCCTACCGCGAAACGATCACCAAGCCCTCCAAGTCCGACACCAAGTACGCCAAGCAGTCCGGCGGCCGCGGCCAGTACGGCCATGCCGTCATCGAGGTCGAGCCGAATCCTGAAAAGGGCTACGAGTTCATCAACTCGATCACCGGCGGCGTCATCCCCAAGGAGTACATCCCCGCCATCGACAAGGGCCTCCAGGACGCCCTCACGAGCGGCGTGCGCGCCGGCTACCCGACGGTGGACGTGAAGGTCAACCTGGTGTTCGGTTCCTACCACGAAGTGGACTCCTCCGAACAGGCGTTCTACGTGGCCGGCTCCATGGCCATCAAGGACGCCATGCGCAAGGCCACGCCCGTGCTGCTCGAACCCATCATGGCCGTGGAAGTGGTCACGCCCGAAGACTACCTCGGCGATGTCATGGGCGACCTCAACGGCCGCCGCGGCAAGGTGCAGGCCATGGAAGCCCGCGCCGGCGCCCAGGTGATCAGCTGCCACGTGCCGCTTTCCGAAATGTTCGGCTACGCAACGGACCTGCGTTCCCGCACGCAGGGGCGCGCCACGTTCACCATGCAGTTTGACCATTACGAAAAGGTGCCCGCCAGCATCTCCGACGAGATCGTGGCCAAAAAGAAGGCGTAGCGCCTGTCAGGCCGCAACAGGACCAAAGGACCGCCGGGGCAGCAATGCCCCGGCTTTTCTTTTGCCCCCGGATATCGGGACCCATGAAAAAAGCGCCGGGAAAACCGGCGCTCGATGTTGGAATGATCCTGCCGTTGCGGCAGGATCACAGGTCATGCATCATCAAAAATCGGGCGTGCATTCAAGGCTCAGGTCGTTGGGCACGACCATGACCGGGATGCGCGTCTTGCCTATGATGTTCTCAGACGGCTTGTTGAACAGCGAACCGAAAAGCCCCTTGGTGGACATGCTGCCGATGATGATGAGGTCGGCGCAGTACTGGTCGATGACCTTGAGGAGCTGGTCTTCCACCTTGCCCTCGGCAAGGACGACGGTGGGGTCGAGCCCGGCAAAATGCTTCTTCACGTACGCTTCGAACACATCTTCATTGGCCTTGCGCCCCGCATCCAGGAGCTGCTTGACATAGCTGCTGGAGCTGGCGCCCGCGCGCTGAAGGATCGCTTCGTTGTCGGCGGCCACGTGCACAAGGATGAGCTTGGCCTCGTTCTGCCTGGCGATGTCGAAGACGTACTGCGCGACATCATCGGGGTTTTCGGAAAGATTGATGCAGCAAACGATATTGGAAAAAACAGACATGGCATCCTCCTGCGGCACATGATTGAAGACTTATTTGCTGTGGCAGCTCAATATTCAATAAAGCAACTCTCCCTGTCAAGCTGGTGTAAAAAAAAACAAGCTCGGCGTCGAGCCGCGCAAACGAAGGCGCCGGCCTCCCCCACAAGGAGCCCGGCGCCCATTCAGGATCACGGAAGGGAAGCGCCTATCCCATGGCTTCCATGAAGCGCTTCTGCAGGGCGAGCATCTTCGCTTTCTTGTCTTCCAGGTCGGCATGGCGGGTCTTTTCGGATTCCACGAGCTCTGCCGGGGCACGGCTGGCGAATCCGGGATTGGCCAGCTTGGCGCCAAGGGTGGCAAGATCCTTCTCCACCTTGCCGATCTCCTTGGTGAGGCGGGCGACTTCGGCCTGGAAGTCCACGGCCCCTGTGAGCAGCACGATCACTTCGCACCCGCGCACGACGTTGCTTGCGGAAGCCTTGGGAGCGTGCGCGCCGGCGTCGATGGACACCTTTTCCAGCCGCGCCAGTTCCAGGAACCCGCGGTTCGCCTCAAGCAATGCAGCCTGCTCCTCCGAAGCGGGGCGCAGCACGACGGAGAGCCTGTAGGACGGCTTGATGTCCAGTTCAGCGCGGATGGTTCGTATGGCGCTGATGACCTCCTGCACGAAGGACATCTCATCAGCGTCCTTTTCCTTGCGGCACTGGGGGCGGATCTCAGGGTAAGGCTGCGTGGCGATGTCCGTGCCCTCGCAGCCGGGCAGGGAATCCCAGACCTCGGCCGTGACGAAGGGGATCATGGGATGCAGCAGGAGCAGGATCTCCTTGAGCACGGTGTACAGGACGAACTGCGCCTCTTTCTTTGCCTCCCCCTCCTCGCGCATGTCGGCCTTGATGAGCTCCAGGTACCAGTCGCAGAACTCGTTCCACAGGAACTTGTACACGCACTGTGCGGCATCGTTGAAGCGGTAGCCTTCCAGGGCCTGGTCTTCCTCTTCCTTCACTTCTTCCAGCCGGCTCAGGATCCACTTGTTGTGCAGCCCCTTCACCGTGCCGAGGTCCACGACCTCGGGCGCGCGGTCTTCGGGCAGGTTCATGAGGGCGAAGCGGGAGGCGTTCCAGACCTTGTTGATGAAATGGCGGTAGCCTTCGATGCGCTCTTCCGACATGCGTATGTCACGGCCCATGGCGGCGAAGGCCGCCAGCGTGAAGCGCAGGGAATCCGCACCGTACTTTTCGATCATGTCCTGCGGGTCGATGCCATTGCCCAGGGACTTGGACATCTTGCGGCCCTGCGCGTCGCGCACCAGGGCATGGATATACACTTCGCGGAAGGGGACCTCGCCCATGAAGTGCTGCCCCATCATGACCATGCGCGCCACCCAGAAGAACAGGATGTCGAAGGCCGTCACCAGCACGCTCGTCGGGTAGAACGTCCTGAGGTCTTCCTGCTTGTCGGGCCAGCCCATGGTGGAGAAGGGCCACAGGGCGGAGGAGAACCAGGTGTCCAGCACATCGGGGTCCTGCTCCAGGCGGGTGCAGCCGCACTTGGGGCAGCGGTCCGGATCGCTCTCGGAAACGATCAGCTCACCGCAGTCCGGGCATGTCCATGCGGGGATGCGGTGCCCCCACCAGAGCTGGCGGCTGATGCACCAGTCGCGGATATTGTCCAGCCAGTTGTAATAGGTCTTCGTCCAGCTGTCGGGATAGATCCTGATCTTGTCAGGCACGGCGGCGCGGGCTGCGGGAGCCATCTTGCTGGCCGCGACGAACCACTGCGTGGAGACATAGGGCTCGATGACCGTCTTGCAGCGGTAGCAGCAGCCCACGCTGTGGGAAAGCGGTTCTTCCTTGACCAGATGCCCGTTCGCACGCAGTTCCTCGACGATGGACTTGCGGCATTCCTCGCGGCTCATGCCGGTGAAGCGGCCGCTGGCCTCCTCGTTGCACATGTTGCCGTTGTCATCGATGACCTGGATGAACTCCAGCCCGTGGGCATGGCCAAGCTTCCAGTCGTTGGGGTCGTGGCAGGGCGTCACCTTGAGGCAGCCCGTGCCGAACTCCATGTCCACGTAACGGTCGGCGATGAGCGGGATCTCGCGCTCCGCGATGGGCAGTATGAGCTTTTTGCCCACGAGCCCGGCATAGCGTTCGTCATCGGGATGCACGCAGACGGCGGTGTCGCCCAGCATGGTCTCCGGCCTGGTGGTGGCGATGGTGACGGAGCCGGAACCGTCGGCAAAGTCATAGCGGATATGCCAGAGCATGCCCTGGGAATCCACATGGTCCACTTCGTCGTCGGCAAGGGCCGTATGGCAGCGCGGGCACCAGTTGACGATATACTTGCCCTTGTAGATCAGCCCTTCCTCATACAGCTGCACAAAGACCTTGCGCACGGCCCGGGCCAGGTTGTCATCCATGGTGAAGGCTTCGCGCGTCCAGTCCACCGAGGCGCCAAGCGCCTTGATCTGGCCGAGGATCTGGCCGCCATACTTCTTCTTCCACTCCCATACGCGCTCGATGAAGGCCTCGCGCCCGAGGTCGGCGCGGCGCTTGCCTTCCTTGGCCAGGGCGCGCTCCACCACGTTCTGGGTGGCGATGCCCGCATGGTCGGTGCCGGGTATCCAGAGCACCTTCTTGCCCTTCTGGCGCGCATGGCGGCAAAGGATGTCCTGCAGGGTCTGGTTCAGCGCATGGCCGATGTGCAGGATGCCCGTGACGTTGGGCGGGGGGATGACGATGGAATAGGGCTCTCCCGGGGCGGACATGTCGGGGGTGAAGGTCTTTTCTTCCTCCCAGTGCCTGCGCCAGCGTTTTTCCACTTCCTGTGGCTCATAGGCTTTGGACAGCATGGCTTGCTCCATGATGTTGGGCGCCCGGAAACGGCAAAAAACGGGACGCGGCAGAAAACTGCCCCGGCGCCCTTGCCGAACGGACGGCTTGTGCGTATGGAAAAGAGGACGGAGGGGACCATGATCGCCATCCTATGGGACTCATCCCATGTCTGGGGCTACCTGCTGCTGCACGCCGTGCGTTCCGCCGGCGTGCCCTTCCGCATCCTCAAGGCGTCAGAGATACCGCAGACCGGGATTCCTTGCAAGCTGTTCCTTGTGCCCGGAGGACCGGCGAGGGGCAAGATGCAGGCGCTCGCCCCGCAGGGGATGGAAGCCGTGCGCCGCTTCGTGGAAAACGGCGGGAGGTACCTGGGCTTTTGCGGCGGAGCAGGGATCGCCCTGGACGGCGGGATCGGGCTCTGCCCCTGGAAACGGGAAAGCATGACCGACCGCCTGCAGCACCTTGTTTCGGGAAGCCTCTGCTGCGACATAGCCGGCGATCCCCTGACGCCGCCCTCCCTTGCAGGCAGGCAGGCGCTGCTGCCCGTGTGGTGGCCCGGACGCTTCGACGAGGCCTCCCGCCATGGCGGGGTGCGCGTCCTGGCACGCTACCGCGCGCCGGGGCCGGACCTGCACGTTGCCGACATGCCCTATGCATCCATGCCCGATGACATCCTTGATGAATGGCGCGACATGTACGGGGTCAGCCTGCGCCCTTCGCTGCTGGACGGCATGCCCTGCGTCATCGCCGGGGCCCGCGGCAGGGGGGAATGGCTGCTCAGCTACAGCCATCTGGAAACGCCGGGCGGAGGCATCTTTGCCGATTCCGGGACATGGTTCCTGCACCTCTTGCGGCAATGGGCCGGTGGAGAGCCGGCAGCGGCATGCCTGCCCCCGCTGGAACCGGATTCCCTCCCCCCCCTCTGGGAAGATCCTGTCCTCTCCCAGGCACGGCAAAGCCTTGCAGGCCTGTTCGCCCTCGGGCAGGAACTGGGCCTGCTCTTCCCCCGGACAGGCTGGCTGCAGGGGTGGCGCCCCGGCGTGCCCGGTCCGCAGCTGAACAGCCTGCGCCTGGCGCTGGCCATGACCCCGTCGCTGGAACCTCAGGACAAGTGCCTGGCCGCCTGGCGCTCCCGGAAGGAAGGCTTTTCGCGCCTTGCGCCCCTGTTCTTCCAGGGCGCACGCAGCTGGCTCCTGGCCCGACGCCTGGCCGACACGCTGGCGGATTCCGCCCCGGGCATGCTGCCGCGCGAACTGCTCTTCGGGCAGAGGGAGGCGCTCTTCGGCTCCCCCATGACGGGCGGCGGGCTGTGCGGGCAGCTCCTGGACATGCTGGAATCCGCGCTCTGACATCCCTTCTCCTTCAAACGTACTGGCTGTTCCCAAATCTGCGAATGATGCGCTTGCCTTTTGCAGTCATTTCCATTACAAGCGATTTGAAAAATGAATCATGGAGGCAGCCATGTTTGGAATAGGCACGCATGAGCTTTTGATCATCCTTCTGGTCGTCCTGGTGATCTTCGGCGCGAAAAGGCTCCCGGAGATCGGTTCAGGCCTGGGCCGCGCCATCCGCAATTTCCGCCAGGCCTCAAACGAACCCGACGAAATAGATATCACCCCCAAGGGCGAAAAGAAAACGATCGAAGACGACGGCAAAAAAGCCTGACCTACCGGAGCCGGAATGACTATCGAACAAATCTCCGTTTTCGTGCAGAACCGCAGCGGGCAGCTGGGCGCGGTGACAGACGCCCTGCGCAAGGCAGGCGTGAGCATCCGCGCCATGTCGCTTGCCGACACCGCCGACTTCGGCGTTTTCCGCATCATTGCCGACAACGCCGCCTCGGCCAAGGCAGCGCTCCAGGATGCGGGCTTCACCGTGGGCAGCACCCCCGTGCTGGCCGTGGAAGTCCCCGACAGGTCCGGAGGACTGGGAGACGTCCTGGAGCTTTTCTCTTCCCATGGCCTCAACGTGGAATACCTGTATGGCTTCAGCCGCATCCCTGCGGCATCGGCCACGCTCATTTTCCGCATGGACCGCATGAACGAGGCGGAATCCCTGCTCGCCGGCAACGGCATCCGCATCCTCGGGCAGGAAGACCTCGCCTAGGGGCCTCCCGCCATCACCTGCGACAAAGCCCGCTGCGAGCGGGTTTTTTCATACCTGCTGGGCGCAGGGTTCCATTGGCGGACCGTCCTGCCGGACGAAAGGAATGGGTGCCTGCCCCCGGGGATGGCCCGCCCGGCATGCGCGGAGGGACCTGGAAAGGGGCAGCAGTTGCAGATGCCGCGCAAAAACTTTATGACGGAGCGCATGGGATACACGCATCACTACGCATCTCCGCTTGGCGGCATCACCCTCGCCAGCAACGGCGAAGCGCTGACTGGGCTGTGGTTCGACGGGCAGGAACTGCCGGCCGGCGCACAGGATCCCACCCATGGGGAAAAGGACCTGCCCGTCTTTGCCCAGGCTGCCATGTGGCTGGACATCTATTTCAGCGGGCGTGATCCGGGCTTCACCCCGCCCCTTTTTTTAAAGGCGGAAGGCTTCCGCAAGGCGGTATGGGAGATGCTGCTGGAGATCCCCTATGGCCATACGCTGACTTACGGCGCGATAGCAGGCGAGATCGCCAGGCGGATGAAGCTGCCCTGCATGTCCGCCCAGGCCGTGGGCGGAGCCGTGGGGCGCAACGCCATCGCGCTGATCATACCCTGCCACCGCGTGATCGGCGCCGGGGGCAGGCTGACTGGCTACGCCGGAGGACTGGAAAGGAAAGCCTGGCTCCTCGCCCTTGAAAAGCACGCCGCTCCGCCCTGCCCGCCCCCTTCGACCGTTCCCGGCCTTCCAGAGGCCCCACCCTTTTCCATGCCATGAATACCATGATGAAGATCCTTCTTTCCTGCACGGCACTGTTGCTTTCCTTTTCCTGCGCATCCGCAGATCCCGTCTACGAAGCCGCATACGACGGCGTGGCCCTGCGCGCAAAGCCAGACGCCCATGCAAAAGTCATAGGCCGGGCGAAAAAAGGCTGGAAGCTCCATGCCAGCGGCGCCTCTGACGGCGGATGGGCGGAGATATTTGAGATCGACAGCGGCGACGGCCCCTGGTACGCCTACCGGATGTACGGGCTGCCCGGAGAAAACGTTTTCGCCGCCAAAAGCTGCCTGAACGAGCCTGGGGATCCCCGCCCCGTGCCCCGGGAAAAACTGCTGGAGCAGGTCCGGACCCTGCTGGATGACCTCGTGCACCTCAAGGTCAGGGGAACGAATGTGCGGCTGCGCAAAGGACCGGGCACCGAACATGAGATAACAGGGCGCGTCAGCGCCGGAGACTTCGGCGGGGAACTCATCGCATGGAAGGAAAAGGCCGCGGCGAAAGACGGCAGGCTCTGGTACCGCCTGACCTACCGCCTGGAACGCCAGGAAGAGACCGCCTATGTCGATGCAGATGACTATATCTGCGCGGACTTCGTAAGCGCTTCACCGCTGACGGAGCGGGACAGGGAGCGGATAGAGAACGGCAGGTTCCGCATCCTGAACATCGCTCCCGGGGGGCTGCCGCGCTTTTCCCTGAAGGAGCCCCTGAAACTGCTCGGAGACCCCTTTGATGGCGGGCGCTCCGTCACCGTCGATGCGGGAACGGAGATGGCGCTTTTCACCATCCCCTACCGGTCGGCGGGCGGCACGGGACCGCACGTGGAATTATGGGAGCCCGTCGACCCGTCGCGCATACGCAGCCTCGGCTCCATGCCCCTCGGCGAACTGGAAGCCTTGTCAGGGTATCCCGGGGAAGAACAGGTCCGGAAATGGCTCGCTCCCTATGCCTCCGGCGTCCGGACCGTCCGCTGAACATCGTGCGGGGGATGCAGGGAAGCACCGCCGCCAATGCAAATTCGCCTGCACAGCGGGATTGATAAGCAGGGGAAAATGGCGCATAATCGCCGCGTACGGCACGCTGATGCGGGCCGCATCGCCTGATAATCCCTGGAGATCCCGCCTATGAACGATTATTTCCATGCTCTCAAGGAAGTTGTGTTGTCCATCAACTCTTCTCTGGACCCCAGGGAAGTGCTCCACAAGGTGACGGAAAAGACAGCCGCCGCCATGGGCTGCAAAGCCTGCACCATACGCCTGCTTGACCCCTCCGGGCATTTTCTGATCCCCAGCGCCGCCTACGGGCTTTCGCCCGAGTACATGCGCAAGGGACCTGTGGAAGTGCGCCGCAGCGGCATGGACAGCGAAGTGATCTCCGGCCGCTGCATCCATCTTAAAGACGCTGCCGCCGACGGACGATTCCAGTATCCCGAAGCCGCAAAGGCTGAAGGTCTGGTCTCGGTGCTTTCCGCTCCGCTCATGTCCGCGCAGGGGCAGGCCATAGGGCTCATCCGCGTCTATTCCAGCGTGGAGCGAGAGTTCAGCGACAAGGAAGTCACCTTCATGGAAGCCGTGGCCGCCGTGGCTGCCATCGCCATCGAGAACTCCCGCCTGCACGAAGCCTTGCGCAGCAATTACGAGCTGATGGCCCAGCACCAGTATTCCCTGTACGACGATTAGCCCCGCCGGTCCCGCTGCGGAAATGGCGCTGCCTGCCCCGTTTGAGATTGACAGCGGGGCAGGCGGCATATATCCTTTTCCATCTTTTCACAGCATTCCAGATGCAGGAGGCAGCACAATGGCAACCGTGCTTGGCAAGGCTCTGACATACGACGACGTCCTTCTTGTCCCCGAATATTCAGAAGTCACGCCGGACATGGTCGATGTTTCCGCGTGGCTCACCCCTTCCATACGGCTCGGCATCCCCCTGCTTTCCGCCGCCATGGACACGGTGACGGAATCCGCCATGGCCATTTCCATGGCGCGCGCCGGAGGCATTGGCATCATCCACAAGAACATGAGCATCGCCCAGCAGCGCCTGGAAGTGGAAAAGGTGAAGAAGTCCGAAAGCGGCATGATCCTCGATCCCATCACCGTGGCGCCCGACGACACTGTCCAGACGGCCCTCCAGCTGATGGCGGAATACCGCGTTTCCGGGCTTCCCGTCGTGAAGAACACGTCCCTTGTCGGCATACTCACCAACCGCGACGTGCGCTTCGTCACCGAGCCGCAGACCACCCTGGTGTGCGAGGTGATGACCCGCGAGAACCTTGTCACCGTGCCCATGGGCACCACGCTGGAAGAAGCCAAGCGCCATCTGCATGAGCACCGCATCGAAAAGCTCCTGGTGGTGGACGACAAGCGCCAGCTGCGCGGGCTGATCACCATGAAGGACATCGACAAGGTGCAGAAATACCCCAACGCCAGCAAGGACGACAAGGGGCGCCTGCGCGTGGGTGCGGCCATCAGCATCAGCAAGGACTGCGAGCAGAGGGCTTCGGAACTGCTCGCCGCCGGGACCGACGTGCTCGTGCTGGATTCTGCGCACGGACATTCGGCCAACGTGCTCCGCAGCATAGAGATGCTGCGCTCCTCCTTCCCGGACTGCCAGCTCATTGCCGGCAACGTGGCCACCTATGAAGCGGCAAAGGCGCTCATCAAGGCCGGGGCAGACACGGTCAAGGTGGGCATAGGCCCGGGATCGATCTGCACCACGCGCGTCGTCGCCGGCGTGGGCGTGCCCCAGATAACGGCGGTGATGGAAGGAAGCCGCGCCGCGCGTGAGGAAGGCAAATGCTGCATCGCCGACGGCGGGCTCAAATTTTCCGGCGACGTGGTCAAGGCGCTGGCCTGCGGCGCTCACACCGTGATGATGGGGAGCATGCTCGCCGGCACCGATGAGAGCCCGGGCGAGACCATCCTCTACCAGGGGCGCGCCTACAAGACCTACCGCGGCATGGGATCCATAGACGCCATGCGCGAGGGCAGCGCCGACCGCTACTTCCAGAACCCGACGAAGAAACTGGTCCCGGAAGGCATCGTCGGCCGCGTGCCCGCACGCGGCCCGGTCGCCGACACGATCTTCCAGATGGTGGGCGGGCTGCGGTCCGGCATGGGATACCTTGGCGCGGCCAACCTCGAAGAACTCTACCAGAAGGCGCACATGGTCGAGATCTCTGCTTCAGGGCTCCGCGAGAGCCATGTCCATGACGTCATCATCACCAAGGAAGCGCCCAACTACAAGGTGGAAAACTGATCCTGCCCCTGCCATCCTGCAGCAGCCCGAGCCTTTCCATCCGGATCATGTGAGGAAGAGGGCATCCGCCCGCAGGAAGGGAAGCAAACCGAAACAACGAGGAAACGATCATGTCCGACAACGTCCGTCCTGCCTCTATGTCCCGCATCAATACCCAGGCACTCGCCCTCGCCTTCATTGACGAGCAGGTGGCCGCGCTGCGCGCGCAGATCGGCGGCAAAAAAGTGCTCCTCGCCCTCTCCGGGGGCGTGGACTCCTCCGTGGTGGCCGCGCTGCTCATCAAGGCCGTCGGGCAGCAGCTGGTCTGCGTCCATGTCAACCACGGGCTCCTGCGCAAAGGCGAGCCGGAGCAGGTCGTGGAGGTCTTCCGCGGCCAGATGAAGGCAAACCTTGTCTACGTGGACGCCGTTGACCGCTTCCTGGACAAGCTGGCGGGCGTGTCGGATCCCGAGACCAAGCGCAAGATCATCGGCGCCGAATTCATCAGGGTCTTCGAGGAAGAGGCGCGCAAGCAGGAAGGCATCGAATTCCTCGCCCAGGGCACGATTTACCCCGACATCATCGAAAGCGACGGCGTGAAGGCGCACCATAACGTCGGCGGGCTTCCCGAAGACCTGCAGTTCGCCCTCGTGGAACCCCTGAAATTCCTGTTCAAGGACGAAGTGCGCGTCGTCGGCAAGGCGCTCGGCCTGCCCGACGGCATGGTCTACCGCCAGCCCTTCCCCGGACCGGGGCTGGGCGTGCGCTGCCTGGGCGCCATCACCCGCGACAGGCTCGAGGCCGTGCGCGAATCCGACGCCATCCTGCGCGAAGAATTCGCGAAGAACGGCCTTGCGGGCAAGGTTTGGCAATACTTCACCATCGTGCCCGATTTCAAGTCCACGGGCATCAAGGACGGCAAGCGCACCTTCGCCTGGCCCGTCATCATCCGCGCCGTGAACACCGTGGATGCCATGACCGCCACGGTGGAAGACGTGCCCTTTGCCCTCCTCCAGCACATCACGCAGCGCATCACCGCTGAAGTGGCCGGCGTCAGCCGCGTCTTGTACGACCTCACCCCCAAGCCTTCGGGCACCATCGAATGGGAATAGCGGAGCGACGCCATGTTCGGCATCGGCAGCACAGAGATACTGGTCATCCTCGTCGTGGCGCTCCTGGTCCTCGGACCTAAGAAGCTGCCGCAGATCGCCCGCACCATCGGACGGGCGATGGGCGAGTTCCGGCGCGTGTCCACGGAGTTCCAGCGGACGCTGAACACGGAGATCGCCTTTGAGGAAGAGGCGGAAAAAAAGAAGGCCCGCAAGGCCGCAGCCGAAAAGGAAGCCAGGGCTGCCGCAGAAAAAGCCGCGCAAGAACAGGATGGCGGACAAGCCTCCACCGATCCAGCCGAGCAGGAAACGCCTGGAACGGAAAGCAAGAGCTGAACATGGAAAACGACCGAGACCTTTCCGCCGCAGGGCTTGACGCCCGGGCCACAGAGCAGCCTGAAGCCGGTTCCCCTGCCGGCGGCGGGCCTCTTGACGCCCCTTCGTCCCCGGACATGGCTTCGTTCTATGCCGCGGCGGCGGCAGCAGGCGCTTCCCAGGGCTCCCCGGGCGGAACAGATGGCGGCGACGTTCCTGCGGAAGAAGAGGAAGGGGCCGATCCATCCGGCGATCTGCCTGACGGACCGCACGGCCCCCTGCCGGAACTAGCCGAAGAAGATCCCGCGGACAGCGGATCTGCGCCCCTCCCCCCGGCGCCCGCTTCTGACGGAACAGGATCACAGCCTCCCGCCGAGGCGGACACGGACGATGATGACGGCAATGAGGAAGAGGAAGAAGGGGCGGAAGACGACGTTTCCATGGGCATACTGGGCCATCTGGGGGAACTCCGCAGGCGCGTCATGCGCATGTTCATCGCCGTCCTCCTGGGATGGGTGGCCCTGTATGGCGTAGGAGACATCCTGTATGACTACCTCTCCTCCCCCCTCCAGGCGTGCCTTCCTGAAGGCAGCAAGCTCATCTACACCTCGCCTCAGGGAGCGTTCTTCACCTATCTCAAGGTCGCCTTCATAGCTTCCCTTTTCGCCACGTGCCCGTATACGTTTTACCAGGCCTGGGCCTTCGTGGCCCCCGGGCTGTACCGCGAGGAAAAGCGGGCTCTGCTGCCCCTGGCCTTCTGCTCCTCGCTGTTCTTCGTGGGCGGTGCGGCATTCTGCTTCTTCCTGGTCTTCCCCCTTGCCTTCAGGTTCTTCATGGGATTCGCCACGGACACCATCATCCCCATGATCTCCGTGGAAGAATACCTGAGCTTCGCCCTCAAGCTGCTCATCGCTTTCGGTCTCGTGTTCGAGATGCCGCTGTTCAGCTTCTTCCTGTCGCGCTTCGGGCTGCTCACGCCCGCCTTCATGCGCCGCACAAGGGGCTACGCCATCCTGCTCATCTTCATCGTCGCCGCCATACTCACGCCGCCCGACGTCATTTCCCAGATGCTCATGGCCCTGCCCATGATGCTCCTGTATGAAATGAGCATCTACGTGAGCAAGGTCGCCTACCGCGAAAAGGAATCCAAAAAGCAGAAGGAGGAAAGCCATGAGTGAAGCAGCGCGCCGCGCTTCCCTTTCCCGCAGGACGGCCGAGACCTCCATCCAGGTGGAACTTGTCCTGGACGGAAGCGGGAAGTCTTCGGTCTCCACGGGCTTTGGACTGCTTGACCACATGCTCACGCTGATCGCGTTCTGGGCAAGATTCGACCTGGACATGGTCTGCACGGGCGATATGCATGTCGATGCGCACCATACCGTGGAAGACGCCGCCCTGTGCCTGGGCGCCGCCCTTCGCGAAGCCCTGGGGGACAGGCGCGGCATACGCCGCGCGGCCTGGGCGCGCGTGCCCATGGACGAGGCCCTGGCCGACGTCGCCGTGGATATCTCCGGCCGCCCCTGGCTGGAATACCGCGGGGACGACCTGCTTCCGCCGGTCATCGCCAGGGAAGAAAAAGACCTGTGGCGGGAATTCTACAAGGCACTGGCTTCTTCGACCCAGTGCAACATACACATTTCCTTCCTGTACGGGAAAAACGGACATCATTTGCTGGAATCGGCCGCGAAAGGGATCGGCCTCGCGCTTGCGCAGGCTGTGGCCCGCAGCGGAAGCGGCACGCCCAGCACCAAAGGGAGCCTCGACTGATGAAACTGCAACGCCTCGCCTTTGCCATCCTCTGCCTCTGCCTGTTCACCGGCTGCGAGAAGCGCGCCGAGCAGGAACAGCTCATCATGCCTGACATCGTCGTCGCCGTCGCTCCGTTCACGCAGCCGACGCAGACCCTGGAACTGCTCTCTGGGTTCATCCCCGAGGACCAGGCTGCGGTCTCCGACGATACGCTTTCCCAGCTGGACGATGCCTTCAGGGGAAAGCTGAATTCCCGGAAGGACCACGCCTACGTCCTCATCGAGCGCGCAGCGCTCGACAGGGACATGGCCCGCGATCAGCGCGGCCGCAAAAGCGCGCTGGAAACATGGGCCGCGCTGGCCCGCACGTCCGGGGCGCACATGATCATCGTGCCGCAGATCATAGAACTGCACGAGCGCGTCGGCAGCAAGGCCGGCGTGTTGAGCGCCGCCTCCGTCAACGAAGATTTCTACCTCATAGACGCACGCGGTCCCGCCACCCTCATCCACCGCACGCATTTCGCCGAGGAACAGATGCCCCTGGCCAACGACATCACGCGCATCTCCTCGTTCTTCAGGCGCGGCGGCGGCTGGGTGTCCGCCGCGGAACTGGCCGCTGAAGGCATGGACAAGGCCGTCAGGGAGCTGGGGCTGTGATCATCTTTCCCGCAGTCGACCTCCAGGGCGGCAAGGCCGTCCGCCTGCGGCAGGGGCGCGCCGGCGATTCCACGGTCTTCAGCGCCGATCCCGTGGATGCCGCCCTCCGCTGGCAGGCCGAGGGCGCCCAGTGGCTCCACCTCATCGACCTCGACGGCGCCTTCCAGGGGAAGAGCGTCAACGCCGGGCTGGTCTCGGCCATTTGCCGGAAGCTCAGCATACCGGTCGAGCTGGGGGGCGGGATCCGCAGCGAAGACGCAGCCCGCATGTGGTTCGACGCCGGCGTGGAGCGCATCATCATAGGCACCCTTGCCCTGGAGGACCCCAAGGCCTTTTCCCGCCTGTGCGGCCTGTTCCCCGGCAGGGTCGGGGTCTCGCTGGACGCCGTGGACGGGCGCCTGAGATCACGGGGCTGGGTGGAGGATGCGGGGCTGACCGTCGATGATGTCCTGCCCAGGCTTGCCGGCGACGGCGCGGCCTTCGTGATATACACCGACATTTCCCGGGACGGCATGCAAAGCGGCGTCAACCTGCCCATGCTGCAGCGCCTGGCCCATTCCAGCCCCCTGCCCCTTGTCGCCGCCGGAGGCGTGACCACGCTCCAGGACATCCAGGCCCTGTATCCCCTCAGCGTCAGCGGCAGGCTCCAGGGAGCCGTCACCGGCCGCGCCATTTACGAAGGCACGCTTGACCTGCGCGAAGCGCTGGAGTGGATACGCGCCCAGGGATCCTGAAAGCGCCTGGATGTGCCAGGGCCTTTCGGGGCCGGATTCATGCGCCGCGTCCGCGCGACAGCGTCATGGCCGCCACCGCGCCAAGCACCAGGATGGAGCCTGCCCATCCGCAGACCGTGAAATTTTCATCCCAGAACCACCATGCGAGCATGGTCGCCGCCACGGGCTCGATGTTGCCGATGATGGCGGCCTGCACCGGCGTGAGGATGAGCAGCGACTGACCGTAAAGATAGTAGGCGCCATAGGTGGAAATGACGGCGGGCACGGCTATGCCCACCCACCCCAGGGCGCTGACCGGGCCGGGATCCGCAAAGAAGGCAAGGACAGCGGCAGCGGGGATGAACGTCATGGCAAACATGGCGGCGGAAGAATAGCGCCGCCTCCACCAGCCGAAAAACACAAAGTGGCCGGCATAGAAAAGGCCGCAGACGATGCCTGATCCGATGCCCATCCAGGAGACATCGCCCCCCATGCTGCCTCCGGAAAGGCAGATCAGGGCCACGCCGGCAAAAGCCACGGCCATGGGCAGCAGTTTCCGCCTGCCTATGGATTCATGAAAGAGGACCCGTGAAAACAGCGCCACCCATACCGGGGCGGTGAACATCAGGACGACGGCCATGGCGCTGCCGCTCTTCTCGATGCAGACCTGGAAGGAAAGGAAGAATACCGGCACATTGAACAGCCCGAAGGCAAGCATGGCCCCAAGGTCGCGCCGCTGCGGGCGCAGCTGGCCGAGGGCGGCGGCATGGACGAGGAAGCACGCCCCGGAAATGGCTACGCGCCAGAAGGCGACGGTGGCAGGCGTGACGCCTTCCGCAAAGCTCAGCCGGGACAGCGGACCGCTGATGGCCCAGGCCAGGGCGGAAACGACGCACAGCGCCGCCCCCTTCCAAAAGTCATTCTTTTCCATGCGCAGCACCTCTTCCATGCCTTCGCGGTCCGGCGGGCAAAGCAGGCCGGCCTGCTGATCCTGCGAGCTCCGGCAGGGGGCCCGGGACAGGCGTCAAAATTCCTCGTAGGTCCCACCGGTGAAGGGAAGGCGCAGGGAGGGCAGCGCACGCTCGAGGAGCATGCCGTCGGTATGCGGCGTGTCATAGCCAAAGGTGGCGCGGATGCCCAGGACAACGAACTGCACGGCGCGGTCCACGGCCACGGGCAGGCTGTCGCCCTGGAGCAGGCTCCCTGTGAGCACGCTGGCGAAAGCGTCTCCCGTGCCGGGATAAAAGGCGTCCAGGCGGGGCACGTCCACCTTCCAGAAACGGCTGCCGTCATAGGCGGCGGTGGACAACGTCTTATCGTCACCCAGGGGGGCGCTGGTGATGACGGCAGCGCGGGTCCCCAGCCCGACGAGCCCTGTGAGCTGATCCTTCAGCCCGGCCCCGCTGATGTGCGTCCGGTAAGGCTCTCCCAGGAGGAAGCAGGCTTCCGTGAAGTTGGGGGTGATGACATCGGCATGCGAAACGAGCATGCGCATGGCCTCCACCATTTCCGGAGTCTGCGTGGGGTCGAGGCGCCCGTTGTCGCCCATGACGGGATCGACCACGGCAAGGCCGTCAGGCGCAAGGAATTCCATGATGCAGCGGGCGGCAAGGCCGGACTGCTCAGGACTGCCGAGGAAACCGGAGTACACGGCGTCAAAGCGCAGGCCCATGTCCGCCCAGTGATCCATGATGCGCGCCATGTTGCCGGTGAGGTCAAGGAACGAAAAGCCTTCCACGCCTGACGTCTGGCTCGAGAGCACGGCGGTAGGCAGCGGGCATGCCTGTATGCCCATGGTGGCAAGGACGGGTATGGCGACGGTGAGCGACGCCCTCCCAAATCCCGAAAGGTCGTGGATGGCCGCGGCCCTCAGCACGGGGACTCCGCGCATGGCTCCTCCTCTGCCGTGCAATGACGGCGCGATGCAGAGGGAATGTAGCCGGAAATGCCCGTGATGTCATCATGGTCCCTGCGCCCATGATGCCATGGGACCTCCCGCGGCCGGCGCCTGCCGGGAAGGAGGCGGGGGCTACTTCTTCAGGCGGCGCCAATGCTCGATGACGCCGGCGAAGGGCTCGCGCAGGAAACGGAAGCGGGCATCGCTGCCCGGTCCAAAGGCGCCGGACTTCGCAGAAGCGAGGATGAGCACGGCGTGCAGCCCGGAGGCCCCGAAAAACGGGATGGCGTAGTACGAACGTACGCCGCAGGGGATGAACATGGCCCAGTCGATGGACTTGATGCTGTCCAGCGTGTCCTCCACCGTGAGCGAGTCCAGCCCGAAGCGTTCGATGTCCTGGGCGATGGTCCCTTCGTAAGCATGGGCGTCGCCCCAGGCGATGGAAGAAAAAATGCCGCCCACGCCATAGACTTCCACCCGTCCGCGCGCAGACTGGATGTCGGAGAACATCAGCCCGTCCACCCCTTCGCAGGATGCGAGGAGGGATTCCAGCTCTCCGCGCAGGGAAAACGCCCCCTCCTCCCTGACGAAGGGTGCGGCCGGCGAAGGCGAAGGCAATTCCGGTATGCTCAAAAGCGCGATGCGCACGATGCCCCCGCCCGAGGCGCATGGAGAAATGCGCACTTTGGAAGAAAGGATGGCGCCATTTCCCCCGCGCAGCAAAAGCGTGCCCGCCCAGACCCGGCTGGCGACGGCCGCCCGCGCGGCCTCAAGGAGCGGCTCCTCAAGTGCCCCGGGAGCTATGTCGCGCAGGAGGAAGCCCGCCTCGGAAACGTCCGTGAACAGGTCTTCGGCAGCCTTGTTGCAGGCTACGATCTCGCGCTGCTCCAGGCTCAGGACCAGGACGGGATACTGCGCCTGCCCCAGGGCGAGCTGGCATGTCCCTGCGGCGCCGTTGACGATGAAGGCGGCGGGAAGCACGGCCTCTTTGAGCATGCCGAGGTACTTTTCGGGATCGGCGGGGTCGGGCCAGCCCTGCAGCAGCCAGGACTGGAAGGGATCGGCCTTGAGGCGGAAAGAAACGGCAGCGGGCTGGCGCGCCGTCAGCATGTCCCAAAATTCCACCAGCAGGGGCTGGTCCGGATCCAGGACCATCTCATTGCGGTAGCTGGCGTCTTTGATGATGCGCGGCGTTTCCGCGCCCAGCAGGGGCAGTTCCCACCGGTTCAGCAAGCGCAGGCGGGAACGCTGGTGCTCGATCTCCCACAGGAGGCCGGGAAAGCCTGCCGCCCAGGATGAAAATTCCATACGCCCCCCTTTCTGCGCCTGTGCGTCTTGACTAAAATTGGTTGAATGACTTTTATCAGAATAACGACAAACAAGCAAACGAAAACTTCGCCGACACGGTTTTTTTTATGTTATTATTATGTGGTTATACCAATTTTAAATAAAAAATTATTTTATATAAAATAGTTATAAATCATCACCCGGCTTTTTATTAAAATATTGCCATATTTTTCCCATCCATGGTAAAACGGATGAACCAAAACGCAAAACTCCATGGATGCCCCATGACCAAGCAGGCCTACGTTGAACAGCTTCTCATCCAATCGCTCATAGAAGGGCGCTGGAAACTGTTCGACCGTCTTCCGCCGGAGCGGATCCTGGCTGAAGAAATGAAGGTCAACCGCACCACGCTGCGCGCCGCCATCACCTCGCTCGCGGCCAAGGGCATCTTTGAAACGCGGCATGGCAGCGGAACGTATGTGCGCATGCTCCCTGCGGGAAGCACGACAGAAGGCACGCTCCGGGAAAAGCTGGACGCCTGCCTGCTGCTTGTCCCGCCCATCATCCGCTCCTGCTCCATGAGCATCCGCCCTTCGCACCTTCTGGGGCTGGAACGGCTTTTTCCCATAGCGGGCGCCGCGCTGCGCAACAACGACATGAACACCTTCGTGCAGACGCAGATGCAGTTCTTCCTGGAAGCAGCCCGGGTGATCGGCAACGACAGCATCAATGCGTCGCTGGCCGATTGCCTGCCCGATGGCAGATCGCTCCTGCACCTCCTGGAATCCTGCGGCCTCCCCCTGCGCGAAACGATCTTCGCCTGCCTGGCCAGCATCCTGGGCGCGCTGCGCCATGCCGATGCCGATGAAGCCGCGGCGGCGGCCGGAGCGTATTTTACCAACCTCAAGACCCTGGTGGAAAACGCATGAACGGCGACATGAACAGGCGCGATTTCCTGCGCGGGATATTCCGCCCGTTCAGCCAGGCGGCGGAGGGAAGCGGCCTGCCGGACGAAAGGGACCAGGGGCCCGCTGCGGACTACCGCGCCATGCTGCCGCCGGAATTTTCTCCATCCATGCTGCGGATGGAAGCGGAAAGGCTCGGCTGCGACACGGAAAGCATGTCGGAAAGCGAGATGGCGGAACGGATATACAAGGCGATGTGCGGCAGGGACGCCACGTCCTGAGCCGCTTGCAACAGGTTGGCACCGGCAGGCAGAGGCATGGCCGGCGCCGGACACAGAACCCAGGAGGACTTCATGAATGCTGAACAGACCCTGACTGAGGCGCAGCTTCCGTATCTGGAAGAGCGCAAGCTCGTCAAGCGGTGGCCCGGCCCCATCCCCGCCATCGTGAACCTGATCTTTACGCTGGCCATTTTCGGGGCGACATGGTGGGTCTTCCAGGACCCGCGCGGCGTGATGCGCTTCTACACCCCGTACGTGGGCTACAACTACTGCCGCTGGTGGCTGATCATCCTCATCTGGATGGCCTACACCTTCGACTTCTGGCCTTTCAAGCGCAACTGGGTGCGCAACGCCCATCCGCTGCAGAAAGGCCTTGTGCTGGCGCTCATCTCCGTGGGCACGATGATCTTCTTCATCCACGGCTTCTTTGAAAACGTGCTCGGCAACTTCGCCTTCGCCTACTTCCAGCCCAAGCAGCTCATGAAGCTCGGACTCACGGAATTCTACTCCACGGAATACGCCGCCCAGGCCTGCATGATGTTCGCCGTCATCGCTTCCTGGATCAGCCCCGCCTGGGTCGTCGCCCTCGAGGGCCATCCCTGGACCACGGACAAGCAGCCCACGCGCGGCTTCAGCATCTGGCTGGGCACGTTCTGCCTCAGCCTGGTCATCTACTTCATGACCATGCACAACCACATGGGCATCCTGTACTATCCCTGGCAGTATTTCTGCGCCATCTGCCCGCCCTACTGGGAACAGTTCGCCGAGACCGTCTCCGCCAACTTCCACGTGGCATGGATCATGTGCTGCACCGTCGTCGTGTGGTTCGTCGAAGGCATCTGGGAGCGCTACCCCTTCACCATGATCAAGAAGGACTGGCCCCGCCGCATCGCCCTGTTCGTGGGCATCATCGTCATCGCCTGGTGCCTCTGCCTGTTCTTCTGGTACATGCAGGAACTCGTCTGGGGCGACGCCATCCGCGGACACCGCCGCGACGCTGCCCCCGACTGGCGCTGGCTGCACGTGGGCGAGACCGCCATCTTCTTCCTGGTGCCCGCCCTGTTCGTGCAGTTCTACTGCGAGAACTGGCCCACCAAGTACAGCACCCCTGTCAACATCCTCATCCGCACCGTGCTGACCATCGTCGGCGGCGTAGTCCTCTACTGCCTGTACTACATGTACGCCCACAACTTCCTGGGCACGCAGAAGGGCTTCTCGCATCCGCAGCAGTTCCCCATGATCCCCACCATCTGGCTGATCGACATCTGGCTGATCAACTGGTGGTTCATGGACGGCTGGCCGGGATGGCGGCGTGAATTCAAGACCGCCGCTGACTTCGCCGAAGAAAAGCGCCACATCGAAGTGGACCATGCCTGGAACCCCGGCATGAAGTCCGGACTGTTCTTCGGCATCCTTGCCGGCGTGGCCGTTTACTTCTTCATCGTTTGGCTGCTGCCCATCTGCAGCGCAACCTTCACCCTGGTGAAGTAGGAGCACTTATGAACAGACGTGAATTTATCAAGGGCGCTTCCCTTGGCGTGGGCGTCGGAGCCCTCGGCGCAATGGGCCTGTATTCCTACACTCCCGCCCGCAGGGCCTTCCTGCCCAAGATCGACCGCAAGATGACGGACTTCGGCGTGTGCAAGTCCGTCAAGGTGATCAACATCTCCGAGACCAGCTGGTTCGACAACAAGATCTTCATGCAGAACGTCACCGGCGCCGGCGGCCTGCTGGTCGACCAGTACACCTACAACTGGGCCCCGTTCGGCAACGGCAAGGGCATCGGCAAGGGCAACTATGAAGACGCCATGAAGAACCTCAAGCCCTACATCCAGAAGGGCGACCTGCACGGCGCCTGGGCCATCGCCAAGGAACAGTCGGTGGATGCCGACAACGCAGGCGGCTTCTCCTGCCTCGTGGAAATCGAGGACATGGAAGGCAAGATCACCCGGTACCTGTTCGACACCGGCTGGAGCTACGACTGGATGGAAGAGAGCTTCAAGCGCGAGGGCATCGACAACATGCTGGCCAACGGCGAGATCGCCGGCTTCATCCAGACCCACGAGCACATGGACCATTACTGGGCCTTCCCCGTGGTGGCCAAGTACGGCCCCAACGTGCATGTCTACACGCCCAACACCTTCTACCCCGCCGGCAAGCAGTACATCAAGGACTCCGGCCACGTGGGCGAATGGACGGAAGTGAAGAAGGGCCTGTACCAGCTGCAGCCGGGCGTCGCCCTGTACCAGTTCGAATGCCCGATCATCTTCAAGGTCTTCGGCGAGATGTCCCTGTACTGCAACGTGAAGGACGTGGGCCTCGTGAGCATCACCGGATGCTGCCACCAGGGCATCATCCTGTTCGCCGACACCGCCTATAAGGAACTCAAGTACGAAAAGGACCAGTTCTACGGCCTGTACGGCGGCCTGCACATCTCCCCGTTCGAGGACTGGGATCCCAAGTACGACGACCTGGTCATCGGCCTCGAGAAGTGGCAGCTGCAGCGCGTGGGCTGCAACCACTGCACCGGACTGATCACCGCCCAGAAGTTCGTTGATGCCGGCTATCCGGTCGTCAAGGGCACGGCGCGCTTCCGCTCCAAGACGACGAACTACCTCGGCAACGGCGACACCATCTCATTCCCTGGCTAACACCCTGTCACCGGCGGGGCGCGCTTTTCTCCTCGGCGCGTCCCGCCAAACTTTTGCCCGATGCTGGAAAAGATCCTTCCACGCCCCCTTGGGAGCAGCGGCTCCGACTGCGCCAGCCTGATCACCTCCCTCATCATGGCTGCGCATTTCGAACGATCCAACGCCAGGGCCCTCGGCTGGCGCGGCGTCCTCGCCTCAGCCTCGGAACACCCGGCCTGGACATGCCGCGTGGCGGATTCCCCGCACGTGTTCGGCATGCGCTTTGAAGGCGAGGAGGAAGACCCCGCCGCGGCGTGCCTGCGCGGCTACTTCAGCCTGTCCATCTTTCCGCAGGCGGATGACCCCATCCTGGATTCCTTTCCCCTTGCCGCCATGTCCGTTGCGCTTTCCCCGGACTACGAAGGCGCCCTGCGCGCCTT
>CACZQM010000174.1 GCA_902783285.1 uncultured Desulfovibrio sp. | reverse complement strand
GTGAGGGCGCGGGGGACGGCGCGGTCCTTGGCCCGGGGGTGGGGGACGGCGCTCGCGCTCACGGTCTCCATGCCGGTGACCCGGGAGTCCGTCTGGCTGCCCGCATGGCTGATCTGCACGAAGAGCCTGGCGCCTGCGCCATGCACGGCGTCGGCCAGGCGGCGCAGGCCGGGGACGGCGTTTTCCCCGGCAAGGGATATCTGGTCCGCCGAGGCGCGCCCCTGGGCCGCCACGCAGCAGTGCTCGGCGATGATCAGCGCCGTGCCGGCCTCGGCCCGCGCGCGGTAGTGCGCGCAGATGTCATCACCGATGAGGCCGTCCGGCGAACGGTGCGTCGCCATGGGCGGCATGGCGATGCGGTTCTTCAAAGTCATCCCCCCTACGGTGACAGGCGTGTCGAGCAGCATGGCGTCCTCGCTGGATGAAGTGGGGCCGAAAGCGGCATGCCTGCAACATACGCCAAAAGCAGCCCTTCCACAACGGAAAAATCCAGAGGATGCCGGGTCCGCGGCGGGGCCCGGACCGGGCAGGGGCGGCCGTGCAGCATGGAGGGCCGGAACGGGCGGCGCACGGAAAGGCGCATGCTCCCGGAACGGGGAGGATAATTATCTTATTAAAAGATAAAAAACTATCTGTTGTCAGGATATGTTATCCGGAGCGTTGCGGGAGCCCGCCCCCGTGAGGGCCCTGCCGCTGGCGCACGGCAGGGGCTGGCCGGGGCCCCAGGAGGATGCGGGCGGCTCCGGCCGGACGAAAGAGAAAGGCGCCTGCGTGGGCAGGCGCCTTTCCGATGGCCTTGCTGCATGGACGGTCAGTCGATATTGATCAGCTTCTTTTCGGGGATGCGCGGCTTGGGATCCTTGGGGAAGGAGAGCTTCAGGATGCCGTCTTCGAAGCGGGCGGCCACATCCTTGGGCTCCAGCGCTTCGCCCACGAAGAACGTGCGGCTGCACGCGCCCGTGCTGCGCTCCCTGCGGATGTACTGGCCCCTGCCGTCCTTTTCGCTGCTTTCGCTCGTGCGCGCGGCCGAGATGGTCAGGTAGCCGTCGTCCAGTTCCAGCTTGACATCGCCCTTCTTGTAGCCGGGCAGCTCGATGTCCAGTTCGTAGGTGTTCTCCAGCTCGCGGACATCGGTCTTCATGAGCCCGTGCGCCTGCTTGCCCGCATAGGCATCGTGCGCCGTGGCAAAGGGGTGGGTCCCAAAGAACGTATCGAAAAGGTTTTCTCCAAAAATGCTTGGCAACATGGTAAAAACTCCTTGTATGGCATCAAACTTATGCAAGATCGCATTGTTTCTGTGCAACTTCCATGCAACTTTGTGCATCGCATGCATCATTGCCCATCATTTTTACCTGCATGGCGTTCCTTCTATGCGGAAGGATTTCCATCCAGCCACGCTTTTAGAGTAAGTACGATTTTGCCTGTGTCAACGCCATAAAGGGATTTTTTTGCATTTCCCGCCGGCATGCGCCTCAGCGCCTGCCGAAGCCCGGCTTGAACGCCCGGGTGACCTCGGGCACGGTGTAGTCGAACGTGGGCTTCTGTTCCGGCGCGCTGGAGACGGCAAGCACATTGACGGCGTCTTTGCCGATGAAATACCTGACATACACGTACCATCCCTGCGGGGAGAGCGCGGTGAGGGCGAACCCTTCGCCCCCCGGGAACATTTCTTCCTTAAGGATCTCCCTGTACCCCTTGGCTTCTTCGGCGAACATGCGCTCCGCGGTGGCCTTGCCGCGCGGGAAGGCATAGGCGCGGACCTCGGTGTATTCCGTGTCGCCGACCGCTGCATCGCTGAAGCGGGCGCCGCTCCTGTCTTCCATCTGGAGCCCGCCCCACTGGCCGGGCGGCAGCTTCAGGACGAAGCCGTATTCCTTGTTGGCGTACACGGGGGCGTTGGGATCGACGTAGATGCGCTTTTCCGCGGCAAAGGCGGCCGTTGCCATGAGCAGGCAGGCCAGGGCCGCGCCGGATAGGGTCTTTTTCATGGTGTGTTCTCTTGCTGTCAGATAGGGTCCAGTGCCGTTCAGCGCTCCTGGCCGGCATCCTGCCGGGCTTTCAGGCCGCGCATCCCGGCGTTCACCTCGCCTTCGCAGGCGCGCATGGCTTCCAGGGTGAGGGAGAGCAGTTCGTCCAGCGGCCATCCCAAGGCCTCGGCCCCGGTCCTGATCACGTCGCGCGAGCAGCCTGCGGCGAATTTTTTGTCCTTGAATTTCTTTTTGAGGCTGGAAAGCTCCATGTCCTGCACGCTCCGGGAAGGCCGCATGAGCGCCGCGGCGCCGATGAGCCCCGTGAGCTCGTCCGAGGCAAAGAGGATCTTTTCCATCTCATGCTCGGGCCGGATGTCGCTGCACAGCCCGAAGCCGTGGCTGCAGACGGAGCGGACCATGTCTTCGCCCACGCCCCCCGCGCGCAGCAGTTCCGGCGCCTTGCGGCAGTGTTCGTCGGGGAACTGCTCGAAATCGATGTCGTGGAGCAGCCCGGTGATCCCCCAGTAGTCCTCCTCGCCGGCAAAGCCGCGCTCCCTGGCGAACCAGCGCATCACGGCCTCCACGGTCAGGGCGTGCTGCAGGTGGAACGGTTCCCGGTTGTAGGCTGCAAGGAGATCCAGTGCCTTATCGCGGCTTATGGCGCTCATGCGCATGGTCGAAGCCCCCTTTTGATGTCGTTCGGTGCATTATAGGGCCTGGGGCGGCAAGGTCAAGACGCGCCTTTCAGCTGCGCGATGCCGCGGAGGAGAGCTTTTTGAGCTCGATCTGGATGCAGGCCAGCGCCGCAGGCGTGACCCCGGAGATGCGCCCGGCCTGCCCCAGGGTGCGGGGGCGCACGCGCTCCAGCTTTTCCTGGACTTCCCGCGAGAGCCCGGCCATGCCCAGGTAGCAGATCTCAGGCGGGATGAGCACCTCCTCCAGTTCCGCGCTCCTGCGCACCATGTCCTCCTGCAGCCGGATGTAGCCGGCGTATTTGAGCATGGTGTCCGCTTCCTGCAGGATGTCTGCCGGCAGGCCTGCCAGTTCGGGGAGGAAGACTTCCAGCCGCCTGAGCGGGAGCCCTGGGCGGCGCCCCAGGTCGGCCAGGGACGCCGCCTGCGCCGGGCAGGGTTCGCCCAGCTGCTCAAAGACGGCGCGCGTGGCGGCATCCGGCGTGACGCGCATGGCCGAGAGCCGGGACATGATCCCGTCCAGGGAGCTCTTGCGCTCCCTGAAGCGTTCCCAGCGCCTGTCGTCCACAAGGCCCCGCTCCCGCCCCAGCGGGGTGAGGCGTGCATCGGCGTTGTCCTCCCGCAGCAGCAGCCTGTGCTCCGCGCGGGAGGTGAACATGCGGAAGGGCTCGGTGGTGCCCTTGGTGACCAGTTCGTCGGCCAGCACGGCCATGTGGCATTCGGAGCGCGCGGGCAGGAAGGGCGGGCGCCCTTCGAGCCGGGCGGCGATGTTGAGGGCGGCCCACAAGCCCTGGGCGGCGGCTTCCTCGTAGCCGGAGGTGCCGTTGATCTGCCCGGCGAGCCAGAGGCCCTGCACTTTTTTCGTCTCGAAGGTGGGCCTGAGCTGCACGGGGTCGGCGTAGTCGTATTCGATGGCGTAGCCGGGGCGCACGATCCTGGCGTGCTCCAGCCCGCGCATGGTCCTGACCATGGCTTCCTGCACGTCCAGGGGCAGGCTCGTGGAGATGCCGTTGGCGTAGTATTCGCGCCGGTCCAGCCCTTCCGGCTCCAGGAAGACGTGGTGCCGGTCGCGGCCGGGGAAGCGTGCGATCTTGTCCTCGATGGAAGGGCAGTAGCGCGCGCCCACGCCGGTGATGATGCCGTTGAACATGGGCGAGCGGTCCAGGCCGGAGCGGATGGCCGCATGCGTCCGCTCATTCGTCCAGGTGACATAGCAGGGCAGCTGCGGCAGGACGGGGCCCGGTCCGGCAAAGCTGAACCCCTGGGGCGGATCGTCGCCGTGCTGGGCTTCCAGGGCGTCGAAGTCGATGGAACTGGCCAGGATGCGCGGCGTCGTGCCGGTCTTCAGCCGGCCGAGCTCCAGCCCGAGGGACTGCAGGGACGCGGAGAGGTCCATGGACGCGGCGTCGCCGAAGCGCCCGGCGCTGTAATGCGTGAGCCCCACGTGCACCAGCCCCCTCAGGAAGGTGCCCGTGGTGAGCAGGACGTGGTCCGCCCAGAATTCCCTGCCCAAAAGGGTGCGCACGCCGGCGGCCCGCCCGCCTTCCGCGAGGATCCCGGTGGCCATGTCCTGCCAGATGTCCAGCCCCGGCTGCGCGAAAAGGGTGCGCTTCACCGCGGCAAGGTAGCTTTCCCGGTCCATCTGGGCGCGCCGCGCGCGCACGGCCGGGCCCTTGCTGGCGTTGAGGATGCGGAACTGGATGCCCGCCTCGTCGGCCCACAGGCCCATGCAGCCGCCGAGGGCGTCGATCTCGCGCACGAGATGGCCCTTGGCGAGCCCGCCGATGGCCGGGTTGCAGGAAAGATGCCCTATGCGGTCGGCGTTGCTGGTGACGAGCAGGACGGCGTGGCCCAGGCGGGCAAGCGCCATGGCGGCTTCGCAGCCGGCATGCCCCCCGCCGACGATGATGCAGGAATAACGGTCCATATGGCAGCCTTTGGCGGCGCAGGCTCAAGGCCGCGCCGCTGGGACCTTTTAGCATAAAGCAGGGCGGCGCACAATCGCTTTGCCCCTGGCCTTGCCATGCAGCCCCGGCAGGGGGCGCGGCTCCCGCCGGGAACGGCAAGTACTGCTTGCGCAATGCGCGGATACGGATTATAAGTGTCCATCCCGGCAGTCCGCGTCCATGCCGGGTGGTGCCTAAGGGGAATAGTCTTGAAGCGCTGTTTTCTGTTTCTTCAGGGGCCGCACGGTCCGTTCTTCCGCGACTTGGGCAGGGAGCTGTCCGCGGGGGGGGCGGATGTGCTCCGCGTCAACCTGTGCGGCGGCGATGTCTGGGACTGGCCGTTCGGGTCGCTCAACTACCGCGGGCGCACGTCCGACTGGAGCGAATGGATAGCCCGCCTCATGGCGCGCCATGGGGTCACCGACCTGCTGGTCTATGGCGACTGGCGCCCGCACCACCGGGAAGCCGTGCATATTGCGCGGCTGCGCGGCATCAGGGTATGGGCCTTTGACGAAGGCTACATCCGGCCGGACTGGATCACCATGGAGGAGGGCGGGGTCAACGGCAACTCCCATCTGCCCCACACGCCGGGGGACGTCCGCTCCGCATGCTGCGGGGACATGGTGGAGCCGGGGTC
>CACZQM010000173.1 GCA_902783285.1 uncultured Desulfovibrio sp. | reverse complement strand
TTGTGCTGGCCCAGACGCACCGCATCAAGCCTTTCCCCATCATCCTCTACAAGCACGAATTCTGGGACGGCATGATCAGCTGGATACATAATGCCATGGTCAAAAACAACTTCCTGCGCGAGGACGAGCTGGAACTCATCACCATCTGCGACACTCCGGAAGATGTGGTCTCCCTCATCAAAAAACGCATCATACTGTAAGGACAGCTTATGAAAGTGACCTTTCATGGCGCGGCGCAGACCGTCACAGGTTCCTGTTACGTGATCGAAACGGAGACGGCACGTTTTGCCGTGGACTGCGGCATGTTCCAGGGGAACGACGCCCTGGAGGAACGCAACTACGAGATCGACAACTGCCGCCCGCGCGAACTTGATTTCGTGCTCCTGACCCACGCGCACATCGATCATTCCGGGCTCCTCCCCCGCCTTGTGCGGGAGGGGTTCTCCGGCAGCATCTACTGCACGACGCCCACGGCGGATCTTGCCGAACTGATGCTGGAAGACAGCGCGCACATCCAGGAGACGGAACAGGAGTGGAAGTCCCGCCACAACCTGCGCAAGGGCAAGCAGGACAGCGAGACCGACATGGCCCTGTATTCGGCCGAGGACGCACAGGCTGCGGCAAGGCTCATGCACGCCGTGGAATTTGGAGAAGCTGTCGCTCCTGCAGAGGGAGTGTCCGTCCTGTTCCGCCATGCCGGCCACATCCTGGGCGCCGCCATGCTGGACATCACGGTCACCGAGCAGGGGAAAAGCACGCGCATGCTGTTCTCCGGCGACCTCGGGCGGCCCGGCGCGCTGCTCCTTCCCGATGCGGAACGCCCGCCGGCCCCTGAATGGCTATTTGTGGAATCCACCTACGGCGACCGCGACCACAAGGGCGAGAATGACACGCTGAAGGAACTGGCCGAAGCCATCAATTACAGCTGCTCCCATAATGAAAAGACCATCATCCCCGCCTTTGCCGTGGAGCGCACGCAGGAGATACTCTACAGCATCATCCTGCTCAAGAAGAAGGGCCTCATCCCCGAGGACGTGCCCGTCTACGTGGACAGCCCCATGGCGGCGAAAGCCACCCAGGTGTTCATAAAATACGGCAGCGAGCTGCACGTTCCCGACATCACCCTGGAAGATATCCAGCGCCCGGGCTTTAAGATCACCTACACCAAGGGCGTGCAGGAGTCCCAGGATCTGAACACCAGATCCGGACCTGCCATCATCCTTTCCGCCAGCGGCATGTGCAACGCCGGCCGCATCCGCCACCACCTGCGCCACAACATATGGAAGCCGGGCGCCAGCATCGTCTTCGTGGGCTTCCAGGCCATGGGGACACCCGGGAGGAAGCTGGTGGACGGAGCCAAAAGCCTGCGGCTCAACGGCGAGGAACTGAACGTGGCGGCGCGCCTGTTCACCATCAACGGATTTTCCGCCCACGCCGGACAGAGCCAGCTTCTGGACTGGATAGGATCCATGGCCAACCCCGCCATGCACATCGTCCTCATCCATGGCGAGCCGAAGGCGCAGCAAACGCTCGCAGGGCTCATCAGGCAGAGATTCGGCATCGAGTCCGTCATCCCCGACTACATGGAGGAAATGGACATCACGGCCGGCAAGGCTCCGGAATTCAACATCCCGGCTTCGGCAGCCGCGCGCAAGAAAGTCGACTGGAACTTCCTCATGCAGGAACTGGACCTGCGCACGGCGCAGCTGCGCGAACGCATCGCGCATGCTTCGGACCTCCCATGGGAAGAGCAGATGGACCTGCGCGACCGCCTGGCGGAGATACAGCGCGACATTTTCGTGCTGCTCTCCCAATCCTGACCCCTGCCCCGGCATCCGTGCATCTCCCGCAGGGCCCCGCCGACGGGGCCCTGCCTTTCTGCCCCCCGGCAGCAGCACGCCTGCGGCAAGGCCGGGACACGGCTTTACGCATGGCGCCTGAACTTGTACAATGCCTGCAACCGGCATCCCTGCCAAGCCATGCCAGCAAGAGGTATCCCTATGCAAGCTGCAGCTTTTCTCCTGGTGCTGTTCATCTCGGGCTGCTCCCTTTCCCCGTTCTCCCATCCCGAAGGCGCCCCGAAAGCTGAGCCTGTCCGCGCACACGCTGCCGGCCAGGCGTCGAAAAGTGTTTCGCAGGAAGCGCGCAACCTTGTGACGGAAGCGCAGAAGCTGTGGGAAGAACCCTGGTCTGAATGCCTTGACGCGCAGAAGGCGCTTACCCTCCTCGACAAGGCCCTGCGCATGGATCCTCTCGATCCCAGCGCCCTGCTGCTGCGCAGCCGGGCCCTTGGCGACCTTGGATTCCTGGACGATGCCTTTGATGACGTCACCAAGGCCATCCGGCTTTCTCCCAGTGCGGAAGCCTATGCCACGCGCGGGCTCCTGCTCCAGAAGCGCGGCCATCCCGAAGGGGCCAGGAGGGACCTGGCCTATGCGGAAGCGCTCGACCCCGATGAACCGCTCACCTATGTCTACCGCGCCGCGGGCAGCTTTCTGGAAGGCGAGACCGCAATGGCATGCGGCGACCTGCGGCTGGCATGTGAAAAAGGCCTCTGCGGCCCACGGCTGAAGGCGCAAAAAGAGGGATTGTGCCTATGAAGAGCATCGTCATCGCCATGGATTCGTTCAAAGGCAGCCTTACCTCCCTGGAAGCCGGCGCCGCAGCCAGGGAGGGCGTGCTCCGGGCATGCCCGGATGCCGTGGTCACCGTGCTCCCTCTTGCCGACGGCGGAGAAGGGACGGTCGAGGCGCTCACCACGGGGCTGGACGGCGCGATGCACGCCGCTGCCGTCAGCGGCCCCCTGGGCGGCCCCGTGCAGGCGCGCTACGGGACAAAAGGGACCACTGCATTCATGGAAATGGCCGCAGCTGCAGGGCTCACCCTGGTCCCCAGGGGAAAACGGCGCCCGCTCGAAGCCAGCACCTACGGCGTCGGCATGATGATAGCCGACGCCCTGCGCCGGGGATGCCGCCGTTTTGTCATCGGCATAGGGGGCAGCGCCACGACGGACGGCGGCATGGGGATGCTGCAGGCGCTGGGCTACTCCTTCCTGCGTGATGACGGCACCGAGGCGGGCAGAGGCGCCGGCGCGCTTGCCGCAGTCCGCGCCATTTCCGCAGCCAGGGCCATGCCGGAGCTGCGTGATGCGGAATTCCGAGTCGCCTGCGACGTCACCAATCCCCTGTGCGGTCCCAACGGGGCAGCACGGGTCTTCGGTCCGCAAAAAGGGCTCCTGGCAGGCCAGGTCGACGATGT
>CACZQM010000172.1 GCA_902783285.1 uncultured Desulfovibrio sp. | reverse complement strand
GTATTGTGAGCAGGTGGGGGTGAAGCGGCAGCTCGCCGGCTTGAGCGGCGAGATGCACAGCTGGTAGAATTTGATCAGCAGGATGAAAGGCGCGGCGAGGATGCGCTTGAGGAGGTCCGGGAAGCGCATCATTCGGCGGCGAGCTTGGCGGAGATGCGCTGCAGGATCTCGGTCACCTCGGCGAAGAGGACCGCGGAGTCGGCGATCTCGGGATGCGAGTAGGCGAGCATCAGGTCCACGCCGGTGCCCGTGAGGAGCTCCTTCTGGAGCCGGTAGGATTCGCGCAGCCGGCGCTTGAGGAGGTTGCGCTTGACGGCGCGCTTGAAGAATTTCTTGGGGACGGAGACCATCAGGCGGTTGAGGCCCGTGTCGCGTCCCGCCGCCCAGCAGAAGCGCAGGTGCGGCGTGGTGCCCCATTTCCCGTCGGAAATGAGTGCGGAGACAGTTGTCTTCCCGCACAGCCTTTCCTCTTTGGAGAGGGTATGGCCTTGCGGAGAAGTCATCTATTTCTGGGATTGGAGGTAGAGTTCGACAGCTTTGCTGATGGAAGTCGCCTCCGGGGTGGGGGCTTTGAAGGCGATCTCCAGACCGGACTCTTCCATGGCCTTGACCACGGCTTTGCCGAAGGAGATGAACTTGAGGCCGCCCTGCTTGAACTCAGGGAAGTTCTCGTGCAGCGAGGCGACGTCGGCCGGGTTGCAGAGCACGGCGATGTCGAAACCCGCCAGGTCCACGGCGTGGAGGTCCTGGGATACGGGCTTGACGAGCGCGCCCACGGTGTAGTCCAGCCTGGCGCTCTCGAACGCGGAGGTGATCGGGGTGATGTCGGAGCCTTCCGTGGTGGCGATGAGGAACCGCTCGCCCTTGTGCTTGGCGGTGATCAGGGCCACGATGGAAGCCGGCGAGCCGGAACCGAAGAAGATCTTGCGCTTGCGGTAGACGATGTGTTTTTGCAGGTACATGGCGACCGCCTCCGTGGAGCAGAAATACTTCATCGTCTCCGGGACCTTGAAGCGCATCTCTTCGCTCAGCTTGAAGTACGCGTCGATGGCGTGGCGCGAGGAGAAGACGATGGCGGTGTAGTCGGGGAGATTGATGTGCTCCGCCCGGAATTCCTTGGCGGAAAGCGGTTCGATGAGGAAGAAGGGTTGGAAGTTCAGCTCCGCTCCGAACTGCTTCTGCAGGATCTCGTAGGGTGCGAGATTGGACGGGAGTTGCTGGGATATCAGGATCTTCATCTTGCTGCAAAATTGATCAAAAAAACATGACAACTGCTACCAATAAGGCAGCCGGCAAAAATTCAAGCGCGCAAAGATACAAAAATGTTGACAATCCAGAGCAACGCTTGCGCAAAATTTGTCCCGAGCGCAAGATGGCATGGAGCCAGGCGAGCGCGATTTCGCCGGTCAGGATGTATCTCGCGAGTGTCGGCGGAAGGTGCCCGACCATGATGACGGCAACCGTCACGAAAAGCACAGGCGCCAGCAGCAGGAGGTAATTGAACGGGTTGTGCCGCAGGGTGGCGAAAGCCTCGCCGTGCACCCGCCGCGGGCGGAAAAACAGGTAGCACAGGTCGCGGACCAGCATGTAGGCGCAGAGCAGGCCGACCGTGGCCGGGACGCTCCAGGCCGCGGGAATCGCGCTCCAGAAGGCCGGGCGGGCGAGCGCGAAGCGGTCGAGCACCAGGCAGAACGGAAGCACGTAGAGGGTGGCCGACAGGTTGCGGACGCGGGCCAGGCCGATGCTGTGCTCGAGGTCCTCGGCGCCGCGGGAACGGTCGACGCAATAGAGCAGGTAAGGGAACAGGCGGAAGTAATCCAGCAGGTTGGCGACCATCAGGACGACGGCCACCAGGCAAAGGACGCGGTTGACGGTCAGGTCGGTCCATGCGGGGACCTGCGCCAGGTCTTCCCACGGCGTGGTGGGAAGCGCCAGCGTCCCGCTGCGGAATACTTCTTCTCCGGCCATCATCGCCTAGTTGCCGCGTTTGACGTTGTAGCCCAGGCCGGTGAGCAGGGTGACGAGCTTGTCGCGCAGGTCGCCCTGGATGAGGATCTGGCCCTCCTCGACGGTGCCGCCCACGCCG
>CACZQM010000171.1 GCA_902783285.1 uncultured Desulfovibrio sp. | reverse complement strand
CCCTTTTTTTTGGGAGTGGGGATTTAAAATGTTGACAATTAAAGCGTAATGTGTTGCTTTTGTGTCCCAAATCACAAAATATGGGCCTGACCACAAAATATGAACCTAGGGGAGTTGGAGGTTTTTCCTATGCGTATTTCCATTCTGTGTGCAACAGCTCTTAGTGTTGCGCTGGCATGCTCGACGGCTGCCGCCGCAGATTCTGGCAAACCGCTGCCTCTCAAGGAAAGCATCGAGGCCATGCTCCGCAGCAACCATTCCCTGAAATCCATCCAGGAGAACCGTTCCGCTGTCGGGCACGAGATCGACAAGGCCAAGGCCGGATGGGGACCGAGGGTGGACCTTACCGCCAGGGGGGGCTTCGGTCGCCTTACCAACAGCACCATCCGTGACTACGGGTACAGCCGCGTCGCCCCGTATTCCTCCGCATCGCTGATCCTCACCCAGCCGCTGTGGGACAGCTGGCTGACCAGGGGCCGCGTGCGCGAGGCCGAAGCGACCTTCCGCTCCATGGATTACCGCGTCATGGACAACGCCAATTCCCTGGCGCTTGACGCCATCATCGCGCATGTCGACGTGCTGCGCCGCCAGCAGATCTTCAAGCTTGCCCAGGACAACGTGGCCAGGCATGAGGAGATCCTCAGCAAGGCCAGGGAGCGCGAAGCCCTTGGCGTTGACACCATGGCCGACGTGACCAAGGCGCAGAGCCGCCTTGCCCGCGCCAAGTCCACGCTGTCCGAGGCGCAGGCTTCCCTGCGCGTTGGCGAAGAGACCTACACCCGTCTGACCCGCCTGGCCGCCAGGAACCTGGCTGAAGTCAGCCGTCCGGAAGGCATGTACCAGAACGCCGATGAGGTCCTCAGGGACGCCCGGAAGTTCAATCCCAAGGTCTCCGCTTTCATGGAAGACGTGATCGCGGCGCGTGCCCGCAAAGAGCAGGCCAACTCCGCCTACGGTCCTTCCGTGTCCATCGAGGCCGGCCCGTCCTATTCCGAGCGCGACCGCATCAGCCGCATGTGGACCTTCGAGTTCGGCATCGCCGCCGTCGTGCGCTGGAACCTGTTCAACAGCGGCGCCGACGTGGCCGAGAGCAAAGCCGCTGCGGCACGCATCCGCCAGGCCAGGCAGAGCCTGTACGACTACATGGACGAACTGAAGCTGAACGTCGAGGAAAGCTGGACGCAGTATGTTTCCGCCCAGGAACAGCTGGCCTTCTACAAGGAAGCCATCGAATACAACATCGCCACGCGCGATGCCTACCAGGAACAGTTCGTGCTGGGCGAACGCAGCCTGCTCGACGTGCTCGACGCCGAAAGCGAGCTTTTCAACTCCTCCACGCAGGCAGCCACGGCCCTGGGCAACTCCCTTATCGCCGCCTACCGCATGAAGGCCCTTGCCGGCGCGCTGATACCTTCCTTCGGCATCAGCACCGATATGCTCAAGACGACTCCTGCCGACCACGAGCCCCTCGACAAGATCACCATGCCTGAAGAGTGATCACCCCACCTAAGGGACAACAAAAACGCCGGACCGAGCGTCCGGCGTTTTTTTGTCGTCCTGTTTGCTGGTGGACAGGCGGGACAGGGGCTGCTTCAGCAGGAAAGCGCTTTCCGGCAGATCTCGAGGTTGCGGCGGAGCCCTTCTATGCTGTCTCCCGAGACCCGCCCGCAGCGCGCATAGCATTCCAGGGAGCGCGAGAGCATCTCAGCTGCTTCGGCCCATTGTCCGGCGGAGGCGAGGGCGGTGCCGAGGTTGCCCATGGAAAAGGCAGTCTCGGGATGCGTGCCGAGGCGTTTTTCGCGGATCGCCAGGCAGGCGCGGTGCAGGGATATCCCTTCGGCAAGGCGTCCGGTCTCTTCGCAGATCCTGCCCAGGTCATTCAGGCAGGTGGAGGCTTCCAGGCTTTCCGCTCCGCGCTGCGCCGACCACAGGGAAAGGGCCTTGCGGAGCAGCGCCTCAGCCTCGGTGAAATGCCTGCCCTCGTATTCGGCCAGGGCAAGGGAGAACAGGGACGGGGCGAGCCGCGGGTCATCGCCGGCCATGCGTTCGCGCAGCAGCGCCAGCGCCCTGCGCCCGGTGGAAACGCTTTGCCCCCCCATGCCGCAATCCAGCTCGGCACGCGCCTGCGCCGTCAGGGCAAGGGCCTGCGCCGCGCCGCCAGAACCGGAGAAAAGACTGGCGGCCTGCATGAATTCCTCCCTGGCTTCCGCAGCCTTGCCCTGCTGGTGGAGGGAAAGGCCGAGACCGTAGCGCAGGCGCCCCTCTTTTTCCGCGGGGAGCGGGCCGGAACGTGCGATGGCTCGCAGGGCGCTTTCCGCCTGCGCCATGCTTCCCTGCCCCATGAGCGCGAAAGCCGCCGTGAGGGCGTCATCGATAGGGTCTGGCATGGTCGTGTCCTCCGTTGCCTTGCTGTGCGTGTGCTGTCAGTCTTCCATGACGTTGAGGCGGCGGATCTCCGGATCGCGCACACCCATCTGCACGGATGGCCCGATCGTCCAGAGCCAGTCGCCTTCCGCCTGGGCGAGCCCCTCCCTGCGGAGTTCCTGGGCCGCCCCGGCGCAAAGCCCTTCGATCTCCTGCACGGCATGGGATGCCTGTGCGGGGATCCCCCATGACGTATGCGCCAGCGTTTCCACGGTGCGCACGGCCTCCTGCCCCAGGACAGGAAGGCCGGCCGCGCTGCGTGCCGCCCACTTGTAAAAGGGCATGAAGCGGCGGTTCAAAAGATGGACCAGGGAGAGCGCCGCCTCGGCAAAGCGTGCGGCGGCCAGCATGGCCGGCACGAGTTCGCCGCGGGAGAGGCTGCGCGGAAGGTTGTACTGCCCGGTCTGCGCCATGATCATGCAGCGGGCGGCTATCTTCTTGCGGCGGAGATCCTCGGGATAATACTGCAGCAGGGCCTTGCGGATGCCGGAAAACTGTCCTGTATTGTCCATGAAGACGGCTCCGCTGGTGCAGGAGCAGAGATGGTGTTCCGGTATGGAACGCCATTCCTGCCATGTCTGCGGAGCGCGGGGCATGCCCAGGAAGCGGCTGTAAAACCCTTCGACAGACATGGGGCCGACACGCCCCATGCGGGCTTCGGGGCGCATGCGCGTGGGATAGCCCATGAAGGCATCCGGCAGGAGCGCCAGGGCCTGTTCTATCCGGGTGGATTCCGCGCGCAGGACATCCCCGGGGATCCAGAGGCAGAAAGCCGGCCCCCAGTCGTGGTCGCGCGAGGTCTCGTCGTCGAAGCCCAGGCATTCCGAGCCTTCCCCGGCAAGGCCTGCGGCAGCGCACTCCATGACGCCGGGCATGCGGCTGTTCAGGAGAGGGAGCGAATCCTCAAAAAAGAGTTTGGCGATGTCCAGACCTTTTGCCATAAAGACTCCTTGTTGAATGCATGGATGCGCATCGCATGCCATGCGCCATGGATAGCATGGCAGGGCCTTTTTCTCAACCATGCATTTTGCGCGGCGTGCGGTGCAAAACGCTGCCGCAGAGGGCAGGGCGCATGGAAGCAGATCCGGGGGGGGGCAGCATTTATGCTTGTGCACCGGCGCGTCCCTGGCGTACAGTGGGAACGGATGCCGGATGCCTGTGCGCCGGCGGGGATCAGACTTCAGAGAAAGAGGAGGAGGGCCGGATGAAGGTCGGCATCATACGCTGCCGCCAGACGGAAGAGATATGCGGGAGCACATCGTGCCTGGCAGCTGCAGCAAAGGGGAAAGGGGCTTTCGGACCGTTCGGCCCGTGCGAAGTTTCCGGCATCGTGAGCTGCGGCGGCTGCCCGGGCAAATCCGCGGTGGCCAGGGCCAGGATGCTCAAGGACCAGGGGGCGGAAGCCATCGTCTTCGCCTCCTGCATCACCCTTGGCACGCCCATCGGCTTTCCCTGCCCGCACCGGGACATGATGATCCAGGCCGTGCGCCGCAAGCTTGGCGACGGCGTGCCTGTCCTTGAGTACACGCATCCCGCGCCGCCGGAAAAAAAGTCCTGACGGGGCATGGGGCATTCCCGCCGGGAAGGGGCGCATCCCGCCCGACGGGTCCCAGGATGGCCATGCCGGTGGCATGGGAGCGGTCCGGCAGCCCTGCCTCCGTACCCGCTGCGGGGCATCTGCCCTGGACTGCTGCAGCACATGGCGCGGGCCGCAGCTACAGGAAAAAGAGAGTTTAGCTTGCCTTTTTCCTATGCTTCGGTAAGATGCGCAAAACGATTTCATCCAACCAGGAGAGGGTCATGTCTCAGCAAGCAGGCGGAGATCGCGGGCTTTTTTCAGGTCATTTCGGTTTTGTCATCGCAGCCGCCGCCTCGGCTGTCGGGCTCGGCAACATCTGGCGCTTCCCCTATCTCACGGCGAAATACGGGGGCGGGATATTCCTGCTGGTGTATCTCATCCTCATGCTCACTTTCGGCTATGCGCTCATCGTGGCCGAGACCAGCCTGGGGCGTTCGACACGCCTGAGCCCTGTGGGGGCCTACCGGGCATACGCCGGGTCAAAGCACAGCCCCTTCCTCTCCTTCGGCGGATGGCTGAACGCCATAGTGCCCATGCTCATCTTCCCCTACTACTGCCTGATCGGCGGCTGGATCATCAAATATCTTGTGGAGTTCAGCATGGGGAAAGTCGGCATCCTGGCGGGCGACGGCTATTTCGGCGGCTTCATTTCCGACACATGGGAGCCCGTGCTCTGGCATCTTGCCTTCCTGGGCTGCACGCTGGCGGTCATCCTCAAAGGCGTGGAGAAGGGCGTGGAAAAAGCCTCCCGCGTGATGATGCCCCTGCTCCTCCTGCTCGCGGCCGTCGTCGCCGTCTATTCCATGACGCGTCCGGGCGCCGGCGCGGGGATCTACTACTACCTCGTGCCCGATTTCTCCAAGCTCTCCATCATGACGGTCGTCGTGGCATGCGGCCAGCTGTTCTTCTCGCTGTCCATCGGCATGGGCATACTCATCACCTACGGCTCCTACATGAAGAAGGACGTGGACGTGGAAAAGGCCACCAACCGCATCCAGATCATGGATACGCTCGTGGCCCTGCTGGCCGGGCTCATGATCATCCCCGCCGTGTTCGCTTTTTCCGGCGGCGAGGCGGAAGCGCTGAACGCCGGGCCCGCCCTGATGTTCGTCACCATCCCCAAGGTGTTCAACAGCATGGGATTCGGCGGGGCCATCGGCACCATGTTCTTCCTGATGGTCTTCTTTGCTGCGCTCACCTCCAACATCTCGATCATGGAGGCGTGCGTGTCCACGCTTTCCGACGAGCTGCACTGGTCGCGCAGGACGAGCGCGCTGTTCATGACCTTCGAGGCCATCGCCCTGGGCGTGCCCTGCTCCCTGGGCTTCGGACCGTGGAGCTTCATCTCGGTCGCCGGCATGTCCATCCTCGACATGATGGATTTCACCGCAGCAACAGTGCTCTGCCCGTTTGCCGCCCTGCTCACCTGCCTGCTCATCGGGCGGCTCGTCGGCATCGACAAGCTGGCCCTGGACATCAAGGCTTCCTCTGCCTTCCGCAGGGAAAAGATCTTCCGAGTCTGCATCGCCTGGCTCGCTCCGGTCATCCTGCTCATCGTGCTCGTTTCTTCGGTGGCGGCCGCACTCGGCTGGATCAAGATGTAGCCGGCGGATGCACCCGGCAGGGAAGACGCCCGCGCCCCATGCATCCTGCCAGGCAGGAGGACGCCTGGCCTGCAGGGGCGCCGGGGCTTGCGGCGCAGGCTCCATCTGCAAAATTTTTGGGCAAAATGCTTGACGAACAGGGAAAAGACATATAAAAGCGTTTTCACCGACGGTAAAGGCACGTAGCTCAGGTGGCAGAGCACTTCCTTGACACGGAAGGGGTCAGCAGTTCAAGTCTGCTCGCGCCTACCAATAAAGCCACGAGAGGGAGGCAATGCCTCCCTTTCTTTGTTATAGCGTGGAGAACGATATGCAGATATACGTTGAAGACAAGCTCATCGAAGCCGGAGACGGCGCATCCTGTGCCGATGTGCTCAGGCAGGCGCTTTCCGGCAAGCGTTTCAAGTCCGCCATAGCCTGCCGCGTGTCAGCCGGCGGCGCGGAGGTGCTGCTCGACCTTTCCGCCCCTGTCCCCGCCGGTGCGGCGTCCGTTGCGCCCGTGACGGCGGATGACGAAGACGGGCTGCAGATCCTGCGCCATTCCACATCCCATGTCATGGCGGCAGCCGTGCAGAAGCTCTTCCCCGGGGTCAGGGTGACCATCGGCCCGTCCATCGCCACCGGCTTCTATTACGATTTCGACGCCCCGCGCCCCTTCACGCAGGACGACCTGGTATCCATCGAAAAGGAAATGCACGCCATCATCGCCGCCAACGTGCCCTTCGAACGCTCTGTCATGGACAGGGACGAGGCCGCCGGCCTTTTTCGCGGCATGGGCGAGAGCTACAAGGTGGAACTGATCGAAGGCATAGATGCCGGCACGGTGTCGGTGTACCGCTGCGGTGATTTCCTTGACCTGTGCCGCGGCCCGCACATCCCTTCGACCGGATGCATCAAGGCCTTCAAGCTGCTTTCGGTGGCTGGCGCGTACTGGCGCGGCGATGAAAAGAACGCCATGCTCTCGCGCATCTACGGCACGGCCTTTGCCGACGAGAAGGCGCTCAAGGAGCATCTCGCAGCCATCGAAGAAGCGAAGCGCCGCGACCACCGCCGCCTGGGCAAGGAGCTCGGGCTGTTCTCCTTCCATGAAGATGTCGCTCCGGGCATGTCCTTCTGGCTGCCCAAGGGCATGATGCTGCGCACGATCCTGGAGGATTTCCTGGTGCGCGAGCATCTCAAGCGGGGCTATGAGCTGGTGCGCGGCCCGCAGATCCTGCGCCGCGAGCTCTGGGCGCGTTCCGGGCACTACGACCATTACCGCGAGAACATGTACTTCACCGAGATCGAGGGCGACGTGCATGGCGTCAAGCCCATGAACTGCGTGGGCCATATGCTGATGTACGGAGAAACGCTGCACAGCTACCGCGACCTGCCCGTGCGCCTTTTCGAGCTGGGCGTGGTGCACCGCCACGAAAAGTCCGGCACGCTGCACGGGCTCCTGCGCGTCCGCCAGTTCACCCAGGATGATGCGCATATCATCTGCGCCCTGGACCAGCTGGAAGACGAGATCATCGGGGTGATGCACCTTTCCGCGGACCTGATGGACCTGTTCGGCTTCAAGTACCGCATCTTCATTTCCACCAGGCCTGAAGACAGCATCGGTTCCGACGAGGCGTGGGAGCGCGCCACGGGCGCCCTGATCAAGGCTGTGGAGAAGGAAGGGAAGTCCTATCAGATCAACGAAGGCGACGGCGCCTTCTACGGTCCGAAGATCGATATCAAGGTGACCGACGCCATCGGCCGCGAATGGCAGCTTTCCACCATCCAGGTGGATTTCACCCTGCCGGAGCGCTTTGAGCTGGTGTACGTCGGGCAGGACGGGGAGCGCCATCGCCCTGTCATGGTGCACCGCGCGATCCTTGGTTCCCTGGAACGCTTCATCGGCGTGCTCACCGAGCATTATGCAGGGGCCTTCCCGTCGTGGCTGGCGCCCGTGCAGGCGCGCATCGTCAATGTGACCGATGCGCAGATGGACTATGTCAAGGAGGCAAAAGCCCGCCTCACTGCCGCCGGCATCCGCGTGGAGACCGACCTGCGCAATGAGAAGCTGGGCTTTAAAGTCCGCGAGGCCCAGATCGCCAAGATCCCCTATGTCCTGGTGGTCGGCGACAAGGAAGTCGCCGAGGGCGGATTCAGCGTCCGCCTGCGTTCCGGCGAGAACATCGGCTTCCGCAGCTTCGAAGATGTCGTTTCCCTGATACGCGCGGACAGCGAAGAACCCTTTAAACGCGGAGGAATGAGCTATAGCTTCGCCTAATATGAGACCTCGCCGCGACGCTGCCCAGGACGGCACGCGCCGCAACGAGCAGATTCGCGCGCGTGAAGTGCGCGTCGTGGATGCAGAAGGTAAGCAGGCAGGGATCCTCTCTGTTGCCGAAGCCCTTGCCATGGCCCGCGAGGCCGGTCTTGACCTGGTGGAAGTCTCTCCCAACGCCATGCCGCCGGTCTGCAAGATCATGGACTACGGCAAGTTCAAGTACGAGAAGCAGCAGAAGGAAAAGGAGATCAAGCGGAATCAGACCGTGGTGCAGATCAAGGAGATCAAGGTCCGTCCCAAGACAGACGACCATGACTACGAGACCAAGCTCCGCCATATCCGCAGGTTCCTGGGCGACGGCGACCGCTGCAAGGTGACGGTGTTTTTCCGCGGGCGCGAGATCGTCCACAAGGACCGCGGGGAGTCCATCCTGAGCAAGATCATCGCCGACACCGCCGACGTCGGGAAGGTCGAACAGGCCCCCAGCGCCGAAGGCCGCACGCTGCAGATGATGCTCGTCCCGCTGCCGAAGAAATAGTTCGCCCGCGAGGGCGCCGCACCGCACATGTCCGCAGGGTGCGGCAAGGGCAGGTTTCTGCCTGCCGCTGATATTTTGTGCTTGCAGTTTGAGCGGGAATAGTGCATATTCCTTCTCCTGCTCAGCGCAGCAGGCTCTTTTTTACCGTAAGAGCACGTTTTCATAAGGAGTTGGCCATGCCAAAGATCAAAACCCGCCGTTCTGCCGCAAAGCGTTTCAGCGTCACCGGCAGCGGCAAGTTCCGCCGCCGCCGCCAGAACCTGCGCCATATCCTTACCAAGAAGGATTCCAAGCGCCGGTCCCGCCTGGGTAAGGGCACGCTGGTCGACAGCGCGAACATGAAGTCCGTCAAGCGCCTCCTGCCTTACGCCTGAGGCGTGGCCGGAGCGAAGTTTCTGTGGAATGCCGCTTGAGCGGCCCAACTCCCGCTGGCCCGATCTCCGCCTCGCGGGACTGAAGATGGAGGAATGATCCATGCGTGTGAAGAGAGGTCTTGCAGCCCATCGCCGGCACAAGAAATATCTGGATATGGCCAAGGGCTTCCGCGGCGGCCGCAGCCGTTTGTACCGCATCGCCCGTGAAGCCGTTGAACGTTCGCTGAACTACGCCTTTGAAGGCCGCCGCCTCCGCAAGCGTGCTTTCCGCCGCCTGTGGATCCAGCGCATCAACGCCGGCGCCCGCCTGAGCGGACTTTCCTATTCCCGCCTGATGGACGGGCTCAAGAAGGCCGGCGTTGAGATCAATCGCAAGATGCTTGCCGACCTCGCCGTCCGTGAGAAGGCGGACTTTGCCGCCGTCGTCGAACTGGCCAAGTCCAAGCTTGCTTAAGAGACCATTCCCCTGCGCCGCGTATGTCAGCAGGCGGGGCGGAAGACATATCGGGGGCGATCCCCGGCAGGGCGCGGCGCTTGGCACCGCGCCCTTTTCTTTTATCGGACTGCAGTGCGGTCCGCAGAGGCACAGACATGGATCTTCTGGAACAACTGAACAGCCTGGCCGGCAAGCTGGAAGAACAGCTCCGCCAGATCAGGACCGCGGCGGAACTGGAAGCCGCGCGCGTGGATTTCCTGGGGCGCAAGGGACGCCTTGCCGAACTGATGTCGCATCTGCGCGATCTTTCCCCTCAGGAGCGCCCCGGATTCGGCCAGGCCGCCAATGCCGTGAAGCAGCGTCTTTCTGACCTGTTCGAAGAGAGCCGCAAACGCCAGGAGGAAGCGAACGAGGCCGCTTTCCTCGCAGGGTTCGATCCCAGCCTTCCCGGGCGGTCCACCTGGAACGGATCCCTCCATCCCATAACCCTTGCCATGCGCGAAGTATGCTCCGTCTTCCAGAGCATGGGCTATGAGATCGCCGGCGGTCCGGAAGTGGAGACGGATTTCAACTGCTTCGAGGCGCTCAACATGCCGCCCGAACATCCTGCCCGTGACATGCAGGACACGCTGTACATCACCGACAAGGTCCTGCTGCGCACCCATACTTCCTGCGTGCAGGTGCGGACCATGATGAAGCGCCGCCCGCCGCTGGCCATCATAGGCCCAGGCAAGGTCTACCGCCGGGATTCCGATGTGACCCACACCCCCATGTTCCACCAGATAGAAGGGCTGCTCGTGGACAGGCATGTGACCATGGCCGATCTGCGCGGCACGCTCACCGCCTTCGTGCGCGCGGTCTTCGGCAGCGGGACGCGCGTGCGCTTCCGCCCCAGCTTCTTCCCCTTCACCGAGCCCAGCGTGGAAGTGGACATGTCCTGCACGCAGTGCGGCGGGAGCGGACATCTGGACGGACAGCCCTGCAGGATCTGCAAGGGCTCGGGATGGCTGGAGATCCTGGGGAGCGGCATGGTGGATCCGGCTGTCTTCCAGTCTGTGGGCTATGATCCCGAGGAGTTCACCGGCTTTGCCTTCGGACTTGGCGTGGAACGCATAGCCATGCTCAAGTACGGGCTCACCGACCTGCGCATGAATTTCGAGAACGACGTGCGCTTCCTCCGTCAGTTCCCGGCATAGGCAAGGAGAAAGAACATGCTGCTGAGTTTCAACTGGCTGAAAGAATTTGTCCCCTATGCCGGAACGGCTGAAGAACTGGGCTCGCTGCTCACCATGCTCGGGCTCGAGCTGGAGGAGGTGCGCCATCCCTACGCAGAGATCGCACAGGTCATCGTGGGCAGGGTGCTCACCTGTGAGAACCATCCGGATTCCGACCATCTGCACGTCTGCACGGTGGACGTGGGGAGCGGGGAGCCCCTGGACATCGTTTGCGGAGCGCCCAACGTGGCCGCCGGGCAGCTCGTGCCTGTGGCGCCGGTGGGTTCCACCCTGCCGGGGGGGATAGCCATCAAGAAGGCCAAGCTGCGCGGCGTCCCGTCGTTCGGCATGATATGCTCCGAACGGGAGCTGGGCCTGGCGGACGACCATTCCGGCATCCTCGTGCTGCCCGAGGCCAACCGCTTCGGCGCAGCCCCCGCCCTGGGAGCACGCTTCGTGGAGGCGTATGCCCTGGACCAGGAAGTCCTGGACATCAGCATCACGCCCAACCGGGCAGACTGCCTTTCCGTGCACGGCTTTGCCCGCGTCGTCGGCGCCTACCTTGGCCTGCCCGTCACCCTTCCCGCGTTCACCCTTGAAGAAACGGGGGAGGACATCAGCGGATCCGTCCCCGTGGAGGTGCGCGACGGCGACCTTTGCCCCTCGTACACGGGGCGCATCCTCAAGGGGGCCAAGACGGGGCCTTCCCCGGCATGGATGCGCTGGCGGCTGAATGCCGTGGGCATCCGCGCCATCTCCAACCTGGTGGATGCGACCAACTACATCCTCATGGAGCTTGGGCAGCCCCTGCATGCCTTTGACCACAACAAGCTCAGGGGCGGGCGCATCATCGTGCGGCCTGCCGCTGATGGCGAGGTCCTGACGACGCTCGACGGGCAGGAGCGCATCCTTGCGGCCGGCGACGGGCTGATCTGCGACGCGGAGCGCCCCGTAGCGCTGGCCGGCGTGATGGGCGGGCTGGAAACAGAGATCACCGCGGAGAGCGAAAGCGTCTTTCTGGAATGCGCGGTGTTCCGTCCACGTTCCATACGCCTCACGGCCCGCCGCCTGGGACTGAACAGCGAGGCATCCTACCGCTACGAGCGCGGCGTGGATCCTACGGGCATGTCGTTCGCCCTGGACCGGGCAGCAGCCCTCATGGCTTCCCTCTCCGGCGCCCAGGTCTGCAAAGGCATTTGCCGGTGCACGCCCAAGCCATGGAAGCCGGTGCCGGTGCGCTTCCGCCGTTCACGCGCCGAAGCGCTCCTGGGCGTGCCGCTCACCGACGAATTCTGCGCGAAGACCCTGGAAAGCCTGGGCTGCACGGTCGCCCGCGGAGCGGAAGAATGGACCGTTTGCGCTCCGGGGTGGCGCTATGACCTCACCCGCGAGGCCGACCTCATCGAAGAGATCGCCATCTTCAGCGGCGTGGACAGCCTGGGCGAGACCCTGCCTTCCATCCCCCAGAGCCTGGACTCCTTCGGCAGGCCCGAAGGGCGCCATGCCTTCATGATGCGCGTCAAGGAGTGGGCCGCAGGGCTGGGCCTGAACGAAGCCGTGAACTACAGCTTTGTGGGCAACGCCGACCTGGACTTCCTCGGGCTGCCCGTCGAAGGGCGCGTGCGCATCATGAATCCGCTGACGGCGGAGCAGGATGTGCTGCGCACCGAACTGGCGCCGGGATTGTTCCAGGATGTGCGCCGCAACCTTGCCCAGAGCGCTCCGGGCGTGCGCCTCTTTGAAGTGGCGGAATGCTTTGCCCAGGACACATCCAGCGATACTACGGTCAGGGAAGTGCGCCATCTTGCCATGGTGCTCACCGGTTCGCGTTACGACGAGGTCTGGGGCCACGAGCCGGCAGACATGGATTACGCCGACATCCGCGGGCTGGTGGAGAAGCTCTTTGCCTGGCTGCGCCTCGGCTCTCCTTCCTTTGAGCTGGAGGAGGGGCATCCCTACCTGGCGCCGGCAGTGCGCATCTCCCTGCCCGGCGGCCAGGCCGCGGGCGTGGCGGGCAGGCTCAAGCCTGCGCTGGCCGATGCCTACCTTGCCAGGAAGCCCGTGTGGTACGCCGAGCTTGACCTTGACCTGCTGCGTGAGGCCGCCCAGGGGAGCCGCGTGCATTTCAAGGCGCTGCCCGTGTTCCCGGCCGTGCGCCGCGACATCACCTTCATCGCTCCCAAAAGCCTGCGGGCCGAAGAGCTGCTGTCTGCCGCCGGCGCCGCCAGGAGCCAGATGCTGGAAAGCGCGGAGCTGCTCTACGTGTATGAGCCCGAGGGATCGGACACGCGCAACATCACGGTGCGCCTCACTTTCCGCAGGGACGACCGCACGCTCCAGGACAGCGAGGTGGAAAAAGAGCGCGAAAAGATCGCCTCTGCCGTTTCACGGCAGCTGGGCGTGAAGGTGTAGCAGGCACATCAGACTTCAGGAAAAAGCCACCCCCCCGGGTGGCTTTTTCCGCATCCGTGGACGGAGGGCTTCAGCATTCCACCATGCTCACCGCCAGCCCGCCCAGGGAGGTCTCCTTGAATTTCCGGCTCATCTCCCGCCCTGTCTCTGCCATGGCGGCGATGGCGGCATCCAGGGAGACGCGGTGTGCGCCTGAGTCCGTGCCGCGGCTGATGAGCGAGGCATTGAAGGCTTTTACGGCGCCCATGGCGCAGCGTTCGATGCAGGGGATCTGCACGTATCCGCCGACAGGGTCGCAGGTCATGCCCAGGTGGTGTTCCAGGGCGACCTCGGCGGCGTTCTCGACGATATGCGAGGAGTAGCCCAGCGCGTCCGTGAGCATGGCGGCGCCCATGGCGGAGGCGACGCCGATCTCCCCCTGGCAGCCGACCTCGGCCCCGGCGATGCTGGCGTTGTGCCTGGCGATGAAGCCGATGGCGGCCGCAGAGAGGAAGCCTTCGCGTATCGCCCTGTCGCCGATGAACATCTCGTGCCGCATGGCATAGAGGAGGGCAGGCAGCACGCCGGCCGACCCGCAGGTCGGCGCGGTCACGACGACGCCTCCGTCCGCGTTTTCCTCGGCCGCCGCGAAGGCGCAGGCGTTCAGGGCCGTCAGGAAGCGTTCCGGGGAGGAAAGCCGTTTCCCGGCAGTCTCCCACAGCAGGCGGGCCTTGCGCTGCACGCCCAGCGGACCGGGCAGCACGCCTCCGGCGTCGAGCCCCCGCCTGACGGATTCCTCCATGGCGTCCAGCAGCATGTTCAGGCGGTGGATGACATCCTTCCGGTGGGCGCCTGTGATGGCCGTTTCGTTGTCCAGCAGGATCTCATGGATATTCAGCCCTTCGTTCCTGGCGATGGCCCGCAGTTCATCCATGCAGGAATAAGGATGCGCGGGCATCCCCGTTTCCGGTTCCTGCCATCCTTTCCATTGCACGAAGCCCCCGCCGGTGGAATAGTACTCGCGGGAAAAGAGCGCGTTTCCCCCGCTGTCCAGCAGTTCCAGCTCAAGCGTATTGCTCCAGGGATGCGCGTGGTGCACATCATCGTGGACCATGCGGGAAAGCCCTGTTTCGACGCGCTTGCCGCCCAGGTCCATGAAATGCTTTTCCTCCGGGGCGGACGCGAGCTTCCGCAGCATCCCCGGCGGGCATTCCTCAGGAGTCCATCCCAGAAGGCCGGCCAGGATCGCGGCGTCTGTGCCATGGCCGGCGCCTGTGGCGCTCAGCGAGCCATAGAGCCGGGCCTGCACAGAGGCCGCTCTCGCTGCCAGCTCGCGCGGCAGGGCGGCGCAGGCTTCCCGGAACAGGCATCCGGCGCGCATGGGGCCCATGGTATGGGAACTGGATGGCCCGGGACCGGCCTTGAACAGGGAAAAGAGGGAGGTCGTGATGGGACCTTTCATGGCAACTCCGATAGGCGGGCTGGAAGCCGGTGCCCCATGGCGGTCCGGCAGGGGGCGCATCGTCCCGGAAGGACATTATCTTCTTCCTGCATTTTTTTTCAAGGGGGCCGGCACGGATCCCTTTGCCGCGGGGAAAGGCATGAAGGGTCAGGGGGATCATGGACGCTCCAGCATGCCATGGCCCATGGCCGGTCGTGCCCGGTGATGATCGTACGGGGCCGCGGGAGGCTCACGGCGTCTCGGTTCGGAGGACGTCCTGCACGCTTGATTTAAGCATGGATTCCCTGTAGGCATAGCGCCAAGAAAAGCGAGATGCCGCAATGACGTTGTTTTTGACCTTCATGTGCCTGCTCGTGGGCTTTTTGTGCGGGGCGACGAGCATCGGGGGGATACTGCTCATCCCGGCCATACAGTACTGCGCCGATATGCCGCTTGCCCTGGCTTCGGGCACGGCGCTGTGCAGCTTTTTCTTCACCTCCGCCTGGGGCACCTACCTGCACTGGAAACGCGGGAATCTTGAGCGCGCCATGGTGCTGCCCCAATGCCTCGGCGCCGCCGTTTTCGGCTGCCTGGGCGCCCTGACCAAGGCCGTGGTGGGCAACGCGGCGCTCAGCGCCATCCTTGCCGTGCTCATCATCCTGTCCGGCGCGGGCGCCCTGCGCCAGCCGCGGCAGCTGCGCAGCATGTCCACGGAGGGAGGGCGTTTCCGCTACCTGCTCTTCGTCGGCTGCTTCGTGGGATTCCTGGCAGGGCTCACCGGCATGGGCGGTCCTGTCCTTTCCATCCCCATGCAGATCATCATGGGCTTCTCCCCGTTTGCGGCCGTGGCAGCGGCCCAGCCCTTCCAGATGTTCGCCTGCCTTTCGGGCAGCGCAGGCAACATCATCCTCGACATGATCGACTGGAAGGTGGCCATGCTTTCCGTGGTGCTGCAGGGCATAGGCGTATGGCTCGGCATCTGGGCGGCCAGCTTTCTCAACACATCCATGCTCAAAAAGTGCATCGCGGCCATGTGCATCGGCACGGGCGTGATGATGCTCCTGCGGCAGGCCGGGCTATTTTTTTGAGTTCCGCGGCGTCCGGGGGCGGACGACGAGCCAGGCGGCGCAGACGCCGGCGACGAAGATCAGCCAGATGATGCCGAGATCCCGGCTGTACAGGGCCTTGGGGACGCCCCAGCACAGGGCGAAGAGCGCGGCAAACAGCACCAGGAGGAGCTGGCGTTTTTGCGCCGCATGCCGTGGAGCTCCCCTGCTGTCCTTTTCCGGGGGCCGTTCTTCTGCAGGATGCATGGACCTGTCCTTCCCTCAGTCAAAGAGGGGTTCCTTGACGGTGGCTTTCAAGACGACGCTGTCCAGGGCTGCGCCCCCCTGCAGCCTGGGGGCGGGGAGGCAGACGGTCTTTTGCCCCCCGGCCGGGATGATGACATCGAGGACCGCCTGGTGATGCCCGGCCAGGTTGGTGCTCCTGCCGGGCAGGTAAGCCTCCACGGCGACCCCGTAGCGCAGCAGCGCACGGGCATTGCCGTTGCGGATATCGGCCAGGATGGGGTCTTCCAGGGCGCAGCCGTAGACGATGCTGTTTGCCCGGCGGCGCTTTTCCCTGGCGGGAAGGCTGCCCTGCCAGAGATCGCGCAGCTCGCCGGCCCTGCCGCTGTCCGCCCAGGATGCGGGCAGTTCCATGGCGCCGTCCGGGTATTCCGGCAGGAAGAGGGAGATCTCGATGCGGCGTATGCGTGCGTCCTGCCAGGAATCGAATGCCCAGATGCCGCCCCAAATCAGCAGGGCCGCGCCGGCAAGGACAGACAGCAGCAGCCCGCCCCTCCTGGGGAAAAGGAAAAACAGGGCGCACAGTGCGAGAGCGGCTAAGATCCAGGGCATGGCGACCTCCTGGCCGTTGTCATCCTTCCGCGTTGGCATCGCTTGATGGAGAGGATAGACCAGCCATGCGTTTTTGAAAAGTCCTTTGCATGGCCTCCATCAGTCCCCATCCAGGAGGGAGAGCTGGAATGCCTCCGCGGCCTTGCGCCGCCTTGCCCTGTCCTGGCGGGCGGCAGGCGCAGGCATGGACATCTCCTTTCCTATCCATGCCATGAGAAGGGAAACGATGGAATCCTGCTGCTCCTGCGAGAGTTCCCGCCCGGCCGGGATGCCGTGCCATTTCGCCAGGCAGCTGCGGCAGCAGCAGGCACAGGCGTGCTGGGCCACGAATACGGGATGCCCGCGCATGGGCGTCTGCCTGCCGTCGCCGGGGATGCAGGCGGGGGCAAGCCTCTTGCGGACAAAGTCTTCTGCATGGCTGCGCAGGACCTCCGCCCCCTGCTTCAGGGCATATTCCCTTTCCTGCTGCCCCAGGTGGAAACGGGAGCGGAAGGCAGACCGCTGCAGGCGGTCAAAAAGGGCGCCATAGGCTGGTGCATCAGGCATGGAACACCTTCCTGAATGCCTCCAGCACCCGTATCTGCCTCCGTTCCAGCCTGTCCAGGACTTCTTCCTGCAGGGCGTCCGGGATGCCGTAGGCGGCTTCGGCCACGCTCCCGGCGATGGCGGCGATGGTGTCGCTGTCGCCGCCGATGGAAATGGCAAGGCGCACGGCGCGTTCGAAGCTGTCTGCTTCCAGGAAGGCCTCCAGCGCCTGCGGGACGGATCCCTGGCAGCTCACATCGAAGCGGTAGCAGGGGCGTATCTCATCGAGGGTGAAGTCCAGCTTGTAATAGTTCTGCTTCAGGTGCCTGCCGACCTCTGCCGGGGAAGCGCCGTGCCGCGCCAGCCATATGGCCGAGGTGACGGCTTCTGCGGCCCTGATGCTTTCCGGATGCCCGTGCGTCACGCGCGTCACGCGGCGGGCCAGCTCCAGGGCTGTTTCCAAGGTCTTGGCGGCCCAGGCGCAGGGGCTGACGCGCATGGCCGCGCCGTTGCCGTAGCTGCCGCAGGGCTGCGGATCATCGCTGGCGAGCCACTGTCTGAAGTGCGCGCCATAGCCCGCATGCGGCCAGGCCTGTCCGAACAGCCGCATGGATCGCACGGCGGCGTTTTCCGCCCGCAGCGGATCGGCTTCGCAGTCGAGCAGGGCGTGCGCGATGGCGAGGGTCATGACGCTGTCATCAGTGAAGCGGCTCTGGCTCGTGAACAGTTCAAAGTCCGTGGACTTGATGTTGTGCCGCTCAAAGCGGGAACCGATGATGTCTCCTGCTATCGCTCCCAGCATGGTCCCTCCCAGCCTGTATGCCCGTGCTGGCAGCATAGCCCGGGCGGTCCAAAATGACAATCGGCTTCCTGCCCCCCCCTGCTTGCCAGAAGGAGGAGGGACTGGTAATCGTAGACAGGCGGCGGGTCTCCCGCGCAAGGAGGGATGCATGCTTGATTTCGTATACCATGTGCCGACGAAGATCGTTTTCGGGCGGAAAGCGGAAGAGAAGGCCGGAGAGCTGTGCCGGGAATGCGGTGCGCACCGCGTGCTGCTGCATTACGGGGGAAGGAGCGCACAGGCTTCCGGGCTGATCGGACGGGTGAGGGATTCGCTGGAGCGTGCGGGGCTGGGATGCGTCGAATTGGGCGGTGCCGTGCCCAATCCGCGCCTTTCCAAGGTGCGCGAGGGCAGGGATCTTGCCTTGCGCGAGTGTGTGGATCTCATCCTTGGCGTGGGCGGCGGCAGCGCCATCGATTCCGCCAAGGCCATCGCCTATGCCGCTGCCGAACCCGGGAAGGACGTGTGGGAACTGTTCGCCCGCAGGCGCAAGGCAGAAGGATGCCTCCCTGTGGGGGCCATCCCCACCATCGCCGCAGCCGGGAGCGAGATGAGCAACAGCTGTGTGATCAGCAATGACGCCACGGGCGAGAAGCGCAGCTATAATGACGACATCGCCCGCCCGCGCTTCGCCGCCATGGATCCCGAACTGACCATGACGCTTCCCGCATGGCAGACGGCGAGCGGATGCGCCGACATCCTGATGCATACCATGGAGCGCTATTTCACCAACGGCGGGAACATGGACCTGACGGATGCCCTCGCCGAGGGGCTTTTGCGCACGGTGATGCGCTGCGCCCTCATCCTCCGCGACGATCCGCACGATTACGACGCCAGGGCGGAAGTCATGTGGGCGGGTAGCCTTTCGCATAACGGACTCACGGGCTGCGGCTGCAGGAGCGATTTCGCCTCGCACATGATCGAGCATGAGCTGGGCGGCATGTTCGACGTCACCCACGGGGCGGGGCTCACGGCCGTCTGGGGCAGCTGGGCGCGCTACGTGTTCAGGAACTGCCTGCCCAGGTTCGAAAAGTTCGCCCTCCGCGTCATGGAGGTGGAGCCCGGCGCAGGCGCGGAAGAAACGGCCCTGCGGGGGATCGCGGCCATGGAGGGGTTCTTCCGGTCCATCGGGCTGCCTGTGGACCTGGAAGGGCTGGGCGTTTCGCCCACGGACGGTCAGATAGAGCAGATGGCCCGTTCCGCTGCGGAAGGGGCCGGAGGCGGGAAAGGCTCCGCCATGTTCCTGCGCGGACCTGACATCGCGGCGATCCTGCGCATGGCACGCTGACGGCATCGGCTTGGTTTTCCGCGCTTTCTTCCTCCACGCCCCTTGACTGGGCTCCGGCAGGCATTAAGTTTTCCCTGTCATGCCCTTCCGGGCATATTCTCATTGGAGCGCGCAGGCGGCGGTCCGCGCGCCAACAGGAGGCCGCAACATGGCGGAAAGCACGCATCCATTCCATGCAGAAACATGCAAGCTGCTCAATATCCTTACCCATTCCCTCTATACGAACCACGAGATCTTTTTGAGGGAACTGCTCTCCAACGCGTCCGACGCCCTGGAAAAGGTGCGTTTCCTGCAAAGCACGGGCGGGGAACTGCGTGACGCAGGACTGCCGCTCGAGATCACCATATCCACCGACAAGGAAGCCCACGTCCTGACGGTCTCTGACACCGGCATCGGCATGAGCAGGCAGGAGATGATCGACAACCTGGGCACCATCGCCCATTCCGGGTCGGAGCAGTTCCTGCGCGCCCGGGAGGCGGAAAAAGCGGATGCGGGAACTCCGCAGGCTGAGGCCGTGGACGGCAGCGACGACGGGGAAGGGGAGAAGGACGACGAGCCCATCGTCGAAAGCGATGGCCGTTCCAACGAAGACGCCTCCCAGATCATCGGGCGCTTCGGCATAGGCTTTTATTCCGTGTTCATGGTGGCGGAAAGGGTGGAGGTGACCTCCGTGCCTGCGCAGGGGGACGGCACGCCCCATGTCTGGTCCTCCGAGGGCACGGGAAGCTACACCCTGCGTTCGCTTGAAGGCGCCGAGGCCGAGGGATTGAAGCGCGGCACCAGCGTGAAGATCTTTTTGCGGGAAGACGCCCGTGAATACCAGGAGAAGTACCGCCTGGAAAGCGTCATACGCAAGCATTCCAACTTCCTGCCCTTTGCCATCCAGCTGGACGGGAGCAGGGTGAACACCACGGCCGCCCTGTGGAGGGAACCCAAATTCTCCGTCACCAGGGAGCAGCACAACGAATTTTACAAGTACCTCACCTACGACCAGAAGGAACCGCTGGACGTGATCCATTTTTCCGTGGACGCGCCCGTGCAGTTCAACTGCCTGCTCTACATCCCGGCTACGCCCGTGGATGTCTTTGACGAGCGCAGGGACGAATGGGGGCCGGACCTCTATGTGCGCCGCGTGCTCATCGAGCATCAGAACAAGGACCTGCTGCCGCACTGGTTCGCCTTCATGAAGGGCGTGGTGGATACGGAAGACCTGCCGCTCAATATCTCGCGCGAGACGCTCCAGGAAAACGTGGTCATGCGCAAGATATCCCAGACCATCGTGCGCCAGCTGCTCACGCATCTCGAGCGCATGGCGAAGAACGAGCCGGAGAAGTACGGATCGGTGTGGAAGCTCCACGGCAAGTACCTCAAGTTCGGATTCGACAGCTACCAGTTCCGCGACAGGCTGCTCCCGCTGCTGCGCTACTACACGACCGCTTCCGAAGAAAAATACTCCAGCCTGGATGACTATGTCGCCCGCATGAAGCCGGACCAGAAGGAGATCTGGTATGTCGCCGCGTCCTCCATCGAGGCCGCCAAGGTCAACCCGCACCTCGGGCAGTTCCGCCGCAAGGGAGTGGAGGTGCTGTACCTTACAGATCCGGTGGACGAGTTCTCACTGGAATCCCTCATGGAGTACCAGAAGCATCCGTTCAAGTCCGTGGAGCAGGCGGATGCCAAGGCGCTGGAAGCCTATCCCGACGCCGAGGGCGCGGAGCCGCGCCCCGAGCCCCTGAAGGAAGAGGAGAAGCCGGAACTCGATGCCCTGATCGCGAAGATCAAGGATATCCTGGGCGACCAGGTGACGGAAGTGCGCGCGGCGCAGAAGCCCATCGACGCTGCCGCCTGCCTGGTCTCCCCCGATGGCGTGTCCTCATCCATGGAAAAGCTCATGCGCGCCATGCAGAAGACCGACGGCATCCCCCGGAAGATCCTGGAGATCAATCCGGACCACGCCCTCGTGCGCTCGCTCATGGCGCTTTGCGCGGCCGATCCCGATGACGGGACCCTGAAGGACATGGTGCTCGGCTTGTTCGACGGCACCCTGCTGCTGGACGGCTACATGAACGACCCCTACGCCATGGCCGAACGCAGCATGCGCCTGCTCCGCCAGGCTGCGGGCTGGTATGCTGGGCTGCGCAAGTAGCTTTTGCCGCGGGGAGCCGTTCCCCGCCTCGACACCTCAACAAGAAACCTGGGAGGGTGCATGAATTACGACCTGCTGGTCCATGTGGACGACAACGACACGGCGCGCCTCAACCTCGCCATGAACAACTGCGCCAACTACGCTGCGGCGCTGCCCGGCGAAACGTTCCAGACCGTCATGGTGGTCACCGGCCCGGCGGCCCAGCTTTTCACCACGGACAACGCCGCCCAGGCCGCACGCGGCGAGCAGCTGATGAAGGACGGGCTTTCCATCCGCCTGTGCAACAACGCCCTCAACGCCTTTAAGGTGGACAGGAGCAAGCTGTGGAAGGGCTGTGAGATCATCCCCGCCGGAATGGTGGAGATCGTCAGGCTGCAGCGCGAAGGCTACGCCTACGTCAAGCCGTGATCCGTGGCCTGCCGGATCAAAGAAGAGAGGACCGCCGGAAACGGCGGTCCTTTCCTATGTGCTGCTGATGGCGGCCGGATCATATATTGACAATGAAAGTTAATTTCAGTATATGTATCCCGCATCACGAAAGCGGCTTGCCCGCCGTCCCGGCGGATGCCCGCCCGGGGAAGATGCGGAGTTCCCGCACGCGGAAGCCGTACCCCACCATCACAAAGGAGACAGGTCATGAGCAACAGCTATGTGAAATACGGATTGTTTTTTCTTGGAGGCGTCGCCCTCGGAGCCATCGGTGCCGTGGCCGTAAGCCGCGGCAAGCTGGACGTGAGGCCCTTTGCGACCAGCCTCCTGAGCAGGGGCATGGATGTCAGGGATGCCCTCGCCGCCAAGGCTGAAGCCCTGCGCGAGGACGTCGAAGACATGGCCGCCGAGGCCCGTGCACAGCAGGAGGAGCGCAAGGCCGCAGCCGGCGGAGCCAAGGCATAGTCCTGTTCCGGGGCCAGGCCGGTCCCCGGCACTGAAACCGCATCAAGGCGGTCCTGCAGGAGGGGATGAACTCCATCCTGCTGGCCGTTACCGCTGCTTCCGGCGGCGTAAGATCGAAGGCACACAGATATGGAATTCACGGTGCTCCATCACATCCCGGGAAGGATACGCCTGCGCTCCGCAACGGCCTTCGGGCAGGAAACGGCTGTTTTCCTGGCCGATGCCCTGGATGCCGTTCCGGGCGTGGACGGCGTGCGCGTCAACCCGCGCACGGGCAGCGTCCTCATCATGTACGCCGGGGAAGATCCCCTGATGCGGTCATTGTCCATCCTGGACGGCGCATCGCCCCTGCCCGTGGAGCAGCCGCTGCCCGTTCCCGGCGGGGGGGCAGAACGACCGGGCCTGTTCCCCTTCTTCCGCTACCTGTTCATCCGCCCGCTGATGCCCATGGCGGTCAACGTGGTCACGGCGATCAGCGGCGCCATCCCCTTCATCAGGCGCTGCGCCGCATCGATCATGCACCGCCGCCTGGACGTGGAAGTGCTCGACGGTGCGGCCATCGTCGTCTCCCTGCTTAGGCGCGACTTCGGCACGGTGGGGCTGCTCACCCTGCTCCTTGGCTTTGGCGATGCCCTGGAGCGCTACACCCATAAACGATCACTGGAGAACCTTGCCTCGCATCTCGCCCTGGAAGTGGACAGGGTGTGGGTGCGCCGCAACGGGGAGGAGATGCTCATCCCCTGCCAGGACATGACCGGAGGCGACCAGGTCATCGTGCGCGCCGGCACGGCCATACCGGTGGATGGCGTGGTCGAGGATGGCACGGCTTCGGTCAACGAATCCTCCATGACGGGCGAGCCGCTGGGAGTCCTGCGCAGCAAGGGGTCTTCGGTGTACGCCGGGACCGTGGTGGAATCCGGCGAGATCTTCGTGCGCCCCACCAGCATCGGGGGCGAGACGCGCATGCAGCAGATCGTGCGCTTCATCGAGAACACCGAGAAGATGAAGGCAGGCATACAGGGGCGCTTCGAGCGCATGGCCGACAAGGCCGTGCCCTTCACCTTCGGGCTTTCAGCCCTGGTGTGGCTGTTCACGCGCGATGTCACGCGCGCCGCTTCCGTGCTCCTGGTGGATTATTCCTGCGCCCTGCGCCTGGCAACGCCGCTGGCCATCCTTGCAGGCATGAACGAGGGCGTCAGGCGCAGCGTCATGGTCAAGGGCGGACGCTTCCTGGAAGCGCTTTCCAACGTGGATACGGTGGTCTTTGACAAGACGGGCACCCTCACGCAGTCGCGTCCGGACGTGGCCCATGTCATCCCCGCCGAGGGACAGAGCGAGGAGGAAGTGCTGCGGCTCTCAGCCTGCCTCGAGGAACACTTCCCCCATCCCGTGGCCAAGGCCGTCGTGCACAGCGCGCAGATGCGCGACCTGCACCATGCCGAAGAGCATGCCGAGGTGGAATACGTGGTGGCCCATGGCATCGCATCGCACTGGAAGGGGCGGCGCGTTCTCCTGGGGAGCCGGCACTACATCGCACAGGATGAAGGCGTGGACGTGAGCCCCATGGAAGCGCATGTGCGCAGCTTGTCGCGCCGCGGCTGCTCCCTCCTGTATCTTGCCATCGACGGGAAGGTGGCCGGGATCATCGCCATGGAAGACCCCCTGCGGCCGGAAAGCCGCGCTCTTGTGGAGCGCCTGTACGCCATGGGCATCAGGCATGTGCTCATGCTCACAGGGGATGACAGGCGCACTGCCGCGGCGGTGGCGGAGCAGCTGGGCATCAGGGAATTCCGCGCCCAGGTGCTGCCGGAAGACAAGGCCCGCGTCATCGCAGGGCTGAAGGCTCAGGGGTGCACGGTGCTCATGCTGGGCGACGGCATCAACGATTCTCCTGCGCTCTCCTCCGCCGATGTGGGCGTCACGCTGCAGGACGGTGCGGATCTGGCCCGCGAGGTTGCCGACGTCGTCCTCATGGGCGGAACGCTCAACGACCTTGTCACAGCCATTGCGCTCGGGCGCGGCGTCATGCGCCGCATCCGCCTGGATTTTGCCATGACGATGGCGCTGAATTCCGCATTCCTTGCCGGCAGCCTTTTCGGGCTGCTCCGGCCCGGGCTTTCCGCCGTGCTGCACAACCTGACGACCCTTGGCGTATGCCTCAACGCCATGCGCCCCGCACTGCCCAAAGGAGGATGACATGACCCCCATTCCCGGCGTTGTCACCAGCTGCATCAGCGGCAGGATACGCCTGCGCCATCCAGCGCTCAAACGATCGGAACTCATGGACGCCCTGTACGGTTTTCTTGTGGACATGGAGGGCGTGAGCTCCGTGCAGCCGAATCCCGTCACGGGTTCCCTGCTCGTTTTTTACGACCCCGGAAAGCTTTCCCGGGACGGGCTGCTCGCCTTGGCGGAGCAGGGAGCGGCGTTCCTGGGCCGGAGCGAGGCAGGCCCGGACGAGGACGGCATGACGTGCGCTTCCCTGGGAAAGGCGCTGCTGGGGCGCAGGACCTGCAAAGCAGTCGACCGCGTCCTGCTCGCTTCGCTCCTGCTTTCGCTGGGCGGGGCGGCATGCGGCGCCGGCGCCCTGCATAAGGCCGCGGGCGTCCTTTTTGCGCTGGCATGCGTGCAGCATGTCGCCGCCCACAGGAAGCTGCTGTAAGCAGGGCATCCTGCACCCTTTGCGGCGGGCTTGCGCCTGTAAGCTGCGCATCGTGCGGCAATTGCGCCCCGTGCTTCGCTGTGCTAAGATCCATGGCAAGGCATTTTCATTTCCGCCGTGCCGCAGTCCGGCGGGGAAGGGGGCGCACATGAACCGTATCCTGCAGTCCATTCTTTTCGTTATCCTGCCCCTCCTGTTTTTTTCCGGTGCCAGTGCCGGACCGGGAAACTGGGTCGTCGTTGAAGAGGAGGGCCCCGCTGCAGCACCTGCGCCTCAGGCTTTCACGGCGCAGGAGATGAAGCGCATGGGCGTTTTCCTTTCCAATTTCACCGAAGTGGGCCTGTATGATGTCGACGCTGCCGCGCTCCTTGCCGGGCGGGACCCGCAGGCGCTGCTGCATTTTGGCATGCGCCATAACTATATCAACGCCTTCAAGAGGACGGTGAAGTCCTGCCCGGTCCCGGATTGCCCGCATGGCAGCCTCGTCATGGACGCCGCCGATGTCGGGCGCGTGTACCTGCGCTATCTGGGAAGCGGGCCGGCGCAGCCCGTGCGCTGCCCTGGATACGCCTATTTTGATGGCAGGCGCTATCATTTCGAAGGGGCCGATGGGGAGGCCGTGTACTATGCCAGGGTCCGGTCAGCCAGGCGCCTGCCCGGCGGAGAGGTGGAGATGCGCGGGGATATCTATAATGCCGATGAGCCTTCGGATGTCCCGGCCACGTTCGTCGCCCTGGCCAGGGACCATACGTGGAACAAAAAGCCGGCATGGGCGCTCATCAGCCTCAGGAGCAGCTTTAAGGAGCCGCGGAGGTAAGCCGGGGGATCCTCCCTGCCAGGGCCCCTGCCGTCATAGGGGCCGGAAGGGGATGATCTTTCCTTTGCGCGGCGGACGTTGGGCCCCGGCATTTTCTCCGGATGCTTCCCTGCGCACGGAGCCCCGGCCTGCAGGGGCGTTTTCCTGCGCGAGTTCCAGATACGCATTGAAAAGCCTGTTCTTGCCGCGCACGGCCTGGATGAGGGCAAGGACGATGACGGATTCTTCCCATGCTGCCGAACCGTCGAAGTGCCGGACATCCGCCATGTATTTGTCCCACAGCGCCATCAGGGATGCCTCATCCATGGCGTTGAGCTGGCGGGCCATCTTCTGCAGCATCCTTTCCATGCGATCCCTCCTTGCCAAAAGGCTGCAGGGGCATCATAGCCTCCGCGGCCGGCACAGGCAAATGGATTTTCGGCGGGAAGTGGCGATTTGCCCGTCCTGCCTTTTTCGTGTATCATGCAGCCTTTCCATGTCCCGGCAGGCGTTTTGCCTGTCCGGAGGAAGGCAAACCCAGCAAGGCGGACAGCTATGAGCGACCTTAAAGACATGTACCGCACCATCGTTGCGGACGGATTTCCCGATACCATGACCATCACCCTTGGCGGAAGCGTCCTCACCTATAAAAAGCGCACATGGGAGATGGGGGGCGAAGTGCGCGGCCTGCGCTATGGTGAGAATCCCGACCAGCCTGCGGCGCTGTATGAGCTTGCAGGAGGGGAGAACACAGTGGCCGGTCTTGCCTGGCGCCGCCCGGGGCAGGGCATCGTTTCTGCGCTCACCGAAGCGCAGATGGTGCAGTCCGGCAAGCATCCCGGGAAGACCAACCTCACGGACGTGGACAACGCCTGCAACATACTGCAGTACCTTACTGTCCGTCCCGCAGCAGCCATCCTCAAGCATAACAACCCCTGCGGCGCGGCATGGGCGGATACGCTTTCCGCAGCGCTGGACAAGGCCTTCTGGTGCGACCGCATCGCTGCCTTTGGCGGCGCGGTGGTGGTCAACCGCCCCCTGGACAGGGATTGCGCCGAACTCATCGCCTCGCAGTATTTTGAAGTGGTGGCGGCGCCTTCGTTTGAAGAAGGCGCCGTGGACATCATCAAGGCGCGCAAGAACCTGCGCATTTTCGAACTGCCCGGGCTGGCTCGCCTCGACGAGCTTTGCGGGATCCCCATGCTGGATTTCAAAAGCCTTACGGACGGCGGCATCATCATCCAGAAGTCTTTTGTCAACCGCATACGCACGGCGGAGGATTTCATCCCTGCCACGGGCACGGCCAGGGACGGTTCCGTGTTCACGGCGCGCAAGCCCAGCGCCAGGGAAGCCGACGACCTGCTCTTTGCCTGGGCCGTGGAATCCGGCGTGACATCCAATTCAGTGATATTCGCCCGGGATGGTGCGACCGTGGCCATAGGCACGGGCGAGCAGGACCGCGTGGGCTGCGCCGAACTTGCCATCCACAAGGCATACACCAAGTATGCCGACATGCTCTCCTTCCGCCGGCACGGGCTCTCGCTGTATGAACTGCAGCAGAAGGCGCTGGCTGACGAGGCCTCCGCCGCCGATCTGGACAGGATCCAGCGCGAGACGCGCGAAGCGAAGGGCGGGCTCATCGGATCCGTCGTCGTTTCCGACGGCTTTTTCCCCTTCCGCGACGGCGTGGATGTGGTGATGGCCCAGGGCGTGACCGCCATCGCCCATCCCGGCGGCTCGATCCGTGACGCGGAAGTGGTGCAGGCCTGCAACGAGCATCAGCCCCAGGTCGCCATGGTCTATACGGGGCAGCGCTCCTTCAAGCATTGATGCCCGGCGTCCCCGCCGCTTCTTTCTTCAGCCCGTCACACGGAGCAGTATGTCAGACCTTGTCCAATTTCCGGGAGCCGGCTGCGTCATCGAATATCTCATGGGCAACGAGCCGCACATAGCCTGGGTCATGGAAGAGCAGAAGGGGCGTCTGCGCCTGCTGCATGAGAACCGCAAGGAGGCTTCCCTGGCGGCGTCGCGCCTGCTTCCATGGTCCGGACCTGCCTATGGTGCAGCCAGGAGCAGGGAAGAGATCACAGGCATCCTTGCCGGACACAGGGAACGCCGCGCTGCGCTTGCCGCGCAGGTGGACGCCGTCGGCCTTTGGGAAATGGCCCAGGGCGAGATGCGCAGCGCATCCGCCGCGTGGTTCGCCGAGCTCCTGGAGGATGCGCCCGATGCCGATGCCGTGGCCGCCTGCGGCAGGGCGCTCCTTGCATGCAAGAGCCATTTCAAGTTCCAGCCGCCCCTGTTCGAGATCTACGATGCGCAGACGGTGGAAGTCCGCCGTGCTGCCGAGGAAGCCGCACGGCAGCGCGAGGCCCTTGTCGCGGGTGGCGCAGCATGGCTGCGGACGCTTTGCGATGCCGCCATGGGGCGGCGGCCCCGGCCGGATCCCGCTGACGCCCCTGCAGATCCTGTGGGAGAGCGCCTCAGGCACATGATCTTGACGCGCATCACCGACCCTGAAAGCACCGATGAGGAAGGGCTGTGGAAGCAGGTCTCCAAGGGCCTGCCGGATGATCCCTTCCTGCCCCTGCTGCTGGCGCAGGCCTGGGGGCTCGTCCCTGCCCACTACGATCTCTGGCTGGACCGCGCCGGCTTTGAAAGCGGAACGGCATGGGAAGGGCGGCATGCCGGAGAATGCGCCGCCATCGCGGACGCCGTGGGATCCGGGAGCATGCCTCCTCTTTCCGCGGTGCAGTTCATCAGCATAGACAGCCCTGCCACCCGCGACATCGATGATGCGTTCCATATCGAAGGCGCTCGTGGCGGAGGATGGGACGTCACCGTGGCCCTCGCCTGCCCGGCGCTTTTCTGGGATTTCGGCGGGGCCCTGGACACCGCTGTCGCCTGGCGCGGCACGAGCCTCTACCTGCCTGAGGGCGTGAGCCACATGATGCCCGTCTCCCTGAGCGAAGGCGCATTCAGCCTTTTTGCCGGGAAAAGGCGCCCCGCCGTCCTCGTGCGCCTGCACGTGGCGGAAGACGGGAGCGCCGGCGAAGGGGACTTTTCCGTCGGGACCGTATGCCTTGCAGCCAACCTGGACTACGCCGGCTGCGAAGAAGCCCTGGACGGTGCGGAGAACCGCGCCGCCCCCTACGCCGGAGAGCTGCGCCTGGCGCATGCCATGAGCCAGGCAAGGCTGGACTGGCGCGTGCGGCAGGGCGCCGTGATCATCGACAAGCCCGAACTGGAGATCTCCCTGGAGGGGGAGGGAGAGGACACGGTCGTGCACGTTGGGGAAGCGCCGCAGGCGCCGCGTGCCATGCAGCTCGTCTCCGAACTGATGATCCTTGCCAACGCGGCCCTGGCGCAATGGGCCGTGGCCCGCGATGTGCCCCTGCTGTACCGCACGCAGGACATCGCCGTCCCGCGCGAGTCCGCCGGCGTGTGGCGCAGCGCAGCCGATATCGCCCGCGTCGTGCGCGGATTTGCAGCGGCTTCGCTCGATACGCAGCCCAGGCCGCACGCAGGGATAGGCCTGCCCGCCTATGCCCCTTTTTCTTCGCCGATACGCCGCTATGCCGACCTGGTCAACGAAGCGCAGCTCCTGCATGTGATGGAAACGGGAGCTCCGCGCTGGAACGCTCCGGAAATGGAAGGCATCAGGTCCCGCCTGGCCCTGCGCCTGGACGCCATGGGTCAGGTGCAGCGCTTCCGCCCGCGCTACTGGAAATACCTGTACATGCAGCAGCAGTCCGCCCTGCATGGCGGGGAATGCATCTGGAAGGCGGAGATCGCCGAGGAAAACGATTCCTGGGTCAGCGTGAACCTGCCGGAAGTGCAGGTCGTCCTGCGCGCCCGCAAGCAGATCTTTGGAGAGAAGGCGCATCCCGGGCAGGAGTTCATGGTGCGCCTTGCCCGGATCAGCCCGCTGCGTGCCGAAGCCTTTATTGCCGAGGCCTGCGCCGTATGAAAGCGCTGCGCCTGAGGAGAGAGACATTGTCCGTGATGTTCCGCATAACGCGCGCCGCTGCCTGCTGCATGCTGGCACTGATGCTGACCGCCTGCCTGGGGATGCGTTCCGGACGGGACCAGGAAAGGATGTATGACGGCGGATACGCCCCGCAGGTGCTGGATATCGGCGAAGACCTGGATCTTGATGCCGAAATGAACAGCGCCTGGGCCAACCCCGGCGAGCTGGTGGATGACGCTGCCTCCCATCCAGACGTGTGCATCGGAGACTGCCTCGCCGATGAATACGGGAACGGGGAAGCACACGGGCTCCTCCCGTGGGAAGAACCGGACGACCTTTCCCTGGACCCGGAGCCCATGCGTCCGCTGCGTGCGGCGCCCAGGAGCGGATCGGGAAAGGTCAGGGCGCAGCCAGGGCGCAGCATGACCAGCGCTTCCATGCCTTCCGGGAGGATCCCCCGGCCGGCCCATGAGATGGCGGCCATGTGCAACGGCTCGCAGACGATATGCATAAGCTCCCCCTTCGGTGTGAAGCGCCCCGGGCACATGCACAAGGGCGTGGACATACGCGCGCCTTTCGGGTCGCCCATCAAGGCCTTCAGGAGCGGCGTCGTTGCCGATGCGCGGTGGCATCATTCCTATGGCAAGGTCGTCGAGGTGCGCCAGGACGACGGGCTCATTGCCCGGTATGCCCACATGAGCCAGATACTGGTCAGGGCAGGGGAGCGCGTGTGGCAGGGACAGCCCCTGGGGCGCGTCGGGTCCACGGGAAGGTCCAGCGGGCCGCACCTGCATTTTGAGCTGATCCGGGGCAGCCAGCATATGAATCCCATGGTGCAGCTGAAGGCCCCGGCGCATGTTGTCTCGCACGCCACGGAGCGCGATGCCCTCCAGGCACGGGCGGCCATGGCTCCCGGCAGGCCGGGAGGCGCCGGCAGGTCCAGGGTGATCGACCGCCATGCCGCTGTGCGGCCCGGACGTGCTGCGGCACACCCGGGCAGGCTGTCCATGAAGGGGAAGCCGGCGTCAAAGGGAGCGAAGGCGAAAGCGCAGGTGCCGTCGGCGCATAAGGACCGGGCGGGAAGGGCATTGCCGGCGGACCGGTCCGCAGCGTCCAGGGACGCCAAAAAGCCGGGGAAAGGAGCTTCCGCATCCAGGGCGAAGGACCGTCCCGCAGCCGGCAGCCAGAAAGCGCATGGAGCGGGTCAAAAGGCGGCAGCGGCGAGGGCCCAGGCAAAGCCGGCACAGACCGGGAAGGCCGGGGGGAAGGCGCAGAAGCCATCTGCGGCCGCAAAGGGGAAGCCTGCGGCGAAAAAGCGCTGACGGCTGCCGGGAGGGCGGTGGATGCGGCACAGCGGAAAAGGATCCGCTGATGCGCGTCACCGTTCCCGGAAGATCTGCGCGGTGAAGGCGAAGAACTGGCAGCCTTCCTGCCAGGCATCAGGGGGCAGGCCGGCCTTGAGCGAGAGGTGCGTGAGCATGGTGGGCACGTCCCAGCCCTGCTCCGGTGCGACCTGGGGCAGGAAGACGGCTCCGCGCCCGTTTTTCTGCAGGATCACGCCGTGCCTGCCGATGACGATCTCACGCGGCGAGGCGATGGGTCCGGGAGGCGTGAGCACAGAGACCTCGATGTCCACCTTGTCCAGTTCTTCCCGCGTGAGCCTGCTGAAGCGGTGGTCGTCGAAGGCGGCGCTCATGGCCCGCGCCGTGACCGAATCCCAGAGCGGGCGCTGGGGGATGATATCGCCGATGCAGCCGCGCAGCCGCCCGTGGATAGTGAGCGTGACGAAGGTGGCGCGCTGGCGCTGCAGCTCGATGAACATACCGGGATCCATAGGCGGCAGGGGCTCGTTGCAGGGCAGTCCGAAGTGCTGCCGCAGCTGGCGCCGGGCCAGCATGGGCAGCAGGCGGCCCGTCTGGAAGCTGACGGGCGCCGCATCGGTCATGGCACCCGCATGTTTG
>CACZQM010000170.1 GCA_902783285.1 uncultured Desulfovibrio sp. | reverse complement strand
GCGATCAACGCCTCCGAGCGCGCCAACGGCAAGCCGGAGAGCAGCCTCGATTCCCTGATGGTCCAGCTCTTCAACGAAGTCGAATACGTGTGGCCGCGCCTGGGCTATCCGCCCCTCGTGACCCCGTTCAGCCAGTATGTCAAGAACACGGCCCTGATGAACCTGCTCGCCATGGCGCAGGACAAGCCGCGCTTCTCCACCATCGACAAGGACACCTGGGGCATGATCCTGGGCAAGATGGGCAAGCTCCCCGGCGAGCTCGCTCCGGAGATCGTCCAGATCGCCAAGGAGAAGGGCATGGAGTTCTACACCGGCAACCCGCAGGACATGTATCCCGACGAGCTCCCGAAGTATCGTGAGATGATGAAGGAGAAGGGCTGGGACTGCGGCGAGGACGACGAGGAGCTCCTCAACATCGCCATGTTCGAGCGCCAGTACCTCGACTACCGCAGCGGCATCGCCAAGGAGCGTTTCAACAAGGACCTCGAAGCCTTCCGCGAGAAGGCCGGCGCCCCGATCGTGGTGAAGCGCGCGGTCGTGGAGATGCCCGAGTTCGACCTCGACGCCCTTCTGGCGAAGTATCCCAAGGCCACGCCCGTCCAGGCGCCCGCCAAGGGCCAGATGCTCTGGCAGGTCGATGTGGACGGTCCTTCCACCGCTCCCGCGGTCGGCACGAAAGTCGCCGCCGGCAAGCCTTGCGGCTATGTCCAGACCTGGTACGGCATGGAAGAGCTCCTGCCGGCCGTGAGCGGACAGGTCGTCGCCGTGACGGCCAAGCAGGGCAAGACCGTGGAGAAGGGCGAGATCGTCGCGCTCATCCAGTAAAGGTATTGAACACAATAGAAAAAGCCTGCGGGAGACCGCAGGCTTTTTTCATGGGACAGCCCTGTCTATCTGCCCGAGCCGATGCCGGCACCGAGCTCCGCGAGGTCCTCGGACGGAGCGTCGCCGCGGGAATGGTCCAGCAGGTACCAGCGGACGGTCCAGTCGAGCGAGGCGCCGGGGGCGAGGGTGGTGCAGGGGCCCTGCTCTTCGATCTCGACGAAAGTCTTGCCGGGATTGGCGTAGACCTGGATCTCCGCCTCGCCGGGAGCGGCCTGGCCGGCGGCGATGTCCTCGAAAGCCTTGACGAGCAGCAGGCCGTTTGCGCTGAAAGCGAGCCAGCCGTGACCGTCGGCGTTGATCTTGCGGTTCATGGGGGCCTCGTCCATCACGTACCAGGCGGCACCGTGGGAGAAGGTGAAGGGGAGTCCTTCCATATTGTTGGCGGGCTCGACCGCCGGGGCGTCGAAGAAGACCACACCGCCGTTAGGGACGCGGGAGATCTCCCAGGGAGCCACGTTCCGGGTTTCTCCGGATTCGTTGACGATGGAGTAGGTGATGCTGATCGAGCCGTCCTCGGGGTTCGGAACGAAGCGTTTGCGGATGCGGTAGCCGAAGCGTTCGGATTTCTCTCCGGTGAGCACGAGGGAGCCGTCCCGGATCTCGGCACTGAAGGGCTTGGTGTCATATTCCGCCACCGGCGGCCAGTTCCATTCAGCCTGCGGGCTGGTCCAGAAGGTGCTCCCGAAGGAGTTCGGGAAACGCCCCTGGTTGAGGACTTCGGCCTCCCCGAGCTTGAAGGAGAGGATCTTGCCCCCGTGCTGTGCGTCGATGGTCATGGTGGTCTCGTCCAGGCAGATACGGTACTGCCCGCCGTCCAGGGCGGTGATGGTCTGGGCGGCGGCGCCGGAGGCGAGAAGACAACCTGCGGCGATGAGGGGAAGAAGGATCTTGTTTTTCATAACGGTGACATTTGGTCAGGCCGAAGGTAAAGTTTATTTGCAAATAATACATATATTTGTAGACCAAATACTTGCAATTTTGATGAAAAAACTCCTCCTTTTCCTGGTGTGCGGCCTTCTCCTGACAGGCTGCGCCACGCTCAAGCAGAAGACGGCTGAGCTTAAGCAGAAACAGACCGAAGCCAAGATCAACAAGAAGGCAGACGCCCTGTCCGACCTCCGGGGTGCGACCGTCGAACCCGTCACGGAGTCGGACGGCTCATCGGCGCTCAAGGTCACGTTCGACAGCGGCATCCTCTTCGAATTCAACGAGAGTGAATTGGGAGACGAAGCGAAGAAGCAGCTGGACCGCCTGGTCAGGGGCATCTCCGACATGCCCGACAGCCATATCCGCGTGTATGGACATACGGACATCGTAGGCAGTTCGGAGGTCAATCAGGCCTTGTCCACAAAGCGGGCGAAAGAGGTGGCCGCTTATCTGGAAGAGAAGGGAATCGCCGCCAGCCGGATCACGGCGGAGGGACT
>CACZQM010000169.1 GCA_902783285.1 uncultured Desulfovibrio sp. | reverse complement strand
GCGGTCCGCAGCGGGAGCGCTGGAGCGCCTCCCCATCGCGCAGGTGACGAATCTGGCAAGGGCCGTGGACGACGCCGCAGAGCGCGGGCTTTTTACCTTTGCGGCCCAGAAGGCGGAGCACGCCCTTGATCCGTTGTCGGAGCCTCTGCCCATGCCCGCGCTGCTTGTCCTGGGCGGTGAACAGGATGGCATACGCCCCGGCGTAGCCCGGCGCTGCGGCGCGTCGCTGTGCATACCGTTCCGGCGTGATTTCGATTCTCTCAATGTGGCCCAGGCCGGCGCCATACTGGTCTCCTGCTTCGCCCGCTGCACTGGATCTTCCAAGGTCTGAAGGGGCGTCGTGCGATCCCTGACGCTGCCGGCTGTCCTGGAGGAAGGGAACGCCATGCCGGCGCATGGTCCCGCGGGGGGGCAGGCAGCATCCTCGTGCGCGGGGCGGCCTTTCTCCGGAAGATGCCCGTGGCTTTTGTGCAAAAATGCACCATGCCAGCCATCACGCGGATCATGCCAGGGATGTCGCCTGGTTTTTTGTTGCAAATATCCAACATGCGTTTCTTTTGCAAAACGCCGCCATGCCCAGGCATCCATTGCCGCACGCCTGCGGGAAAATGTTTGAAAAAAATGGCATGAAAACCTTGAAAGGCAAAAATGTGTCTGATATAAGAGTCAAAAGAAGCCATGAAAGCTGCTTTCCTGATGTGTGCCCCGCACTGCGGGAGGAAGGTCGCGAAAACAGCTGTCCGTGCTGATCCCCATGCTTTTTTGGCATGGATCTTGCTAAGGATATCAGATGGCAATGACGCATGCCTGCATACGCGGGATTGCGCTGCATTTCAGAGGTGAGGTCGCCCTCCGGGGCTTTTGGGAAAACCGTAAAAAAGGTAGTTTGCTATGAAACGTATGATTTGTGGTTTAGCGGCATTGGCTCTGCTTGGCGCTGTCAGCACCGGTCACGCGGTCGAGTACAAGAAGCAGACGATCAAGATCGCCACCTCCGGTCCGCAGGGCAGCGCCCATGTTTGCGGTCTCGACAAGTTCGCCGAAGTCCTTGAAAAAGGCTCCAACGGCGCCATCACCGTGCAGAAGTTCTACGGCGGCGCGCTCGGCGACGAGCAGGCCAACGTGAAGCAGTGCAAGGACAACGAATTGCACGTGACCGTGGTCGCCTGCGGCAACGTGACCCCCTTCGCTCCCTCTGCCGGCGTGGTCTATCTGCCCTACATGTTCCCCAAGCTGGACGATGCGAAGAAGCTCTTCACGAACCAGGGCTTCATGGACAAGCTGGCCGCCAACACCGTCAAGGAAGGCCGCGTGCGTCCCCTCGGATGGCTGATCCAGGGCTATCGTCACATCACCAACTCCAAGCATCCCATCACCAAGATGGAAGATCTGAAGGGACTCAAGATCCGTGTCCCACCGGTGCAGCTGCAGCTCGCCGCGTTCAAGTCCTGGGGCGTTGAGCCGCATCCCCTCGCCTGGTCCGAGACCTTCAACGGGCTGCAGCAGGGCGTGGTCGACGGGCAGGAAAACCCCCATACCGTCAACCGTGACCAGAAGTTCTGGGAAGTCCAGAAGTACATCACCGAAGTCCACTATCTTCTCTGGGTCGGCCCCATCCTCGCCAGCGAGAAGTGGTACCGCAGCCTTGACAAGGACACCAAGGCCCTCGTGGACAAAGCCGCCAAGGAAGCCCAGGCTACCGAATGGAAGTGGGCTGAAGAGCAGGACGCCGTCGCCCTCAAGGACTGCCAGAGCCATGGCATGCAGTACGACAAGCTGACCGACGAGCCCAAGTGGGTGGAAGCCGCGCGCAGCATCTGGCCTCAGTTCTATGACAAGGTCGGCGGCAAGGCCCTCGTTGACGAAGCTGTCGCCATCATCAACAAATAATATCCTTATCAAAGGATGAACGCGGCCCGGGGCATGGCATGTCCTCACGCCATGTCTCGGGCTTTTTCTGCCTCTGAGCGGACGGCGTCCGCGGTATCGCGGTTTGAGAATGATCCGCATGCCCTTCGGCAGGGAGCATGACCGGCCGTGCACATGCAAGGCTGCGCATCGCCAAACGTATGTGTCTTCATCTCGGAGCATCGTGAAACCTATGAACATCCTGAAAAAACTCTACGATAATCTCGAGGAGATCGTCTGCAGCGCCACGCTTGCCGTGATGATCCTGTGCCTCTCGGCGCAGGTCCTCGTGCGCATGTGTGCCGGATCCTCGATCGACTGGACGGAGGAGCTCTCGCGCTACACCTTCATCGGCACGGTGTTCCTGGGGGCTGCCCTGGCCGCCAAGCGCTGCGCCCATGTCCGCGTCACGGCGCAATTCCTGTGGATGAACGATAAGTGGCGCATGTTCTTCCGCGTCTTTATCGACGCCGTCTGGGTGGCCTGCCTGCTCTATGTGTCCTGGAACTGCATCCCCGTACTGATCGAGGATTTCGAGTTCCCGGAGATCTCGCCCACCATGAACTTCGCCAAGGCCTGGGTGGAAATGGTCATACCGGGAAGCTTCACGCTTGCGGCCTTCCGCATCGTCATGGACTATGTCAAGCGCTGGAGGAACGGCACGCTGAACAAACTGGTGCGCTTTGAGGAGGACGTGTAGCCATGACGACCATACAGATCGCACTCCTCACGCTCGGGGTCATGCTCATCCTGGGCATGCCCATTTTCATGTCGCTGATCATCGCGGCCACGGCCTCGCTCATCTTCGGCGCCAGCGGACTGCCTCTTTCTCTTGTATGCAACGCCCTGTTCGAAGGCATCAATATTTTCACCCTGCTTGCCATCCCATGCTTCGTCGTCGCCGGCGCGCTGATGGAATACGGGAACATCACCAATCAGATCATCACGGTCGCTAAGATGATCTGCGGGCGCGCCTACGGCGGTCTGGGCATCACGACCATCCTGGCTTGCACCTTCTTCGCCGCCATTTCCGGATCCGGTCCGGGCACCGTGGCAGCCGTGGGTACCATCATGGTGCCGGCCATGATCAAGAACGGCTATTCACGCGACTATGCCGCGGCAGCGGCATCCTCAGGCGGCACCATCGGCATCATGATCCCGCCGTCCAACCCGATGATCATCTACGCCATCCTGGGCAACCTGTCCGTGACGGCCATGTTCACGGCCGGATTCCTGCCCGGCTTCTTTGTGGCGGCGTGCATGATGTCCACAGCCTATTTCATCGCCCGCAGGAAGGGCTTCAAGGGCGATGCTGACACCCCGCCGTTCGAACTCAAGGAATTCCTGCGCATCTGCTTTTTAAGCAGGACGTTCTTCTCGCTGATGACCCCGGTGATCATCCTCGGCTCCATCTATTCCGGCTACGCCACGCCTGTGGAAGCCTCCGTGGTCGCCATCATGTACGCGCTTGCCGTGGGTTTCCTTGTCAACCGCTCACTGCGGCCCAGGCATCTCTATGCAGCATTGCTCGAGGGCGTGATGACCTGCGGCACGGTCATCATCATCGTGGGTTCCTCCACGCTGTTCGGCAAGATCCTCACCTATGAGCAGGCGCCGCTCATGCTGGCCAACGCCATCTTCCAGTTCACGCACAATCCCACGGTCGTGCTGCTGCTGATCATC
>CACZQM010000168.1 GCA_902783285.1 uncultured Desulfovibrio sp. | reverse complement strand
TGAAAAGCCATAGGGTCATCGAAAAGGGCGTCCAGGCCACGTACATCTCCCTGTATGGCGACTATGTCTTCTACATCCGCGCCGGCAAAGGCATCTGGTGCGCCCGCAGGGACGGGAGCTCGCCCAGGTCCGTCATAGAGGACGCCGCGGAATACCTGCAGATCCGGGGCGACAGGATGTACTGGTGCGACGCCGCCTACAAGCTGAAGGCTATCGACATGACCACCCTCATCAGCATCATCGAAGGCAAAAAGAACATGGAGGGGGAAGCGATCAGCCTGAAGGACAACATCGAAAGCGCTTTCGACAAGGAGATCTATTACGCCTTCATGCTGGATGATGCGTGGCTCATCTACCAGGATGACGCCGACCATGAATCCCTGCACCTCCGCCACCTGCCCACCGGCGCCGACGCCGCCCTCACCGCCTTCCCCGGCTATGGGCCGGTCGTGTACGGCTCCGGCCTGTATTTCAAGGCGGCCCGCGATGGCAAGGAGACCCTGGCCAGGCTCGACATGGCTTCCGCCAAGGTCACGTTCAACGAAGAAACAGACAGCTTCTCCTGCGCCTTCCCGGGCATGGAATACTCGGAGAAGGCCATCACCCTGCAGCATACCATCAGCACCTCGGGCTTCTTCTATGCCGGCAGGAACATGGGCTGGCAGGTGAACCGGTGGAAGGAAGTCGAAAACCCCGGCAAAGTCGAAGAGGTCGCCTATAAGCTCGCCGGACCGGACTTCGACATCCTGTGGAAGATCAAGAACGATCTCGTGAGCGCCATCGGCGTGGAAAGCTCTGAGGGCGGCGTGCAGAACCTCCCGCATCTCGATTAGCACCGGGCCCGGCCGCGCCGGGCGCAAGGCATGGCCCCCCGCGCCATGCACGGCAGAGCCGGACGGCAGGACCGTCCGGCTCTTTGCGTCGGGCTGCGCTTCCCGCAGGCTGCCCTGCCCCGGCGTGCGGAGGGGACAGGGCGCCGGGCCCTAGATGAGCATCTTCATGGGCACGAGGGAAAGCGGCGGGAACAGCAGGAGCAGCATCAGGACCAGGATCTCGGCAAGGATGAAGGGCACGAGCTTGCGGATCAGCCGGGATATCGGGATATTGCCTATGCCGCAGATGACATAGAGGATGGTGCCCACGGGAGGGGTGATGACGCCGATGCCGAGGTTGAGCACGAAAAGCAGGCCGAACTGGTAGGGGTCGATGCCTGCCTGCTTGATGAGCGGAAAGAAGACCGGGGCGAAGATGAGGATGTTCGGCGTAAGGTCCATGACCATGCCGGCGATGAACAGGAAGGCGTTGAGGGCGAGCAGGAGCAGGATCGGCTTGTCGATGAGGGGCTGGAAAAGCGAAACGACCTGCTGCGGTATCTGGGCCGAGGTGATGAACCATCCGACGGCGGAAGCCGCGGCCACGACCAGCATGACCACCGCCGTCGTGCGCGCGGAATTGGCGCTGACCTCGAGCAGCTCGCGGAACGAAAGCTCCCGGTAATAGAACAGGCAGACGACGATGGCGTAAATGGCGGCGAAGGCCCCGCCCTCCGTGGGGGTGAACACGCCGAAGCGGATGCCGCCCAGCAGCAGGACGGGCATGAGGAAGGCGGGCCAGGAATCGATGACGATGGCTTTGGCCTGTTCCCGCGTGAAGGTGATGTGGTCGTCATACCCGTCGATGCGGACGATGACGTACCAGAGCACCATGAGGGCGACGCCGAGGAGTATGCCGGGGACGAGCCCTATCATGAACAGCTTGGTGACAGAGAGCCCTACGGTGACGCCCAGGATGATGAAGTTCGTCGATGGCGGGATGATGGGCCCGAGCACGGCGCCGGCAGAGATGACGGCGCCGGCGCGGCCGGGATCGTACCCGACCTTTTTCATCATGGGCAGCAGCAGCCCGCCCAGGGCCGCGGCCTCGCCCACCGAAGACCCCATGAGCCCGGCAAAGATGATGGATGCGAAAATGGCCGCATAGCCCAGCCCGCCGCGTATCCTGCCCACCAGGAGCTGGGCCAGCCTGACCACGCGCACCGAAAGCCCGCCGGCAGACATGATCTCACCGGCGAAGATGAAGAAGGGTATGGCCATGAGCGCATAGTTGTCGGAACCGTCCAGCATGGCCTGGGGGATGATCAGCGGGTCTATGCCTATGCCGCTGTGGATCATCAGGACGGCAGAACAGAGGACGAGCACCTGCCAGATGGGCACGCCGAGGAACAGGAAAAGAAAGAGCGAACCGATGAAGATGAACAGTTCCATGCTATCCCTCCGTTCCTTCCGCCTTGGGCTGCGCGCCTTCCGAAGGATCAGCCCCCCTCAGCAGCTTCAGCAGGTCCTTCAGCGTGAGCACGATGGTGGCAAGGGCCATGATGGGCAGCGTGCAGTTGATGATGGCCATGTTGACATTGGTCGCCACGGAATTGATGTCATACGTGAGCTCGACGATGCGCCAGCCCCCGAAGAGGAGGAGGAACAGGGCGCACAGGCTCAGCAGGTTGGCCGCTATGTCAACGGTCCTGCGCGCCACGCCATGGAGCCGGCTGACCAGCAGGTCCACGGCGATGTGCTTCCTGCGGTAGCAGGCTTCTATCGCGCCGAAATAAATGATGTAGATGAAGAGGAAGCGCGCCCATTCTTCACTGGGAGGGAAGCTGGACCGGAACACATAGCGCAAAAAGGCGTTGTAGAAGACCAGTCCCACCATGCCCAGGAACACCAGGGCACAGAACATTTCAAACAGTACCTTGCCAGACATCCTGAAGGGCGGCAGCTCCTTCTTCGGCGCGATGTCATAGAGTTCGTCCAGCTGCTTTCTGCGGTCCATGCGGCCTCCCATGGATAGGAAAAGGGCAGCGGCGCCGGGCAGGAGGCGCCGCTGCCGTCATGCTACTTTGCTGATTTGAAGGAAAGGGCTGCGTCCAGGATCTCGCGGGCGTTGGGCACGTATCCGGGGTTGCTCTTCCCGTCAATGGTCTCGTTCAGGAACATGGCCCAGGTCTTTTCCCCGGCCTTGAACAGGGCGTCGAAGAACGCCTTGTCGGGCGTGGAGACGGTGCCGCCGGCCTTGGTGATGATGTCGCGCGCTTCACGGTCGACGCGGGCGCATTCCGCCCACACGGCTTCGGATGCTTCATAGGCGGCCTGCTTGAACCATTCCTTGTCCTGGTCGGGCAGCGCCTGGTAGAACTTCTCGTTGATCAACGTGTTCTGCAGCACGAGGATATGGCCGCTGATGGTGATCTGCGGGGCATATTCGTAGAGGTGGTCGGAGAGGATGTCGCCGAAGGGGGAATCGCCGCCGTCCACGGTGCCCTGGTCAAGGGCGGACGGAAGGTCGACATAGTTGATGGGCTGGCCGGAAATGCCGCAGAATTCGGCGAACTTCACATACAGCGGGACATTGGGCACGCGCATGCGCAGGCCCTTGACATCGTCCATGGTCTTCAGGGGCTTCTTCGTAAAGAAATGGCGGAAGCCGATGGGGTAGGCGTTCAGGACGCGCATGCCGGATTTTTCGACGAACGACTGCCCGAACTTGCCGGTCTGGCCCTTGGCCGGTCCGATGATCAGTTCAAGGACGCCGCCCTTCATGGCGCGGTGCGCATGGTCAAGGTCTTCGTACAGCATGGGGGTCTCGAACATGGCCATGGCAGGATGGAAGCGGGAAGACTGGGGCCCGACGCAGCACATCTGGATGGTGCCGTTGCGGGTCTGGGTGAGGTAGTTGTCTTCTTTGCCGAGCTGGTTGTGCGGGAACACCTGCACGTCGTACTTGCCGTTGGAAAGCTCGCCAAGGCGCTTGGCAAACGTACGCATGCCGATGGTCTGGGGGTTGCCGTCCGGCTTGGATCCGGCGATCTTCACCACGACCTTGTCCGCGGCGAAGGACGGTGCGGCGAAGGCAGCTGCCAGCGCAAAGATGAACATAAACACTGCGAGACGTTTCATGAAAAACTCCTGACTGAAGTTGATGGAAAAC
>CACZQM010000167.1 GCA_902783285.1 uncultured Desulfovibrio sp. | reverse complement strand
TGCCTCTATACGGGCATGGTGGGGCTCGCCGGGCGCGGCGTCTCCCTCAAAAAGCTGCTGCTCGTGCTTTCGGGCAACGTCGCGGGCGCCATCCTGCTCTGGATGGTCACGGCCCCCAGCGGCCTGGCCTTCGTCCCGCAGCTCGAAGCCATCGCCGCGGCCAAGCTCGCCGCCAGGCCGCTGTACGGCATCGCGGCCGCGGCCTTCCTCTGCGGCATGCTCATGGAGCTGGGCGTGAGCGTCTGGCGCAGCGGCAGCGAAGCGCACACGGCCAAGAGCTTCATCACCGTCACCGCCGTCATGATCTTCATCCTCATCGGGGCCGAGCACAGCATCGCCGATGCCTTCTACGTGCTGTTCAGCGGGGAGCCGCTCTACCGCCGCGCCTTCTTCATCCTGCTCTGCGCCCTGGGCAACGCCGCGGGGGGCATCGCCGCCAACCGGGGGACGTCCATCGCCCTCCGCAAGCAGGGCTGAGCCCTGCCCCTGCGGCACAGCGCCGCGGCCGGCATGGCGCAAAAATGCCGTTCCTCGGACGCGGGACGGCATGGATAAAAAAAGACCGCCCGTGCGGGCGGCCTTCCGTTGATCCGTGGCGGGCGGCCGGGGATGTCCCGGCCGCCTGCACAGGCTACTTGGGATGCTTGGCGTTCCACTGGTCGGAGTTGGGGAAGAACAGCGGCTGGCCGTACTTGTCCTTGCCGAAGTCGCGGATGAGGATCTGCGCCTCGTCGCTGACCACCCAGTCGGCGAACTTCAGCGCCGCGTCCTTATGGACGTTCGGGAACTTCACGGGGTTCACGCGGATGATGGCGATGAGGTTGAGCATCAGCGGGTCGGCTTCCATGAGCGGCACCAGGGAGACCTTGTCCTTGAGGGTCAGCCAGGTGGCGCGGTCCATGAGGGTGTAGGCCTGCTTTTCGTTGGCGTAGAGCGTGGTGGCCCCGTTGCCCTTGGAACCGCCTTCCCACACTTCGTACCAGTCGCCGGAGGGCTCGATGCCCGCGGCCTTCCAGATGTCCATTTCCTTGACATGGGTGCCGGACTTGTCGCCGCGGGAGACGAAGTGTACCTTGGCGGCGGCGAGCTTGGCCACGGCCTCGGTGACCTTCTTCATGCCCTTGATGCCTGCGGGATCGTCCTTGGGCCCGAGGATGACGAAGTCATTGTACATCACGTCGCGGCGGTCGATGCCGAAGCCCGCGGCGCAGAAGGCGTCCTCGAGCTTGCGGGCGTGCACCATGACGAGGTCGAACTCACCGGTCTCGGCCTTCTTGAGGGTCTTGCCCGTGCCGGCCTTTTCCATGGTGATCTCGATGCCTGTCTTCTTGGAGAAGGTGTCGGCGAGCAGGGGGAGCATGCCGGCCTCGACGGGGCCGATGGTGCTGGAGATGCGGAGCGAGTCGGCAGCCTGTGCGGGGAGGGCGCACAGGGCCAGCCCGAGCGCGGCGAGCAGGCCGGAGCGGAACAGTTTGTTCATGGGTAACTCCTTAAACTGGTTTATGCGGACCATGCCGCGTTGTTGATGCAGAGGCGCGCAGCCGGAGCTGCTATGCCGGGTCGATATGGACGGTGCGGGCGGAGGGGAAGGAGTCGAAGAGCCCGGCGTCGTGCGTGGCGCAGACCACGCTCGTGCCCTGCTCCAGGATGGCCCTCACGGAGCCGAGTATGGTCTGCTCGCTGGCCGTGTCCACGTGCGCCGTGGGCTCGTCCAAGAGCAGCACGGCCGGTCTGAGGATGATGCGCGCCGCGAGCGCGACGCGCTGCTTCTCGCCCCCGGAGAGCTTGTACTGCGGCCGGTCCGCCATCTCGTCCGGGGCGGAAAAGCCCACGGCGCGCATGGCTTCGGCATACCGTTCCCGCAGGCTGCCCCTGTCGCCGCGCAGCCGGAGGCCCAGGGTGACGTTGCGCAGCACGCTGTCCTTGAGCAGGTAGGAGTCCTGCAGGAGCAGGGTGATCTCCTTGCGCGGCTCCGGCCCGCCGAAGTAGCGCAGCGTGCCGGCACTGGGCTTTTCCAGGAAGCCCAGCAGGCGCAGCAGGGTGGACTTGCCGCTGCCGTTGCGCCCCGTGAGCACGACGAGCTCGCCTTTCTCCATGCTGAAGGAGGGGAGGGCCAGGGCGTGGATGGCGCCGTAATCCTTGCGCAGGCCGTGCGCTTCAAAGAGGATGCTCATGCCATGCGCCCCCTGCGTTTGAACCATGTCATCAGCAGGTTGATGACAAAGGCGATGAACAGGAGGACGAGCCCCAGGGCGATGCCCTGGGCGAACTCGCCCTTGCTGGTCTCGAGGGAGATGGCCGTGGTCATGGTGCGGGTGGAGTAGCGTATGTTGCCGCCCAGCATCATGGCGACGCCCACTTCGGTGACCACCCTGCCGAACGCCGTCACGCCGACCATGGCCAGGTCGTAGCGTATCTCGCGCAGGGTGAGCAGCGCCACCTGCGCGGGCGAGGCGCCCAGGGTGAGCAGGGTCTCGCGGCAGCGCCCGTCCAGGGTCTCCACGGCCTGGGCCGTCCAGGAGATGACGATGGGCAGGGCGAGGATGGTCTGGCCGATGACCATGCCGGGGATGGTGAACAGCAGCCCGAACTGGCCGAGCGGCCCGCGGTGCGTGATGAAGACGTAGACGATGAGCCCGATGAGCACGGTGGGGAAGGCCAGCAGCGTGTCGGATATCAGCCGGCAGAAGCGCTTGCCGGGGAACGAGGTGTACCCCAGCAGGAAGCCCGCCGGGAGGCCGATGGCGATGGCGAAGACGAGCGCCCAGCTCGTGGACGTGAGCGTGGCCTCTATGGCGGAAAAGGTCGAATCGTCCATGTTCAGGAGCAATTCGACCGCTGTCTTGAACCCTTCGGAAAAATATCCCATGGTCATGCACCGCCGTGCGCCGGAGCGCAGTAGGGTATCAGGCTCCCGGGAAGGGCGGAGGGGGAGAGCCCCCCTCCGCGTCGGATGGGCTTACTTGCCGGCGTTGGGGAAGAAGAGCTGCTTGCCCTCGAGGGTGTACTCAGCGATCTTCTTCTGGGTCTCAGGAGCGACCCACCAGTCTTCGAACTTGGCAGCCAGGCTGACCTTGACGTTGTTGCAGACCTTGGGGTTGGTGGTCATGACGCTGTACTGGTTGAACAGCGCCTTGTCGCCTTCCACCACGATCTTCAGGGGGTTGGCGGCTCCCTGCTTGTTGTCGAACTTGATCCAGGTGCCGCGGTCGGTGAGGGCGTAGGCGCCCTTTTCGGCGGCGATGGCGAGGGTGGCCATCATGCCCGAACCGGCGGAGATGTAGAAGGGCTCCTTGTCGGGGCTGAGGTTGTTGGCCTTCCAGAGCTTGAGCTCGGCATTGTGCGTGCCGGACTTGTCGCCGCGGCTCACGAAGCCGGACTTGCTGTCGTAGATGCCCTTGAGGGCTTCAGCCGTGGACTTGCCGGCGATCTTGGCCGGGTCGCCCTTGGGGCCGACGATGACGAAGTCATTATACATGATCTGGCGGCGGTCGATGCCGAAGCCGTCTTCCACGAACTTCTTCTCCACGGCGGGGGCATGCACGAGGAGCACGTCGGCGTCGCAGTTCTTGGCGATCTCAAGCGCCTTGCCGGTGCCCACGGCGACCCACTTGAGGTCGATGCCCGTGTCCTTCTTGAAGATGGGGTTGAGGAATTCCAGCAGGCCGGAGTCCTGGGTGCTGGTGGTGGTGGCCATCATCAGTTCGTCGGCGGCCTGCGCGGAAACGGCGCAGGTGAGGGAGAGGATGACGCCCAGGACGGATTTGCGAAGTGCATTCATCGGAGTGCTCCTTTGTAGAGGTTGTTGCTGTTGCAGGCGCACGCAAAGCACAGGCAGGCCATGCTTTCCGGTGCCATTATGTAAAAACTGGCATATTCTTTTTTTGACGTTACGGCATTATGTTAAATTAAACATAATCGATTTTTCTGATCGCATGCGAAAAGGAAAATCGTTTTTACATGGGAGCAACCTGCCGGGATCATTGCGCATATCGCGGATGCGCCATGGTGCGCCAGGACGTGGAAGGCATGGATTTCTTCAAATTTGCCGGCATGTTGCCGCAAAAAATCACCGGTCCTGATTTTTTTTCCTGTTTTTTCCTGTTTTCCGCGCGTCTTTTATAGTATGTTGTGCTCCCGCTTCCGGAGGATAACATGAAGCCTTTCCTTTCCCTCAAGTCCGTTGACGAGATCCTTGCCCTTTTGCGCGGCTTCGAGGCGCTGCCCGGGGAAAACGTCCCCCTGGACATGGCCTGCGGCCGCTATCTGAAAGACGACTTCATCGCGCCCGGGGACCTGCCCGGCTTCGACCGCTCCACGGTGGACGGCTGGGCCGTGCACGCCCGGGACGTCTTCGGCGC
>CACZQM010000166.1 GCA_902783285.1 uncultured Desulfovibrio sp. | reverse complement strand
GACGGAGGGAACCAGCGTCTGGTGCATGTCGGACATCTTCGAGGAGCTGCACCAGTTCAGCGAGGAATTCCACGGCGGCTTCGGGCTGATCTCCCAGGGTGGCATCGAAAAGCCCACCTTCCACGCCATGCGGATGCTGGCGGAGGTGGGCGATGTTCGCAGGGACGTGGAGGCGGTCGGCGATGGCTCCGTGGAGGCCGCGGCCTTTGAAGGCGACGCGCAGACCCAGGTGCTGCTGTTCCGCCAGAGCATGAGGCACCAGGAAGGCGCACCGAAGGAGGCCGTGGCGGTGCGCGTCGAGCTGGACCAGCCGCCGAAATCGGTCACGCTCCAGCGCATCGACGAGGCCCACTGCAATCCCCTCGGGCTGTGGGAAGCCATGGGCCGTCCGGCCGACATGACGCGTCGGGCGCTTTCCGACCTGCGCGAGCGCTCCGCCATGATCGACGAAACGCCCGCATGTGCCTGGGCGGACGGCATGTTGACCTTCGAAGCCAGCTTGGGCGTCAACGACGTCTATTTTCTGCGCATCGACCGCTGATTGTCCACGTGTGCTTTCAGGATGCCCGAGGCGCAGCTGCGGGCGCCTTGACTGCGCTTCTGCGTGGACGGGTCGCCGGGCAAGCCTGCGAAGCATCGCCTTCAAGCGCAGTGGTCCGTCCGAAATCGCATTTTGCATATTGGAACGCATCCTGCAACCCGCTCCGACTGCCGGGACATTGCCAAATCCACCGCTCGATCCAGGAGGAAATGAGAAACATGCATCCTGTCATTCATCGCATCCTTGCCCTTGCCCTGCTGCTGTCCTGCCTCGCGTCCGTCGTATGCGCCCGGGCGGAGGCGCCCGACGACTTCTGCGGCATCTGGGCCGCCGACGGCATCACCATGGAAATCTGGCGCGAAGGCAGGGAGATGCAGTGCCGGGCCGTGCTCATGGACGACAGCGGGGAGGTCGACGTGTGGGCGTTCACCTCCTGCATGTACGATGACGACGATGCCATCCTGTATGGCATGGGCGTCACGCGCACCCGGGAGCGCTTTGACGGGCTCTGGGGGTCCCTGGAGGAGCTGAGCTGGTCGATGAACGACCTGAGCTTCGCCGCGCTGACGCTTTCGGAGGACATCCTGACCTTTGACGACGAGCATCTGGACGCGCCGGTTGTTCTGACAAGAATGAACCTGGATGATGCGGGAGCCCGGGGCGAAGCCCTGGCCTTCCTCGGCCTGTGGACGGGCGAATCCGCCGCGCTGCGGGTGGAGGATCACGGCGTCTGCTACCTGTTCACCGTCACCGTGCCCTTCGATGAGAAAACCGACCACCGCTGGACGTACACCTGCCTGTACAGTCCCAACGACAAGCGCATGACGTCCGCGAGCGTCTCCCCTCTCCGGATCATCACCCACGAGGCGGACGGCGGAACCACCGAAGTCGAAGAGGATCACCAGGAGGGGCAGGCCGCTTTTGCCTTTGCGGAGGACGGCAGGCTCCTCTGGACCCGCGCGGCGGGCGGCGAAACTGTGGCGTTTGAAAGGAACGCGGACTGAACTCCGCCTGCCGACGGGATTCAGTCCGCACTCAGTTCGGTTTCCAGCAGCTCAGAAGTACATTTCGGGGCTGCTTTTTCATTGGCTCATCACGGAATCCTGAGGAATGGGCAGCTCCTTCCGTCAGCCCGTTTCGCCGCCAAAAGGCCCCGCTGCAGCCCCCCGCGGAGCGGACGCGCGAAGCATGACTGAGGGAGTGACGGGCGATTCCCCGGAATTTCGTGAAAAGCCTTTTCATTGGCTTTCCATGCCCGGCGCGAGCATCCGCTCCTTCCAGGCTTTGGAAGCAACGCGCGTGAGGCTACAGGGCGCGCGGGTGGATCTGCACATCCGATCCGGAGCGCAGCCATTCCAGCACCGCGGGCAGGCTCTGGTCGCAGAAGGCGAAGTCGTGCCCGCCGGGCACGGGCTTCCAGGCGACCCCAGCCCCCGCCGCACGCAGGGCCTCCGCCAGGGCTTCGTTGGCGCCCAGGAGGGCGTCCTCCGTGCCGCACGTCATGTAGAGCTCCGGGAAATGGTTGGTCCCTTCGGCCCGGTTCAGCGCCTCGATCCCGCTGATCAGCGTCCTGGGATTGCGGTCCGTGCCCCGGGTCTGATCCAGGTCGCCGAAGTTTGCAAGCTCTCCGCAGACGTTGCCCCGGGTGGATACCCATTCAAAGGGATATTCATAGAAGTGCACCGCACCGGCAAACACGGCGATCCTGCCGAAGGTATCATGGTACTTCAGGCCGTTGCGCAGCGCGCCATACCCGCCCATGGACATGCCGCCGATGAAGGTATCCTCCCGCCTGCGCGAGAGGGGGAACATGTCGCGGGTCACCTCCACCAGCTCCTGGCCCACGTATTCGCCGAAGTCGCCCAGGCAGCCGTCCCTGACCAGGATGTCCAGATAGAAGGAGTTTTCGGCGGAGGGCAGGATCACGGCGATGCCCATGCTCTCCGCCAGGAAGCGGAGGTTGGTGTAGTACATCCACCGACCGCTATTGCCGGAGAGGCCGTGCAGCAGGTACAGCGTGGGATAGGGCGGCTGGAACCGCTCGTAGGGCAGGATTGCGCGGAAGGATACGGTCCTCTTCAATGCTTTGGAATCGAATTCCACTTCCAGGATTGCCATGGCTGTCCTCCTCTCAGATCTTCCGGTTTCCCGTGGACCAGGCGTGCTGACCTCTGCCCCGCGTTGCCCAGGCCCATGCAGACGCGGGAGGTGTTCAAGTGGCCGTCACCAGTTTGAATGGATTTCACGACCCGATCGTTCTCCTGTGCGATCGATCAAAAAAGACATCACGTCATTTCCCAGTATACATTATAGATGACATGATGTCAATACAAACTCCCGGAACGATTCACCCTTCCTGCTCCGACGCCTTCAGCAGCGCGCGGATGCAGCTATAAGCCATGTCGTATACGCTCATGTACACGAAGTTCAGGCCCGCCTCCGACATCGCCTGGCGCTGCTTCGCAGACACGGTGGTGTAGGGATACAGGCCGTAGAGGAAGGGCAGGAAGGCGTACAGGAAGTCCTGCTGCGCCCTGGCGTCCATGTTCGGGAAGAATTTGACCAGGCAGCGGCGCACCGCCTCGATGGACGCGCCGTAGGCCGTCTTGAAGTCTCGCAGGCACTCCGGGCGGCTGTTTTCCTCCATGTCGAAGTGGTTCATGCTCAGCAGCTTGAGCAGCATGCCCCGCTTTTCCAGCGTATGGGCCAATGCGCCGGAGAACGCCTCCACGCTCATGGTGGTGTAGGATGCCGCCAGCGCGTCCAGCTCCTCCACCCAGCGCTCGTATTCCTTCTGCATCAGGGCGAGGAAGATCTCCTCCTTGGTCTGGAAGTAGTTGTAGATCGAGGTGCGCGTGAAGCT
>CACZQM010000165.1 GCA_902783285.1 uncultured Desulfovibrio sp. | reverse complement strand
AGCAGCGTGAAGGAATCGAGGCCGCTGAATGTTTTTTTTTCTTGCACCATCATGTTGGTATTGGAAAAGATCATCAGCGAGATCATCGAGGAAAGTCCGAGGCTGACCGCGATGGGAACGCCAATGAGAAGCAGCAGGAAGAAAAGGCCGAAGAGTACGATCGTGCTCATGACTTATCTCCTTCTGTTGCAGTCCCGCTGATGAGCTGGACAAGGTGGGAGATGGCGCCAGGCAGGATATTGGCGATCATGAAAACGCTGCCGAGAGGGATCGCCAGATAGACCCAGCCCATGAGCAGGAAGTCCATGGAGGGCGGCGTCTGCCCCATCATGGAAAGCCGGGAGGCAAGCGTGAAGCCCTGTACCGCATACATTCCAAGGAACCAGAAACAGCAGATGTCTGCCATCAGGGCGAACAAGGCCTGGGGGCGACCCTTGGGAAGCTTGGAGACAAAGAGCTTGACATTGAGATGCCCGCCGTCATGGAACGCTATGGCTGCTCCCATGAAGGTGGCCCAGATGAAAAGAAAGCGAGAAGCCTCTTCCGTCCAAGGCATGGGGAGGGCAAACACGTACCGCAGAAGGACCTGGAGGAGGACGCAGAGCGTCATCCCAACAAAGAGGATGATGGTGCCCACTTGTAGTACCTTGTTGATGGGTACTAATATTTTTTCAAGAATCCTAATGAGATGCATAATGCTTCTCCAGCGTGGAGGCGGGGTCTTTGCCCCGCCTTTTGGATACATGCGCTCAACAAAGGGATCTGCTACTTGGTTTCTGCTATGGCCTTGATCATGTCACCGTATTTGGCTTCGTAGTCTTTATAGATGCTCGCGGCCACGCGGACAAAGGAATCAGGATCAGAGGCCTCGTTCACGGCGATCTTCGTCTTGAGTTCAGCAATGATCTTGTCTTCCTTTTCCATGACCATGCGGCGGGCTTCGGGGGCAAGGCGGTCAGCTTCTTCGCGGAGGATCTGCTGGTATTCGGGCTTCAGTCCCATATAGACCATCTTGCTGATGATCAACGGCTCGACGTTATGCTGGTGCTTTGTGATGGACAGGTATTTCTGCACTTCATAATATTTCTGCGAAAGCACGAAGCCAGCGGAGTTTTCCTGGCCGTCAATGGTCCCAAGTTGCAAAGCCGAGTACACTTCGCCCGTTGCCATCGGAGTCGCCAGGGCGCCGAACGCCTGGAAGGTGGCCACCGCGAGTTTTCCTGGGCTGGTGCGGAGCTTCAGCCCTTTGAGATCGTCTGCTTTGTTGATGGGGTGCTTGGAATTGGAAATGGCGCGGAAACCGTTTTCCCAGTAGCCCAGGACGACGATGCCTTTCTTGTCCGCGTCTTTCCTGAGACCATCGCCGATGGGACCGTCCATGACCTTCGCCATGTGGTCATAATCACGGAAGATGAAGGGGAGGTTGAGCACCTGGAACGTGTCGATAAAGTTGGAAAGCATGGAGTCGGAAGTGATCACCATGTCCGTCGTCCCAAGCTGGGCCCCTTCGACAAGCTGGCGCTGCGAGCCAAGCTGGTCAGCGGGGAAGATCTTGATCTCGATGGCGCCATTGCTGCGCTTTTCCACGGCGTCTTTAAATTTGAGAGCCATGGCATGATAGACGTGGTCTGGCGCTGCATTGTGGCCGAGCTTGAGAGTCACATCAGCAGCATTGCCAGAGAGCGGTGCGCCCAGGATGAATGAAGCGATAAGACCGGCGAAAATGTTTTTGATGCGCATGGAAGACTTCTCCTTCAAAGGTTGCAACGAAAGGCACGGTGTGCGGCACCGTGCAGCCTATGTTGAGCGCTTTCCGGCTTTAGCAGCCGTGTAAGCGCTGCCGACCTGGTCAAGATGGGAGCGCATGGATGATTCGGCAGCGTCAGGGTCGTGCTGTGCAAGCGCGTTGAAGACAGCGCGGTGTTCGGCCAGCGCACCTTCCGGACGCCCTGGAAGCTTCAGGGTTTGCAAGCGTTGATCCAGCAGCCAGTCCGCGATGGAATCAGCAAAGATGCCCAGCAGCGGATTGTCCAGGGAATCACTCAGCAGCCTGTGGAACTCGACGTCGAGGCGTGCGAAACGCTCAACACTGCCAAGCGCTGAGCTCTGTTCCATAAGGGAACGTTCGAGCTGGTCAAGCTGATCCCTCGTGATTTTCCTGGCAAGTTCCCTTGCCAGCATGGATTCAAAAAGGACGCGGAATTCGTGAAGTTCCCTGCGCCGTTCCGTAGAGAGCGCATAGATCTGCATCGTTTCACGCATCTCGCCCAGAAGCGGCTTGACGGTAGGTTTCCGGATCCGTGCGCGGGCTCCGGGGCGGATGCTGATCAGCCCCATGCGCTCCAAAGTCGATAACGATTCCCTGATGGCCGGGCGGCCAACGCCAAAATCAGCCATCAGCTGATGTTCGGAGGGCAGTTCCTGTCCCTCCTGGTAGATGCCATTTTGGATGTCTTCAAGCAGGTATTCCACGACTGCGGTGTGCAGCTTTGGCCGGACGACACTGCGCTTGCGCCCCGGAGCTGTGCTGCCAGAAACTTTTCCTGTAGTGATCATGCCTGATTCCTTTTTGTTCAAGCGGGAAGGTCTCCTTTCCCGTAACGAGGAATAGATCAAAGTTATCGACATGTCAACATGTCATACAAGTTGATATGTTGTAATGCTTGCCTTCATCACAAAAACGTAGGGCCGGGATACTATCAGCCGAGGTCAACTCCCGTTTTATCCGCAAACGTGTGCGCGACCTGGTCAAGCGTGTCAGACACACCGTGCATCCCTATGCGTAGTGTGGTACTATGGCGATCCATTAAATCTGATGCATCGCCGCATCCACACAAAAAAAGAGCCGGGTGGCGACCGGCTCTTCTGCGTCTTCTCTTATGGGATCAGGGGCCCGCCCGGCAGGGGGTATGATAAGGGGGATTGCAGCACCTTCCGTGGCCTTGTTGCAAGGGGGGGGAGCGGAGGGCGACGGAAGGCGCTGCAAATTTCGGCGCTGTGCGGGCGGCATGCGGTGCTTCCTTTGGCACGATGGGCCAAGAAAGCCGGGTGTCCTGGATGTCATGATCTACGGGTCAGGCCAAAATGTCGGGCCAGGCAGGCATCGGGCCGGTGCTCCCCCGGTCAATGCAGCCCGGCCATGATCCGCTGCGGTATCCGCTGCACCAGAAGGTCAGACTGGCATACCATGCGCATCCACGGCCAGACATACCTTGCGGCCGAGCCCCTTTTTGCCGTTTTCTTTTTCCGTTTGCCTTTCCCGGATCCCGCGGCATGCGGGGCAGCGGTGATCAGCCATGCAAAGCCAGGCTCATCGATCAACACTTCAAGGATATCTTCCCAGATCCTCTTTTCCCTCCATCTGACGAACCGCCTGTAGACCGTTGCCCAGTTGCCATAGCTTTCCGGCAGGTCGCGCCATGAAGCGCCCGTGCGCAAGATCCAGAACACAGCGTCCAGGAACAGGCGGTTGTCTTTGCGATACCCGCCGGTCTGTCCTGTCTGTCCAGGCAGATGCGGTTCGATAAGGGCCCACGCCTCATCCGAAATGTCATGCTCCCGCTGTGTATCTTCCATAAAAAACATCACCGTATGCGCGGTACTTCTTCTCTCATCGGGTCGAGCAGATGCGATCTGGCTTCCCTTCCGGCTGGGCGCTTGCGCGGTGCCCCGGCGCCTAGGTCCAGCCAGAAACATACAAGAACTTGTATTTTTTGAGCGGGCATCATGTCAAGCGCTTTTTTTTGCTCCTGGATGCTTTTTGCGGGGCAGGAAGGCAGGGATGAGGAAGATGCTCCGGACGTTCCGGCCTGCATGGCCCATGCGCGCTGCGGCTGATGCGGCACGGCCGGCAAAGGCTTTCGGCTGCCGTCCTGATGCCTGGCGTGGTCCCGAAGAAAAGCTGCCGCGCAGCGATCGTGCGCGGCAGCTTTCAAGGCGTGAAGCGTGGACAGAAAATCTTTGGGAGCCGTACGGGACGGAGCCTGCCATCATTCCAGGCTGATCTTGTCCAGCAGGGATGACAGCAGCTTTTTTTCCTCTTCATCAAGCCGGGCAAAGAAGCGGGCGCCCACCTCGGATGCGCGCTTTCTCTGATCCATGCAGATCTCCCTGCCCTTTTCCGTAAGAAAGAGATGCTTTGCCCTTTTGTCGCACAGGCTCGGGCGTGATTCCACGAGGCCTTTCTGCCTGAGCCTTCCCACCATGTCGCAGGTGCCCTGATGGCTGATCTCAAGATATTCCCTGAGCGTGCGGATGGTCGCGGCAGGCACTGAATCCAGGAAGACGAGGGCTTCCACCTGGGAGAGGCCCAGGTCCAGGCCGTAATCGAGGATATGCCCTTTGCGCGCATGGAATAGCTCGCGTCCGATCTCGATGAGCCTGCGCGCGATGAGATAATTCGGGTCGTTGCTGAACATGACCGTGGAAAGATGGCGTGACACTGAGTCCCTCCCCCCTTGAGGATGATTTCCCCTGCCTTTGAAAATATCGATATCATGCCCGCAAGCGCATAGCAATGCCTGCATCGCGGAAGCCGGAAGGCATGGCATCTGCCCCGGATGCCGCTGCCGCGTCCTTCCGTGCCCGCAACGATCCGGCGCATCGCGCGTCCGGTCGGCCTGCCGTCGTAATCGTCAGAGGGAGGGCGGGAAGGGCGCAAGGCGCGGGGACTGAGCGTGAAAAAGGGAACGCTGCCGCGGCGCATGCGGCCGCCTGTTGACAATATCCTGCAAGATAGTACCTGCTAGGGGTGCGAATGCCATGCACAGGAGGAATCGCATGAAACGGGTCTTGACCATCCAGGACATATCGTGCCTGGGAAAATGTTCCCTGACAATAGCGCTGCCGGTGATCTCCGCCCTCGGTGCGGAAACGGTCATCCTTCCCACGGCTGTCCTTTCGACCCATACGATGTTCAAGGGCTTTACGTGCAAGGATCTTTCGGACCAGATAGGCCCCATAACCAGCCATTGGAAGAGCGAAGGCGTGGCCTTTGACGCCATCTACACCGGCTACCTCGGCACGGCGGAGCAGATCGACCAGGTAAAAGGCCTGATAAGGGACTTCAGGCGCCCCGGCACGTGCGTCATCATCGATCCCGTGATGGCCGACAACGGCAGGCTGTATCCGGCGTTCGACATGGCATACGTACGGAAAAATGCCGAACTGTGCGCCGTAGCGGACATCATCGTGCCCAACCTGACCGAAGCCGCCCTGATGACAGGCATGGAATACAGGGAGCGCTACGATGAAAGCTACATACGGCAGCTCCTCACCAGGCTCAGCGGGCTGGGCGCGGGCATCAGCGTCCTGACAGGCGTTTCGCTGGAAGAAGGAAAAACAGGGTTCATGGGCTATGACCGGGCGTCAGGCACGTATCATGCGTACCAGAACCGCAGGATCGACGCCGCCTACCATGGCACGGGAGACCTCTTTTCCAGCACCTGCGTGGGAGAGATCATGAAAGGCCTGGATTGGCGTGACGCCATGCGCATCGCGGCAGACTACACGGCGCATACCATAGAAGTGACGCTGAATGATCCTAAGCAGCCCTGGTACGGCGTCGATTTCGAGGCGACCCTGCCCGACCTGATGCGCATGGAGTGAAAGCGCCCCGCACGGCAGCAGGGCAGGGGAGCCGGCATGCCGGAGCCGTCACCTTTTCCGCACCATGCCGCTCCGTTCCATGGCGAACCCCATCGCAGCGCCCACGATGCCCCCGATGATGTGCGTGGAGTGCGACACGTTGCCCGATACGAAAAAGGTCTCATAGACCTGCTGGCCCATGTACAGGCCGGCGACCAGCAGGAACGTCAGGGGGATGCCGCCATCCTTCGCCCCCGTGACCGACGCAAGCAGGATGAGGGAGAAAACGACGCCGCTTGCCCCCAGCAGGCGGGCATGCGGGAAAAAGACATAGTGGGCGATCCCCGTCGTGAGCGCCGTGGCCAGGATGACCATGAGGAGCTTCCCCGACCCGTATTTTTCTTCGGCCATGGGGCCTATGACGAGGATGAGCATGATGTTCCCGATGAAATGCTGCCATCCGGCATGCCCAAAAACATGGCCGGCAAAGCGCCACCATGTCATGGGGCTGGACAGGGAAGAATGGTAGGCGCTGAAAAACGCGTTGGTCGTCGCTCCGCCCGTGACATATCCCAGGACCAGCGCCATGCTGCAAACTGCGGTGAAGCCAAGCACCACAGGCGAATTCATCGAAATGTTCATCGTCCACGCACCTCCGTATGCGTCTGCATCCGTTGTTCCTGTCGTCCCCTGCGCACAAGGGCCCCTTTGGGCACATCTTCCCGGACGGCTCCCCGTCCCCCGGCATCGCCTCATGCCGCCTGCCCGGGGATGCTGCGGGGCCCGGGACTGGACCTTTCCTTTGGTATGCCCGCTACCGCCTCAAGGCGGTGGAGCTCCAGCAGAGCAGGGATCCCGCAATGATGACGGCGACGCCTTGCCAGAAGCTGCCGTCCAGGCTCGCGCCGATCCACATCATGGCGAAGAGGCAGGAAAGCGCTGGCGTGAAATAGGATGAGATGGCAAGGACGGTGATGTTCCCCTTGGTCACTCCGTAGCACCAGGCCGCATAGGATCCGCCCATGGCAATGGCGCCAAGCGCCACGCTGAGCCATCCCATGGCGCTCCCGCCCCCAAGGTCGCCGAACCCTGCGGCCCACATGCAGGAAAACGTTATGGAATCGATGGCGAAGACGTACAGCGTTGGATTGTTGCCGTTGGACCACGCCCTGGTGAAGTTGGTATAGGCCCCCCAGCAGATGGCGCCGAAAAAGGCCAGGAGGTAGCTCCAGGGATTGTGCCGGAACCTCTGCGCGATGCCGGCGGGGTCGATGCCTTGCTCCCCGCCGAGCACGAGCATGACGCCGATAAAGCTGATGACGACGCCTGGCCACAGCCACCAGCGTGCCTTCTGCCCGTTGAAAAGAACGGCGAACAGGACCACGAGGCAGGGCCACAGATAGTTGACCATGCCCACTTCCACCGTTTGCTGGCCGCCATCAGACATATAGAGGGAGAGGCAGAAGAAGATGGAATAGATGTTGGCAAGGGGCATGCCGAACAGAAGGTATTTTTTGGGGAAATCCCTGAGCCTGGGCCGCAGCCCCGGAAGGAAAAACAGGAATGCGCAGGTGGAGAGGTAAAGCAGGGACAGCCCCGCCGCAAGCCCGAAATCTTCCGTGATGCGGCGTATCAGGCCTACGGACATTCCCCAGGACAGCGGGGCAAAGAGCCCTATGATGGTGGCTTTATGGCTTGAGGAGAGATACGGCATGGGCAAGGGCGCGTGGCAGGGACGGGGTGGAAATGGGGGGATGGGCCCCCGGCGCCGCTACTATTGGCACAGATCGCGCCGGCAGTCCAGCGCACGGCGGCAGCTTT
>CACZQM010000164.1 GCA_902783285.1 uncultured Desulfovibrio sp. | reverse complement strand
CAGGAGATGAAGCCCGGCGCGGCCATCGTCGACGTGGCCATCGACCAGGGCGGCTGCATCGCCCCCACCTCGAAGCACGGCGCCACCTACCACGACAAGCCCACTTTCATGCACAAGGTAAAGCATGGGAAGGTGGTCTGCTACTCCGTGGGCAACATGCCCGGCGCCGTGGCCCGCACCTCCACCTTCACGCTGACCAACGCCACCATGCCCTACATGGTCGCCCTCGCCAACAAGGGCTGGAAGCAGGCCTGCAAAGATGACAAGGCGCTCGCCCGCGGTATTAACACTTATGATGGAAAGGTTTATTTCAAGGGTGTGGCGGATGCCCTCGGCTACAAGCTCGAGTGCGTCTGCGAGCTTTTGAAGTAGTTTTTTCATCCGGGGAGCCCTCCCCGGATGCAACCATCAGCCTCGTGAGGATACTATCATGGCCCACACCCCTGAGGAGCTCGTCGCCCTCGATAAAAAGTACGTCTGGCATCACCTGACCCAGCACAAGGGATTCGAGCCCGCCATCTATGTGAAAGGCGAAGGCATGCGCGTCACCGACATCGCCGGCAAGACGTACCTCGACGCCGTTTCCGGCGGCGTATGGACGGTCAACGTCGGCTACGGCCGCAAGGAGATCGTTGACGCCGTCGCCAAGCAGATGCTCGAGTTCAACTATTTCGCCAACGGCATCGGCAACATCCCGACCATCGAATTCTCCGAAAAGCTCATCTCCAAGATGCCCGGCATGAGCCGCGTGTACATCTCCAACTCCGGCTCCGAAGCCAACGAAAAGGCCTTCAAGATCGTCCGCCAGATCGGACAGCTTAAGCACAATGGCAAGAAGACCGGCATCCTGTACCGCGACCGCGACTACCATGGCACCACCATCGGCACCCTGAGCGCCTGCGGACAGTTCGAACGCCGCGTGCAGTACGGCCCCTTCGCCCCCGGCTTCTATTCCTTCCCCGACTGCGACGTCTACCGCTCCAAATTCGGCCCCTGCGCCGACCTCGGCGTGAAGATGGCCAGGCAGATGGAAGAAGCCATCCTGAACATCGGTCCGGACGAACTGGGCGGCGTGATCGTGGAGACCATGACCGCCGGCGGCGGCATCCTCGTTCCGCCGGACGGATACTATGAGACCATGCGCGAGATCTGCGACAAGTACGGCCTGCTGATGATCTTCGACGAAGTCGTCTGCGGCGTGGGCCGCACCGGCAAGTGGTTCGGCTACCAGTACTGGAACGTCCAGCCCGACATCGTGACCATGGCCAAGGGCGTGGCTTCCGGCTATGCGCCCATCTCCTGCACCGTGACCACCGAGAAGGTCTTTGAAGACTTCCTGGGCGATCCTTCCGACCATGACGCCTACTTCCGCGACATCAGCACCTTCGGCGGCTGCACCTCCGGCCCCGCCGCCGCACTGGTGAACATGGAGATCATCGAGAGGGAGCACCTGCTCGACAACTGCGTCGCCATGGGCAGCTACCTGCTGGACGGCTTCAAGGAGCTCAAGGAAAAGCACGCCATCATCGGCGACGTGCGCGGCCGCGGGCTCTTTGCCGGCATCGAGATCGTCAAGGACCGCGCCACGAAGGAGCCCATCGCCGAACCCATCGCCAACGCCATGGTCGGCGCAGCCAAGGCCCACGGCGTCCTCATCGGCAAGACGTCCCGCTCGTTCCGCGAGTTCAACAACACGCTGACCCTCTGCCCCGCCCTGATCGCCACCAAGTCCGACATCGAGGAGATCGTGTCCGGCATCGACAAGGCGTTCTATGACGTGGAGAAGAAATTCGGCCTGTAAGCCATAAGCCAGGCGGCGGGCAGCAGGCCTGTCCCGCCGCCTTTTTGAACCGCAAGAAAGCAGAGGAGATAAAGGCATGGCCTTCACACACTACACGGTAAAAAAGATCATTCACGGCAGCGGCTCCATCAAGCAGGCGCCCAAAGAAGTGAAGAACCTCGGTGGCAGCCGCGTGCTGATCGTCATGGATCCGGGACTGGCGAAGCTGGGCGTGCAGAAGCCCCTGGAAGATGCGCTGACAGAAGGCGGGGTCGCCTGGGAGCTGTTTGCCAAGGCCGAGCTTGAGCCGAGCATGGATTCCATCCAGGCCTGCGCCGATGCGGCCGCGGCTTTCAAGGCCGATGTGCTCATCGGCTTCGGCGGCGGCAGTGCGCTCGACACCACAAAGGCCGCGTCCGTCCTCCTTTCCAATGAAGGTCCCATCGACCGCTATTTCGGCACCAACCTGGTGCCCAACCCCACCCTGCCCAAGATACTCATCCCCACCACTGCCGGGACAGGCAGCGAGATGACCAACATCTCCGTGCTGGCGGACACCAAGAACGGCGGCAAGAAGGGCGTCGTTTCCGAATACATGTACGCCGAAGTCGTCCTGCTCGATGCCGCGCTCACCGTCGGCCTGCCCCCGCGCGTGACGGCCATGACGGGCGTCGACGCCTTTGTCCACGCCATGGAATCCTATTGCGGCATCGCGGCCACGCCCATCACGGACGCGCTCAACCTTGCCGCCATGAAGCTCGTGGGCGCGAACATCCGCCAGGCCTTCGCCAACGGCAGCAACCTTGCCGCGCGCGATGCCATGCTGTACGGTTCAGCCCTGGCCGGCATGGGCTTTGGCAATACGCAGAACGGCATCATCCATGCCATCGGGACGACGCTGCCCGTGGAATGCCATATCCCGCATGGCCTTGCCATGTCCATCTGCTCGCCGTTCTCCGTGGGCTTCAACTATATTGCCAATCCGGAAAAGTACGCCATCGTCGCGGACATCCTCCGCGGTGACGACCGCACGGGCGTCCTGAGCGTGCTGGAGCGCGCTGCCGATGTCGAGCCCGCATTCCGCGCCCTGCTCAGGGACCTGGACATCAAGACCGGGCTCAAGAACTACGGCGTGAAGCGTGAAGACCTGCCCGCTTCGGCTGACAGGGCCTTCGCCGCCAAGCGCCTTCTGGACAACAACCCCCGCAAAGCCTCGCGCGACCAGATCCTGGCCCTGCTCGAAGCGAACTACGAAGAATGATCCGGCAAGCCCGGGCGATGGATCTCGCCCGGGCTTTTTGCACGGACCCTTCCGCTGGTCATCCCCAGCACGCCCGGCATCCTCCGCCCGCAGCGGAACATATTTCACCGCTCCACCGTTTGGTGCGGCGCATGCACGGCAGGGCAGTGCCGCCCCAGATCGCAGCGTCCGAGCCACACGTCCATGCCATTGCAAAAATCCTTTGTTAATTTTTGATGTTATAGAAAAATTTGTGGACATTGCCCTGGAATATCCATACATTGGCAACAAGGATTCTTACAGGGGTCCAAAACGCTTCTGCCCCTTTCAGAGAAGGAGACCGCACCGCCCAAAGAGCAGCATCCGAATCCAGATCCCCGATTATCACGCAGCGATTTCCTCGGCTCGACCATAAAAGAGACAGTCGTATCCTGGCCTCCCGATGATCAGCGAAAAGCAGCCATGCCAGAAAGCACGTCGCAAGGATAGCGAACTGTTTCCCGGATGGACATTCAACAAAGGAGCAGCCCGTGCTCGAAGATCAGGAAACTCCCATTAAGATCCGGGTGAACAACCTCACCAAAAGCTTTGGCGACCTGACGGTGCTCAATGACATCAATTTCACCATCAAGAAGGGTGAGTTGCTGGCCATCGTCGGTCCCACAGGATGCGGAAAGACGACATTCCTGAACTGCCTCTCCAAGCTCATGCCCACGACCAAGGGAGAGATCCTCATCGACGGAGAGGTCGCCAACCCCAGGAAGCACAACATCTCCTATGTGTTCCAGGAACCGACATGCCTGCCCTGGCGGACCGTGCGGGAAAATGTCGCCTACGGCATGGAGATCAAAGGCGTTGGCAAAGCTGAGCGCGAAGAACGCGCCAACAAGATCATGGAGCTCGTCGGGCTTTCCTCCTGCGCCGACCTGTATCCCAACCAGGTCTCCGCGAGCATGATGCAGCGCATCGCCGTGTCGCGTGCCTTCGCCGTCAATCCCGACCTCCTCCTCATGGACGAGCCTTACGGACAGCTCGATGTCAAGCTGCGCTATTATCTGGAAGATGAACTCGTCAAGCTCTGGCGCACCCTGGGCAGCACCGTGCTTTTTGTCACGCACAATATCGAGGAAGCCGTCTATGTCGCCGAACGCATCCTTGTCCTGACCAACAAGCCGACAAGCATCAAGCAGGAAGTCATCGTCGATCTTCCGCGTCCGCGCGACCTTATCGATCCCAAGTTTGTCGAGATCCGCAAGCTTGTGACGGAACTTATCCGCTGGTGGTAGGCCGAGGCCGCCCGCCCGCCATCGTTGAACGCAACGAAAAGGATAGTTTTATGGCGTACCAGAAAGTAGAGGTCAAAAAGCCGCTTCCCCTGATCATATTGCCGTATGTGAGCGTCATAGCGTTTTTCGCGCTGTGGGAGATCTCCGTCCGCACGGGCTTCATCCCCGACACGCTGCTGGCAGCCCCATCGACCGTCGTTCAGACCTTCATCGATAAGCTGGACAACATCAACCCCGACGGTGCCACCCTCGGGCAGCATGCCTGGACTTCCGTCCAGGAGGCCTTCATCGGGTACGGGCTCTCCCTGCTCGTCGGCATCCCCCTCGGGCTTTTCATGGGCTGGTTCAAAGTCGTG